>JANXZX010000005.1 GCA_025355325.1 Geobacteraceae bacterium
ATCCTCGGTGGAGGAATGAGTTCGCGACTGTTTCAGGAAATTCGCGAGCAGGTTTCCGTTCAGGCCGAGCGGATTGCCCGCACCGCAGATGGTCTGGCGAATCTGGACGTTCTGCTTTCTCTTGCAACGGTTGCCGACGAGCGCAACTACTGCAAGCCGCAGGTGGATGAGTCTGATGTCATCGACATCCGTGACGGACGCCATCCGGTAATTGAAGCGATGAAGCTGGGAGAGCGCTTCGTGCCGAACGACACCCTGCTTGATGGAGAAACGAACCAGCTGCTGATGATTACCGGGCCCAACATGGCCGGTAAATCGACGTATATGCGCCAGGTGGCGCTGATCACCCTGATGGCGCAAGCGGGCAGTTTTGTCCCGGCTGCCTCGGCCCGCATTGGCATTGCCGACCGCATTTTTACCCGTGTCGGCGCAGGCGACAACCTGGCTCGCGGCCAATCCACCTTCATGCTGGAAATGATGGAGGCGGCCGGAATCCTCCGCAACGCCACTCCCCGCAGTCTGATTATCATGGACGAAATCGGTCGCGGCACCTCGACTTTTGACGGGGTCTCCATCGCCTGGGCTGTGGCGGAATACATCCACGACACTCCGACCTGCCGCAGTCGTACCCTTTTCGCAACCCACTACCACGAATTGACCGAACTGGCCGTGACCCGCGAGCGGATCAAAAACTTTACCGTAGCGGTGCGCGAGTGGAACGATCAGGTTATATTCCTGCGCACGATTATCCCTGGCGGAGCATCACATTCCTACGGTATCCAGGTAGCCCGTCTTGCCGGTATGCCGGCGGATGTCATCGAGCGGGCCAAGGAAATTCTCCGTAATCTGGAGAGCGGAGAGTTCGAGGAAGGGGCCCCGAGACTGGCCAAAAGCAGTAAAAAGCCCGCCCGTGAACCGTCGCCCCAGTTCTCGCTGTTTGAAGTCAGTGAAGACCAACTGCGCCACCGCCTGAAAAAACTCAATATTGCCACGTTAACGCCGCTGGAAGCACTTAATCTGCTGGATGAATTGAAACGGATGATTTGATTAGTAGATATACAATGTTAAGCAGCAAGTCGCATGTGAACTTCAGTGATGATTTTTGACCCAATTTTAATCTCTGCGAATTTTAAATCGTAGCTGGTTTGCAGATTCATCCAAAATTGCGGAGTAGTGCCAAAGTAGCGGGCAAGCCTGAGAGCAGTGTCAGGTGTTACAGCGCGGCGCTCTCGCACAATTTCATTAATGCGTGGCGCCGGGACCTTAAGTTCCAGAGCCAGTGCATGAGCGCTCATGCCGAGGGGGATTAAAAACTCTTCGCGTAATACTTCGCCGGGATGAATGGGTCGCATATTGTTTTTCGGGGTCATAGTCGTCTCCTCAATGATAATCAACTATCTCTACATCAAACGCATTACCGACCTCTAAACGGAAACACAAACGCCACTGGTCATTTATACGGATACTCCATTGCCCCTTTCGGTTTCCGTGCAAAGCCTCCAGTCGATTGCCCGGTGGAACACGAAGATCCTCAATAGCATATGCATCATCCAACATTTGCAGCTTACGTTCAGCTGCTCTGGCAAATGCTTTGAATCTGAGCGGGCACTCACCATCAAACAATGCTTTTGTGTTTCTGCAACGAAATGTTTTGATCATGGAAGGATTCTATAACGCCAAACGTTAAACGTCAAGCGGTTGTTTTGATGCAATGCCTGCGTTATCAGACCGCCTGCAGCACAAAACACTTCAGATATTCCGATTCCGGGAACGACAGAAGCACCGGATGATCGGCCGCCTGACTACAGGTTTCAACCAACCGCACTTCGCGCTTTGCCAGGCGGGCAGCCTGAATCAGCATGTCGCGGAATGCCTCGCGCCCCATGTGGTATGAGCAGGAGCAGGTGATCAGATACCCGCCCGGCTCCAGCAATTCCAGTGCCCGACGGTTGACGGTCAGGTACCCTTTGGTCGCTTCGGCGATGTTCTTGCGGCTTTTTACGAAAGCGGGCGGGTCCATCACAATCACGCCGAAACGGCGCCCCTCCTGATGCAGCGAGCGGAGCCGCTCAAAGGCGTCGCACTCCTCAAAGCGCACCCGATCGGAAACTTTGTTCAGTTTGGAATGGCTGCTGGCCTGCCCCACAGCGCGTGCCGAAATATCAAGCCCCAACGCTGATTTTGCTCCGAATGAGGCCGCATGCACCGCCCATCCGCCGGTGTAGCAGAAACAGTCAAGAACATCCTTCCCGGCGCTGATTTCACGAAGCAGCAGATGGTTCTGCTTCTGATCCAGAAAACCGCCGGTCTTCTGGCCTTCCCGCAGATTAACCTGAAAGCGGAGTCCGTTTTCCTCCATATCGACGCGTTCAGGTATTTCACCAAATAAAAGCTCGATTTTTTCCTCAAGTCCTTCCAGTTTACGGACGCTCACATCGTTGCGGGCGATAATGCCGCGCGGTTCAAGCACCTTCACGAGTGCCGCTACGATCAATTCGCGGCGACTGTCCATTCCGGAGGAGAGGAACTGTACAGAAAGATAATCGCCGTATTTATCCACGACCAGTCCCGGCAGAAAATCACTCTCGCCATAGACGGCCCGGAAGGTGGCCAAACCGGGGTAGCGTTTCTGGCGGTGCGACAGGGCTGCGGAAATGCGCTCTTCAAAGAATGCAGCCGTATCGATATCCACCCTTTGGCGTGAAACGAGCCGGAAGGCGATTAGTGAATGAGGGTTATAATGGCCGACGCCGATAAAGCCGCCCGCCGCATCGTACAGTTCGGCTGTGATTCCTGTTGTACGTTCGCCCGCCACTTCCCTGATCTCGTTGCTGAATACCCAAGGGTGCCCGGATTTGATACGGCGATCTTCATTTTTATTGAGTGTGATTCTGGTCATGGAGCGTCCTCTGCATGCGACGGTTGCCGCGCGGTTTGAATTATTTCAGCCGTCACGCTTGACAGCCATTTTCTTGTACACCATTATGCACGGAATTACTTTCACAATCCGCCGAGGCTATGATGTTAGATCCAAAAATACTTATGATGTTTTTTACTACTTCAGTTCTGCTGGCTCTTGCTCCCGGCCCGGACAACCTGTTTGTTATGACCCAGGCGGCCCAGCAGGGACGCAAAGCAGGGCTGCTGGTAACGCTGGGACTCTGCACCGGATTGCTGTTTCACACAGCTGCGGTAACGTTCGGGCTGGCAGCACTCTTCAAGGCGTCGGCGGTGGCCTTCACAACGTTGAAGCTGGCCGGAGCCGCCTACCTGCTGTATCTGGCGTGGCTTTCATTTCGGGCCGACACGACAAACGGACCGGATGCCCCCACAGTCAGCCTTGCACCTGCTGCCCTCTATCGGCGTGGTATTATCATGAACATCACCAATCCAAAAGTATCGATCTTTTTTCTTGCCTTTCTGCCGCAGTTTGCTGATCCGGCCAAAGGGTCGCTGGCCGCGCAGTTCCTGCTTTTAGGAGGGATATTCATCATCGCCACAATACTCGTCTTTGGCGCGATAAGCATTCTGGCGGGAGTATTTGGAGAGCATTTTCGGAAATCGGCTTTTGCCCGGAAGATGCTTAATCGAGCCGCCGCAGGAATTTTTGCCGGACTGGCATTGAAACTGGCACTGGCGAACCGCTGATGACTGCCGCTACCCTATACATAATCGCCACGCCAATCGGCAATCTGGAAGACATGACCTATCGTGCCGTACGCATTCTCGGTGAAGTGGATCTGATCGCCGCCGAGGATACCCGGCACTCTCTCAAGCTGCTCAGTCATTTCGGTATATCCAAGCCACTGACTTCCTATTTTGATCATAATCAGCAAATCAAAGGGGAGCGAATTCTAAATGCGCTGCGGCAGGGGAAATCGGTGGCCTTGATTTCGGATGCCGGTACCCCCTGTGTTTCTGACCCCGGTTATCAATTGGTTCGAGATGCGGTAGCCGAAAATATTCCGGTTGTTCCGATTCCTGGGGCCTGTGCTGCAGTGACGGCTCTTTCTGCCTCCGGCCTGCCGACCGACGCTTTCACTTTTGCCGGTTTTCCGCCATCACGTCAGGGGAAACGGCGCACGTTCCTGGGCGGGATGAGTGCCCTGCCGGGCACCCTGGTCCTTTACGAAGCACCCCATCGCCTTCTGGATACTCTGAATGATATTCGCGAAGTAATGGGCGAACGGCAGGTGATTGTTGCGCGAGAACTGACCAAAGTGTACGAAGAATTTATCCGCGGCAGCGCATCACAGGTTATCAAAGCGGTTTCTCAGGGCATTGTGCGCGGAGAAGTTGCCATTTTAATCGCACCGGGTGATGCTGCACCACCGGATTCCGAACCTCTGGAAAATGTGCTCCGGCGTTTGATGGCCGAAGGTGCGCTGTCGGTCAAAGATATTGCCAGGCAAGCTGCTGTAATATCAGGTGTTTCTCGCAGCGAAGCCTATACCGAGGCGTTGCGGATGAAAAATGAGGGGAATTAAGCTTAAAATCCTGGAATTTCACATGGATAGTGTGCTATAGAGTACTGATTATATATCGTTTTTGGAGCAATAAATGAAAATTTGTATATTTGGTGCCGGCTATGTTGGTCTGGTAGCTGCAGCCTGTTTTGCCGAAAGCGGCAACAGCGTTATTGCCGTTGACATTAATCAATCAAGAATAGAAAACCTCAAGCAGGGCATCATCCCGATCTACGAGCCGGGCCTGAAAGAGATGATCCAGCGTAATCAGGCAGAGGGGCGCCTCTCCTTTACTACAGACATGGAAGAAGCGGTCAAAGCATCACTGGTCTGTTTCATTGCCGTCGGCACCCCGCCCGGAGAAGACGGGTCTGCTGACCTCAAATACGTTCTTGGTGTTGCCCGTGACATTGGTCGCGCCATGAACGGCTTCAAGATTATCGTCGATAAATCTACCGTTCCGGTCGGCACCGCCGACAAAGTACGTACCGCAGTATTGGAAGAGCTGGCCATTCGTGGTATGGGTCTGGAATTTGATGTAGTATCCAACCCGGAATTCCTCAAAGAAGGAGCAGCCATTGACGATTTCATGAAACCGGACCGCGTAGTTATCGGTTGTGACAACGTTCGCACCGCCGAAATCATGAAAGAGCTCTACGACCCGTTCATGCGGAAGCAAAACCGCATGATCGTCATGGATATCCGCAGTGCCGAGATGACCAAATATGCCGCCAACGCCATGCTTGCGACCCGAATATCCTTCATGAACCAGATCGCCGGACTATGCGAGCGGATGGGGGCTGACGTCATGGCTGTTCGCGAAGGCATCGGTTCCGATTCG
>JANXZX010000007.1 GCA_025355325.1 Geobacteraceae bacterium
CAACATAAACATGACCGCCCCGCCTGCCCGGAGCGCGCCTGCTGCATCCTCAACACCCGTCGGCAACCGCAGGGTAAACAAGGTAACCATAAGCAGCAGCAATACAGTAAATCCGTCAAACAGGCGATCAATAACCAATGAAGCAAACACTGCAGGCGTTTCAAGCTTTTCCCGTTGGGCAAGCGTATAGGCGCGAATAAACTCACCTAATCTGGCCGGCAACAGGTTATTTGACATGTAGCCGATAATCGTGGCCGAATAAAGGGAGGAAAGCGGAATAAGTTTTTCGGAAATGAGCAGATAACGCCAGCGAACTGCACGCAAAAAATAATTTACAAAAGTAAAAATGATAGCCAGTGCAATATAGCGATAATCAGCTGAGCGAAGGGCGCTACCCAATAATTTGAAATCAATTTTTTTAAAAAGCAGTGCCATAAAAAACACACTTATGGCAATTCCGAACCAGAATTTAAGATCAATTTTTGTGCGCACAGGTTTCCGATCTATTGAGTAAATTTCAGATAATTTGAATTCAGATTTTCCAGTATGTAGCGAGTATTTAAAACATCCAGACCAATAGCATTTTTCAGCGCAGTACTATCGGGGAATTTGCGAACCGGTCGAAGTCTCTGCACAAAGTGAAGCGAAATGCCGTGATCATAAATGCGGTCGGAAAAATCCAGAAGAAACACCTCGACTGTTCGCGTATCCGCACCAAAAGTCGGATTACAGCCAATATTGCAGGCACCTTTGACTCGATGACCATCAATCTCAACCATTACAGCATACACACCGTCTGCAGGAAGCAGTTCATTGGATGTGGAAATATTTGCAGTGGGAAAACCTATGGATTGGCCGATCTCCCGTCCATGAACAACGGTCCCGGAGATCCGGTAATAGCGACCGAGAATTTGAGACGCAGTATCAACATCACCATCAGAAATGGCTGATCGGGCAAGACTGCTGCTGAAAACAACACCCTCCTCACCAATCGGTGGCAAATCTTCAAGGGTAAAGCCATTCTGAGCACCAAGATGCTCCAATGTTGCAAAATTCCCTTCTCTCCCTCTGCCAAAAGCGTAGTCATGTCCGATGATAATATGTTTCATACCAACGGAACTACAGAGAATTGAGACGACAAAATCATGAGCGGATAATTGGGAGAATTCTTTTGAAAAAGGCACGGCAACCAGGTAATCAATGCCGAATTCCTCAATAAGAGCGGCCTTTTGTTCGAACGTGGTTATCATGGCGGGCGCCGATTCAGGCGCTAATATTTTCAGAGGATGCGGTTCAAAGGTAACCACAATTGACGGCAAACGAAGAGCCAAACTTTTTTGCTTCAGATGAGAAAAAATCTCGGCATGGCCGCGATGAACTCCATCAAAATTCCCGATGGTGACAACAGAAGCATCAATAATTTTATCTGAAGTATTATGTACGGTAATTATCTGCATTACTGCCCCTACCCTATAGTCGCAATCTCCAACCGTTTGCCCCAACGCCGCAGAAGTTCAGCCTGCAACGGAGAATGTGCCGGATCGGCCAGTTCAGGATCTCTTTCCAGTAGATTAAAAGCCGCCTGACGGGCTTTTTCCAACAGGGTACCATCTCGCAAAATGTTGGCAACACGAAAATCAGGCATACCTGCCTGGCGAGTACCAAGAAAATCACCCGGTCCCCTGATTTCAAGATCAGCCTCGGCAATACGGAAACCGTCGTTGGTTGATTCCATTACCCGCAATCGTTTTTCACCATCTTCAGACAATTTTCCGGTTGTCATCAGAATACAATACGACTTCTCTTTCCCGCGCCCTACCCTGCCTCTCAGCTGGTGAAGCTGTGAAAGCCCGAAGCGTTCGGAATGCTCTATTACCATAAGGGTTGCATTTGGAACGTCAATGCCGACCTCGATAACAGTGGTAGAAACCAGAATATCGAAGGCACGTGACGTAAATGAGGCCATAACCGCTTCTTTTTCCACCGGTGTCAATCTGCCGTGCAGCAATCCTACCCGCAGGCCGGGAAAAACATCCGCCTGTAAATGTTCAGCCATTTGGCTGGCAGCCTTCAGATCCGTTTTTTCAGTTTCTTCAACTAACGGGTAGATAACATAGACCTGGCGCCCCTGGCTGACTTCTTTCCGGATCATATCATAGAGTTGGGCGCGACGTGACTCAAAAAAGACTTTTGTCTCAATAGGAATCCTGCCTGGCGGCATTTCATCTATCACCGAAAGATCAAGATCTCCGAAGAGGGTCATGGCAAGTGTGCGGGGAATCGGAGTTGCCGTCATAACCAGGATATCAGGATTGATCCCTTTCTTTTTGAGGATTCCCCGCTGCAGGACGCCGAAACGGTGCTGCTCATCAATGACGCCAAGGCCGAGCTTCGCAAACTCTACCTTCTCCTGAATAACCGCGTGGGTACCAATTACAATCCGGGCACTGCCATTGGCGACTCGCTCAAGTGCCTCTTTCTTGGCTTTTCCCTTTAGTCCGGCCGTAATCAGAGTTACTTCCAGTCCCATCTGTCCACACCAGCGGTGTATGGTGTGCCAGTGCTGTTCTGCAAGAATTTCGGTTGGAGCCATAATGGCCACCTGATAATCGTTTTCCACAGCTATCAGTGCCGCCATCAACGCTACGAGGGTCTTGCCGCTTCCTACATCTCCCTGTACGAGACGATGCATCGGATGCGGCGCCATCATATCCGCCTTGATTTCAGCCAGCACTCTTCTCTGAGCGTTCGTCAATTCGAACGGAAGTATACGAACGAGTTCTTTGGTATAACGATGCGTTACCTGGAAGGCGACACCCACTTCCATTGCTACTCCGCGCTTCTTTCGCGCAAGCCCTAATTCCCAGAAGAAAAACTCGTCGAACGCCAGAGCCTTATGCGCAGGTGTCTCTCCACAATTCAGGCCGGTAAGATCCGCTTCAGGAGGCGGTAAATGTACTTGGCCAAGTGCTTCACGGAGAGGGGGGAAATTCGGTGGGCAGAGTTCAGAAGGAACAACACTTTCTAT
Organism: Geobacteraceae bacterium; assembly: GCA_025355325.1. Lineage (GTDB taxonomy): Bacteria > Desulfobacterota > Desulfuromonadia > Geobacterales > Pseudopelobacteraceae > JACRCG01. The sequence continues at coordinate 3,029 of JANXZX010000007.1, forward strand.
GTTGGACAGAAAACCGGAAACAACTTCGCGCATGACCCGGCGCATTGTTTTCTGATGTATCCCTTCACTCAGCGGATAGACCGGCACAATCCGTCCGAAATTAGCCGGATCCGAGTCGAGCAGAGACTGAATGCCGCCGCCCTCAGGGAGCCAATCCACATCTGGGTGATGGACTTCCCGCTGATACCCGAACTGATTTACCTCACCGCTGAATATGCCAATGCGTCCGACCTTCCAGGTTCGCTTCATCCAGACGGTATTGGCATGAAACCACTTGCAGACGATGGTGCCGCTTTCATCGCGCACCATCGCTTCAAAAACCCGACGCCCACTTTTGGTCGTAGCTACATCAGCAGACAGAACAGTGCCGGAAAAAACCGCGCTCTGACCAGGTGAAAGAGAAGATATAGGAATCAGTCGGCGACGGTCTTCGTAGCGAAGCGGCAACAGATAGAGAGCATCTTCGACCGTACGGATTTCCCTCTTTTCCAGAAGAGCGGCTAGTTTGGGACCTATGCCCTTGATAAACTGGATGCCGGTCTCAAGATTTTTTCGGGAAATTGTATCTTTAAGGCTTTTACCAACAGCCGCATCAGGTTTTTCAGATAAAGCCACGCCAGGCCGGACAAGCCGCGCAACAAGTTCACCATTCGCTTCTTCCAGGGCAAGAGAGTCACCAGGTACAAGGCCCATTTTTTTTATTATTTCAGTCGGAATAGTAATTGAGTTATTTTCAGTAAACCTGACTATGGTCATGCACATTCCTGCACTTGATAAAAGTGGGATTCGGTCGGCAAACATAATATTCTTTGCCACGTATTGTCTACATATTTCAACCCTGTTTCATTGACAAGACCGCACTCAACAGGCAATCTGTTACACAGTTATCCATTTTCACACACGAAAAGGAATCTCCATGAATCCACCATACTCTTTTGAACACCTCATTACTATTATGCGTAAGCTGCGAGCCCCTGGCGGTTGCCCCTGGGATGCGGAACAGACTCATGAGAGCCTTACCCGCTATCTCATTGAGGAAACTTATGAGGTTATGGAGGCAATCGATGAAAAATCGCCCCAGCATCTTAAAGAGGAGTTGGGGGATTTACTTCTCCAGCCGGTTTTTCATGCAGCCATTGCTGAAGAGTCCGGAGACTTCAATATTGATGATGTCATTGGAACATTATGTGAAAAGTTGATCAGGCGCCATCCCCATGTTTTCGGGGATCTTGATATCAAGGACAGCGACGCCCAGATTGAAAACTGGGAGAAGATCAAAAAGCTTGAAAAGGGTGACGAGCGGCCATCAGCTCTTTCAGGAGTTCCTGCACACCTTCCGGCGCTTATGAAAGCCCATAAAATAAGTGAGAAGGCCTCACGAGTCGGATTTGACTGGGAACATGCCGATCAGGTTTTTGCCAAGGTAATGGAGGAACTGCATGAATTCGAGGAGGCATGGGCAGGAGGTAATCCGACAAGAATGGAAGACGAGATGGGTGACCTGCTTTTTGCTATTGCGAATCTGGGAAGGTTTTTAAATCTCAATCCGGAAGAGGCATTACGTAAAACAATAACCCGCTTTCAAAAACGCTTCAGTTACGTTGAAAGTGAATTACTCAGCCAGGGAATTCCGATGCAAAAGGCGACCCTTGAAGAAATGGACGTGTTATGGGAAAAGGCCAAAAGTGCCGAAAATGATAGAAAACACTAATCTTTTTTGGCAATGTAACTGTTTTTACAGGGTTGTTATTTTTATCAACAAAAAATGTGGATAACTTGTGGAGAACAATGTTGACGATATTCAAAAGTGATATTTTTGCAAGTGTTTTATCCGAAATGCCGCTTTTTTATACAACATTAAAAGCTATAATTATCAATAAGTTACAACGTATTCAGTAAAAATAGGGGTTTGCGCTGTCAAGTCATTTTCGTAATTAATTTTATTTTTTTATCTGCTTGAAGTCCTGTGCATAACTAGCTGATTTGTAACGACCGGCAAACCTTTGAATTCAATTCCGTCCATATTTAGCAGCGCCCTTTTTGTACTACCCCCATCAAGAGCTGAAAAACCGGTAAGACGTCCATTTATCCTTTTTTCAGCTTCCGCCGCAGTAAAGACACAGCATCAAGCGCTTCTTCCGAACGTAATAATTTTGCGATCAGCATATAAAGGAGGCTTCCGAAGATAATTGACCCGCCAAGAACAGAACCTTTCAACACCTTATGTCCCTCCTGGGACCAATCGACGATTGAACAGCAGTACCAGACCACAGCCGTCATTGGAATCGATGCTGCACTCGATTTGCACGCAGTTACAAAAATAGCTCGACCACCAAACGAACCAATCTTGCGCCTGAGAAACCAGAACAGCAGCAGCATATTGCAGAACGCTGAGATGGTTGTTGCGAGAGCCAGTCCGCCATGCTTGAGACTCCCCATCAGTGCAAGACTTGCACATAAGTTAACTATAAAGGCTACGAGCGCCGTAAAAACGGGAGTTTTTGTGTCTTTCAACGAATAAAATACCGGCGCCAGCACACGTGTCAAGGCAACAAAGGAGAGCCCCAGGGAATAGTACAAAAGCGCCAGGGACGAATTGACTACTTTTTCATAGGAGAAAGCACCACCCATAAATATCAGACTGAAAATCGGCTTTGAACAAACCATCAAACCGGCCATGGCCGGGATTGTGATAAAAAGAGTCAGGCGCATGCCGAACGAGAGAGTCTCCTTCATTCCGGCAATATCACCATCTGCAACCTGTCTGCTCATTGACGGCAATACCGCCTGCGCTACCGACACGGTAAAAATGCCCTGAGGGAACTCAAAGAGACGCTGTGCATAATAGAGATATGAAACACTCCCCTGTGGCAGCAGAGAGGCCAACACGGCGCTGACAGCTATGTTCAGATAATAGACACCAACCCCGAAAATGGACGGTACCATCAACAGAGCAATACGTCGAACGTCCGGAGATTTGAAGTTGAAATCGGGAGTGATTGCAAAACCTTTACTCCAGAGAACCGGCAGTTGCATGGCAAGCTGGAGGCAGCCACCAATCAAGACACCGACAGCCAGTGCAGTAACAGGAACCTCGAAAAAATTATGCAGACATAGAGCTGCCAGAATCATCGAAATATTCAGAAATACGGTTGATATAGCCGGAGTAAAAAAGTGTCGCACCGTATTAAGAATGCCCATACAGAGGGCGACCAGACTGATAAAGAAAATGTACGGAAACATCAGGCGATTAAGCAGAATGGTCAGCTCCAGCTTTCCCGGCTCAGCCTTGAAACCGGGAAACATCAGGCCGACAATGATTGGTGAGAAGATAATTCCGGCGAGAGTGATGCCTGCCATAACAATCGTAAGGAGGGTGAAACATATATTGGCAAGCTCCCGGGCCTTGTCTTTACCGCATTGAGAGAGAGTTGATGAAAACGTCGGAACAAAAGCTGCCGTCAAGGCCCCTTCGGCAAAAAAACGGCGCAGCATGTTGGGAATCTGAAAAGCCGCAAAAAACGCATCGGTGGCAAGCCCTGCTCCGAAAAGGCGCGATACCACCATATCCCGAACCATGCCCATGATGCGAGACAGCATCGTTGCGCTGCCCAGTATCCCGGCGGCCCGGGTTATATTCTTTTTTTCTGACATAGTACGGGTTGTTTACCCGAGCTGAGCAACAAAAAAATTACGAACTTTATCCAGGTTAGCATCCATGAGTTCGCATCTGGTCGGCTTTCCATAGAGTTCTTTGACCGATTCCGGCACCGGAGCCTGAAACCCGAGCGACTGTTCAACCGTTTCACTGAATTTTGCCGGGTGGGCAGTGGCAAGGCAGACTCTGGAAGAATCCGGCGGAAGCATATCGAGAGCCGCTTTTACGCCGACCGCCGTATGGGGATCGAGCAGATAGCCGGTATCGGTATAAAAATCACGGATTTCCTGAAGTGTTTCAGCTTGATTAACGGAAGAGGAACAAAAATCTTTTCGAACCTGCGACATTTCATCAGGGGTGAATGAAATACGCCCCTGTTCTTTCAGTTCAGTAAATGACTCCTTGAGTCGGACACTGTTTTCGTCAAATAGATGGAACAGGTAACGCTCGAAGTTGGAGGCAATCTGAATATCCATGGATGGCGAAGCGGTTGCGACGACCTTTCCCAGAGAATAGTCCGCAGCATTGATGAAACGGGTCAGTATATTGTTTTCGTTGGTCGCCAGCAGTAGTTTGTCAATCGGCAGCCCCATTCTTTTGGCAACATATCCGGCAAAAATGTCGCCAAAGTTTCCGGTTGGCACCGAAAAGTGAACCGGGGCGGCAGATTCATCAGTGACCCGCAGCCAGGCATAGAAATAATAAACCACCTGAGCCAGTACCCGGGCCCAATTGATTGAATTGACGGCACCCAGAGAATATTTTTCTTTGAAGGCAAGATCTCCGAATAGCTCCTTTACCATGTCCTGACAGTCATCAAAAGTGCCACGAATGGCAATATTGTGAACATTGGCATCGGTAACAGACGTCATCTGCAGCGCCTGTACTGCTGAGGTTTTACCATGCGGATGCAAGATAAAAATTGAGATGCCCTTTTTACCGCGTACGCCATGGATGGCGGCACTGCCGGTATCTCCCGACGTTGCACCGATGATGTTCAGTGTCTGGTCCCGTTCAGCCAGTATGTACTCAAAAAGGTTGCCCAGAAACTGGAGAGCAACATCCTTGAAAGCCAGGGTTACCCCATGAAACAGTTCGAGTATATAAACGCCGTCGTGCCGGACAACCGGGGTGACTTCAGGGTGGGTAAAGGTTGCATATGATCGATTGATCAGACTTTTCAGGTCGGCGGCAGGAATGTCGTCAACGTACCGTGATATGACTTCGAAAGCCAGATCTGCATAGCTGAACTTGCGCCAGGATTCCAGCTGTTCTTTGGTGACTGCCGGATAGGATTGCGGCAGGAGCAGGCCTCCATCTGAAGCCAGTCCCATCATTACTGCATCTTTGAAGGAAATAGGGGAAATACCGCCACGAGTACTGATATAGCGCATGATTAAAACCTTTCACTCGTAAAATAGCTTGGAACTATAACAGATCAAGAAAAAATATGAAAGAGGAGTCACCCTCCGGAGGTAGCTGGCAACACACTCTCCCGAAGTTCTCCCGGAGCGAGCAGAAAAAACATGCGAAACATGCAGTATTTATAAAATTCCCGGAACAGCAGTTGAAAACTGCCGCCGTGATTCCACCAGGATTCTTTCAGGTTTACTGAATCGACGGGATATGGAATGATGGTTATATCTTTGGGCAGGGAGTTACGAAACAATATGGAAGCACGTTTGAGATGATAACGAGAGGTGATCAAAAGTACAGACCGCACCCCGCTCCGCACTATTACATCACGTCCGTAAAGAGAGTTTTCAAGGGTATTGCGGGAGGTCTTTTCAAGAATAACGTTATCGGCGGAGGGATCCCCCGGTTTTGGACGGTACAGGTCACTTTTTCGTACAGAAGGGTCAACCCCCACAAAAATAAGGTAGTCGGCTCGGGAATTCCGAAAAAGACGAATCCCCTCTTCCACGCGTCCCTTTCCGCCTGCCAGTACGACTATTGCATCAGCTTTCTGCGAATTTTGACGATACGAAAAAGTTTTGTAGGTAAAATCTATAAAAAGGACAGTTATAACAACTAATCCAATGATACATAGTGTGAGGAATGCCTTGATGATATTCATGCTTGTCCCATATTTTTCTTGCAACAACCAGATCAGTCTGCTATAAGATTTTTTTCAGCAATCAACGGAGGACAACAATATGTCAAGAAAATGTGAAATTTGCGGAAAAGGCCCCAGCTTCGGAAACAATGTCAGCCATGCGAACAACAAAACCCGTACGGTGTGGTATCCGAACCTTCAGAAAATCAAAGCGGTTAAAAACAACGGCAGCATTTCTACCGTAAAAGTTTGCACCCGCTGCATCCGTTCAGGATTCGTAACCAAGTCACTTTAAGACGAGGTTTTCACCAGCTTTATCATGCAGCCGCACCCCTCAGGGGATGCGGCTTTTTTTCGTTATCAACGGTGGCTACAGAGCAGCAATCACTTCTATCTCAAGCAGCGCGCCGCGCGGAAGAGTTGATACGGCAACCGTGGAACGGGCAGGTTTATGACTTTTGAAACGACTGCCATACACCTCATTAACTGCCGCAAAATCTGCCATATCAACGAGAAAAATGGTTGTCTTGATGACATCGTCAAAACCGATCCCGGCAGCAGTCAATACTGCCGAAATATTCTTCATCACTTGTTCCGACTGCAGAGTAATATCGCTCTTCACCAACTCGCCGGTGACAGGATCAAGCGGAATCTGGCCGGAACAGAACAGCAGGTTCCCACACTTAATAGCCTGCGAATAGGGACCTATCGCCGCGGGGGCGGTGTCGGTTGACAGTATTTCCAGTTTCATTGTTTAATCCTTTCAACTTTAATTACACCCTTGATTTTCATAAGTGAATTCATAACCTTCTGAAGATGCGCAAGATCGGTAACATTGACTTCAAAGATGTTTTCACCCCGCTGGTCAATAGTGCTCTGGATCTGGGCGCTGGCGATATTTGCTTCGCAATTCGTTATTGCCAACGTTATTGTCGCGAGAATTCCTTTAACATCATGACAAAGAACCCTGATTTTAACCGGCAATGCGGCTGTTTTCACCTTATTCCAGGCAACATCAACCCGTCGCTCGGGATCATTTTCCAATGCAAACTGGCAATCAGAGGTATGTACCGTAACACCTTTGCCCCGCGTGATAAAACCGATAATTTCGTCCCCTGGTACCGGATTGCAGCACTTGCCAAAACGTACAAGCACATCATCAAGTCCGCTGATTTCAACCGCGCTGCTCGACCTGCCCTTCAGTTTGTTGATAACCGACTCAAGACGTGATTCCTTGTGCTCGGTTCTTTCTTTCAGCTTTTCATCGGGAAGAAGTTTGCCCACGATTTGACTGCTGGATATTTTCCCATAGCCAACCGCCGCGAGCAGATCATCGTCAGCGGCATAGCCGAATTCGGCCGCGATCTTTTTAAACTCGCCGCTTTTTTGTATTTTTTGCAGATTGAGTGAATATCTGCGAAAATCCTTTTCACAGATGTCACGTCCCAGCACGATGCTGCGCTTTCGTTCTTCAATTTTGATCCAGGCCCTGATTTTATTGCGGGCCCGGGAGCTTTTAACTATTTTGAGCCAGTCTTTGCTCGGGGTATGGTGCGGCGAGGTAATAACCTCGACAATATCACCATTCTTCAACTCATACTTGAGTGGAACCAGTTTGCCGTTAACCTTTGCCCCAACACAGCGATGGCCGATATCGGTATGAACACTATAGGCAAAATCTATCGGCGTTGACCCTTTTGGATACCCCTTTACATCTCCTTTCGGAGTAAAAACGTAAACTTCCTCAGTAAACAGCTCAACCTTGACAGAATCCATAAACTCTTTGGAATCCTGCAAGTCCTGCTGCCATTCCAGGAGCTGCCGCAGCCAGGCAAAGCGCTTGACGTCTTTTTCGTCATATCCCTTGCCCTCTTTATACTTCCAGTGAGCCGCAATGCCCGCATCGGCAACGCTGTGCATCTCGTGCGACCGGATTTGGACTTCCATCCGATCACCCTGCGGCCCTATGACGGTCGTGTGCAGAGATTGGTACATATTGCCCTTGGGCATGGCAATATAGTCTTTAAAGCGCCCCGGGATCGGCTTCCACGCCGAATGAATCACTCCCAGTACCTCGTAACATTCCCGAACATCATTTACAAGAATACGTACCGCTATAAGGTCATAAATCTCTTCGAACTCTACGTTGCGCTTTTCCATCTTTCGATAAATAGAAAAGAGATGTTTACTGCGACCGGAAACCTCACCTTTAATGCCATAAAAATCAAGCTTTTCTGATATTATAGCTTTAGCTTCTTCAACGAAAGCTTCACGTTCATGTTTCTTTTGGGAGATTTTTTTTACCAGGTCAAAATATATCTCAGGATGCAGATAGCGGAATGAAAGGTCTTCCAGCTCTACTTTTACCCATGAAATCCCGAGACGATTTGCGATAGGTGCGTAGATATCCATAGTCTCGCGTGCAATCCGCCGTTGTTTCAATTCATCCTGAAACTCAAGGGTTCGCATGTTGTGAAGACGGTCAGCAAGCTTGACCAGGATAACGCGAATATCGATGGCCATTGCCAACAACATTTTTCTGAAATTCTCAGCCTGACTCTCTTCCTTGGTTTTAAAGTTGATCTTGCTGATCTTGGTAACGCCATCCACCAGCGTAGCAACTTCGATGCCGAACATCCGGGTCAGATCTTCCGATGTTGCCAGCGTGTCTTCAATCGTGTCATGCAGGAAGCCGGTCACAATGCTCGGGACATCCAGTTTCAGATCAGCCAGCAGACCGGCAACTTCCATCGGATGAATGATGTACGGTTCACCTGACAATCGTGTTTGGCCCTGATGCACCTTGGCACAGTACACGTACGCCTTGCGAATCAGATTAAAATCTGCGGTCGGATTATACGCGGAAACCTTATCAATGATGTCGTTGAGTCGAATCATACGTTATACATCGCCTGTAACGGATAAAAGATAAAGTAGAAATAGACGGGGAGTAGATAAAAAAAGGGTGAAACGGGAGCAGCTCCAGTTTCACCCTTGGATGGCAGATTAAATGCGCTGTTTTTTTGAAACTTCAAAACCGATCTTACCGGCAGCGATTTCACGAAGTGCAGTAACAACCTGACGATTGTTCCTGGACTCAATCAGTGGCTGAGCCCCTTTATAGAGCTGCTTTACCCGCTTTGCTGCCAATATTACGAGCTGGAATCGGTTCTCAACTTTTTCCAGACAATCTTCAACTGTTACTCTAGCCATTATTTACTCCTTCCTGCAACTATTAGATGATTGATCTTTATATCCCAGATCATATCAGATATCAAACAATTTTCCGACCTTTTCCATCATTCTAAAGGTTTTACGGCGATGAGCGATTACTATTGCCGCAAGTTCCTGACATGCGACTTCGAAATTATCATTAAATATTATGTAATCGTACCACCTGGCTTCCCTGATCTCATCAGCAGCCTTGGCAATGCGCCGCTCAATAACCTCCTGGGCATCCGTAGAGCGATGTTCAAGGCGGCGGCGAAGTTCTTCCATAGACGGCGGCATAATGAACACATATACCCCGCCGTCAAACTGTTCTTTCAACCGCAGGGCACCCTGACAGTCAATATCAAGAACGAGATCCACCCCGTTTTTCCGGGCCTCTTCAAGAGTACGCAGCGCTGTTCCGTACCTGTTGCCATGAACTTCAGCCCACTCGGCAAAAGCGTCTTCCGCAATCATGGCATCAAAAACATCGCGGGTAACAAAATGATACGCCTCGCCATCAACCTCGCCCTGACGGGGTAAACGGGTCGTATAGCTGATCGACTCCTTCATATCGGGAAATGCCTTGAACAGTTCACGACAAAGAGACGTTTTACCGGCCCCTGACGGAGCCGATAATATTAGAATCAAGCCTTCACGTTTCATCAGTCCTGCCTCTCAATTAAAGTGGATTGAAGCTGGTTATTCAACGTTTTGAACCTGCTCACGCATTTTTTCCATTTCCGCCTTGATCTGGATAACCAGATTCGTGATACCGGAATCATTCGATTTTGACCCGATCGTATTGACCTCCCGATTCATTTCCTGCATCAGAAAATCCAGTTTTCTTCCCACCGGTTCCGTGCTGCGTAGCGCCTCGTCAAACTGGCCAAAATGGCTGGCGAGTCGAACCAGCTCCTCCGTGATATCACAACGGTCAGCCAACAGCGCCACTTCCTGAGCCAGACGACTTTCGTCCATCTCAATTCCATCAAGAAGCTGATCCAGGCGTGCTTTCAATTTCTGCCGGTAGTCTGTCACCATCAGCGGAATCCGTTCACCTATCAATGCCGTCCACTCGGCAATCTGAGACCTTCTGGCTTTCAAATCGTCAGCAAGCGCCTCTCCTTCCCGTGTCCGCATTCCGTCAAGCGCTGCCACTGCTGCCGTAACAGCAGACAGGAGATGCGGCTGTAATTCTGTTTCATCAACAGCGCCGACCCCCTCTTTCATGACTCCCTTTTGCGACATTATGAACGAGGGGGGAGCATCCTTAGGCAGATTAAGCTCTTTTGCCAGGCGGGAATACGCCTCATGATAACCCCGCGCAACTGCCATATCCAACTGAGGTGCGGCAGGCGCCGCAGCAGATTCATCCCACTGCACGGAGATATCAATCTTGCCCCGTTTCAGAACTGAAGCAGCCAGACGCTTTACCTCGTTTTCGAACGCATAAAATGTACGCGGCATCCGCACGGAAATCTCACCATAGCGGTGGTTGACGGAACGAATCTCTACCAGAAAATTACCGTTTGGGGTGGTTGCTTCCCCTTTACCATAACCGGTCATACTTTTGAGCACAGTGTACTACCTCCGTAAGAATAACGTTCACATACCGTAATTCCTGCTTGTTTGTCCAGCCAATTCCGGTATAGTTTCCGGCATGCCGACACTTAGACTCATTACCAGCAGCTCTCAACGGCGCTTGCTAGAGGCGCTGGCTGAAAACATCAGTTCTGCGCCACTGCCGCCATTGGAACAGGAAAGTATCGTCGTTCTCAGTACTGGCATGGCCCGCTGGATATCCATGGAGCTTGCAGCCCGTCTTGGAGTTTCCGCAGGCCATCAGTTCAGCTTTCCCAACGATCTTCTCGACCAAAGCTTCACGTCAGTACTGTCCGAATCGCAGTCATCGTCTCCGTTTACCCGTACATCACTAACCTGGCGCATCGCAGCGCAGCTGCCGACACTGTCACAACAACCGGGATTTGAACAGGTCGCCGCCTATCTGGGCGATGGTCGCGACGACCGCCGTCTTCTCCAGATTTCCCGCTCCATTGCCGATTTATTCGATCAATACACAATATTTCGACCGGAAATGGTAAATGTCTGGGACAATGGCGACGATGATGATTGGCAGGCGCTTATATGGCGCGCAATCAGCAGTGATTGCCGGGGAAAACACCGGGCAGCTCTGCTGATTGCGCTGCACCGTCACGTTACCAGCGGCGCTTTACCTGCCGGAATGCTACCCAAGCGTATCAGTCTGTTTGGCATATCATATCTCCCACCATTTCACCTGGAAGCACTTCGATTACTTTCGGAATATTGCGTAGTTACCTGCTATCTGCTCAATCCCTGCGGACAATACTGGGGCACGATCATATCCGAAAAAAGAAAGTCACGCTTAGCTCTCCAGTCAACACATTCGGAAGAAGCGGAAGAATATTACGAAACCGGCAATCCGCTTCTATCGTCACTTGGCACTCTGGGTCAGGAGTTCTTCGAGTCGCTGTTGGACTATGGTTTCGAGGCTGAAGAATTAGACTGTACTCCGCAACAGTCGCTCAATAAAAGCGCGGAAGATCCTCCTACGTTGCTTTCCGTAATTCAAGGTGACATCCTTGCCCTGCTCGACCGTCCTAATGAAAGTACAAAAGGCATTATCCACCCGGATGATCGTTCGATACAGATCCACTCGTGTCACGGTCCGCTACGCGAGATGGAAATCCTCTACGACAACCTGTTGGCGCAATTCGATGAACTGCCAACACTTGAACCGCGCCACATCGTAGTGATGATCCCGGATATCGAGACCTACGCGCCCTACATCAGCTCCGTATTCGGCAGTAGATCATCCGGTCGTCCGCCACTTCCCTACACAATTTCCGACCGGAGCATACGCAAAGAAAACCAACTCATTGATGCCTTCCTCAGGGTTCTCAACCTTATGCCGAGCCGCTTTGGCCTCCATGAGATTCTGGATCTTCTGGAAATGCCGATCGTTATGAGCCGTTTTGATCTTGATGAAGATGAACTGAGTGACATCAGAACCTGGCTTACCGACTGTAATGTACGCTGGGGGCTTGATGCCGGTCATCGTGCCGATCTCGGTTTTCCCCACTATGATGATTTTAGCTGGCAGGCCGGGCTGGACAGGCTTTTTCTCGGCTATGCCCTGTCTCCTGACGATTCGGCAACCTTTAGCGGCATTCTACCCTACCCCTCCTGTTCAGGGCGGCAGGCCGTGGCGCTTGGAAAGCTGACTGAATTCATTTCTGTTTCCCGCGATATTAGCTCAAATTTTGGAGATCGTCATACTTTGCCGGAATGGGCTGATCTTCTTGCCACCACCGTTTCCCGTATCATGAGTTCCGATGAAAACGATTCAGTTGGGCCACTCGCCGTTGCCAAAGCGCTTAATTCACTTCGTGAGGCCGGCTCGCTCTACGGCTTCACTCAGCCGATTGCACTTCATGCCGTGCGTGACCACCTTTCAGAGATACTTGAAAAAAGTGGCGGCGGCTACGGGTTTCTGGGAGGCGCGATTACATTTTGTGCCATGCTGCCGATGCGGAGTATCCCGATGCGGGTAATCTGGCTGGCATGAACGATGGGCAATTTCCGCGCACGGAGAGACCGCCGGGATTCAGCCTGATGAATGGTGCTCGGAGGCGCGGTGACCGCTCGCTCGGCGATGAAGACCGCTACCTGTTTCTTGAAGCGTTGATGGCGGCAGAGGAGCGTTTCTGCATCAGCTACACCGGTCAAAGCAACCGCGACAACAGCAGCCTGCCGCCGTCAGTCCTGGTCGCCGAGCTGGCGGATTATATTTCAAACAGTTTTGCCGGAACAGACGGCGAATCGCCCACATCCATTTTTATCCGACACCGTCTCCAGGGGTTCAGTCCGCTCTATTTTGACGGCCATGATCCCGCCGATCTTTTCAGCTATGACCGGGAAACCTGCCAGGCACTGGAAGCCAGGCGCCTTTCCGGACGTACCGTTCTAGAATTTATGGGTGACCCGATACCGCTTGATTCAACAGAGTTGCTGAAGATAAATCTGCAGCAACTCGCCAGGTTCCTGGCGAATCCGGCAGCCGCCTTTCTTGAACAGCGTCTTCGGGTGATGCCTTTCAACCCGGCAGAGGAAGCGGATGATTCCGAACCGTTTACTCTCGATGCACTTCCCCGCTACTCACTTTCCCAGGAGCTCGTCAGTCAACTGTTAAACGGTGCTGACCAAGACGAGTGTCTGGCTGCGGCGCGATCTCGTGGACTACTCCCCCCGCTGTCCGGAGGTGTTGCGGCTTTCAACAATGCCTGGGAAAAATGCCGTCAGTTTGTTGCAAAGCTTACTCCACACCTAGGTGCGCCACTGGAACCTCTTACCGTGACGTTTACCAGCAACAACATTCATTTGACTGCGATTCTTGAAAACTGCCAGGGCGACACGCATACCCGTTGGCGCTGCGCTCGCATGAAGGGCAAAGATCGCCTCACAATCTGGCTGGAACATCTGTTGCTCAATATCGCCGATGCCGAAGGTTACCCTCGGCACAGCAGCATGATTGCAAACGACCAAACCCTGGAACTACCCCCGATTGACAATGCGGCAGCATTCCTGTCTGATCTGCTTGATCTGTACAGTGAAGGGATGAAGCGACCGCTCCGGTTTTTTCCCGAAACTTCCTGGCTCTACTTAAATGAAAATCTGACAAAGGCCGAAGCAGCCTGGCGTGGAGATCAGTGGCGCGGATTCCCCGGTGAACGCGACAATCAGGCAGTGGCAATCTGTTTTGGCGGTGAGGAACCGTGGGGGGCTGAGTTTGAGGAATTGGCAGGACGGATTTATGGACCGCTTATTGCGGTTATGAGAAAACAACAAAGCCCCACGTAACAGAGTACATGAGGCTTTGTTGTTTGGAGTTATATGATACTATTTACAGACCAAGCTGTTTAAAGAAGTCCGTTCCCTTGTCATCAACCAGAATAAATGCCGGGAAGTTCTCTACTTCAATCTTCCAGACCGCTTCCATTCCCAGTTCCGGGAAGTCAATGCATTCAACTTTCTTGATGTTCTCTTCAGCCAGAACAGCAGCAGGACCGCCGATTGAACCCAAGTAGAAGCCGCCGTATTTCTTTCAGGCGTCGGTAACCTGCTGACTGCGGTTACCTTTGGCAATCATGATCAAAGAGCCGCCTTTGGACTGTAGTTCATCAACATATGAATCCATGCGACCGGCGGTAGTTGGACCGAAAGAACCCGAAGCCTTGCCTGGCGGAGTTTTTGCCGGGCCGGCGTAGTAAATCGGGTGATTAAGCAGGTAATCAGGCAGTGGCTTTCCACTGTCCATAATTTCCTTGAACTTGGCGTGGGCGATATCGCGACCGACAACGATGGTGCCGGATAGCAGCAGCGGTGTGGAAACCGGATGCTTGGACAGTTCGGCCAGGATTTCCTTCATCGGTTTGTTCAGGTCGATCTTGACGCCATGCTCATGTTTGCCACGATATTGCTCGGGGATCAGGCGGCCGGGATTGCGGTCCATCTCCTCCACAAACAGGCCGTCTTTGGTAATCTTGGCCTTAATATTACGGTCGGCTGAACAGGAAACCGCCATACCGACCGGGCAGGAAGCGCCATGACGCGGCAGACGGATAACGCGTACGTCGTGAGCAAAGTATTTACCGCCGAACTGGGCACCGATGCCTAGTTTTTGAGCGGCTTCCAGTAATTTATTTTCCAGTTCTACATCACGGAATGCTTGGCCGTGCTCGTTGCCGACTGTCGGCAGTCCGTCAAGCTCTTTTGCTGTTGCCAGTTTTACCGTTTTCATACAGGAATCGGCCGAGGTTCCGCCGATAACGAAAGCGATGTGATAGGGAGGACAGGCGGCAGTGCCAAGATATTTCATCTTCTCGACCAGATATTTATAAAGCTTGTCCGGTGTGAGCAGCGCTTTTGTTTCCTGATAAAGCATGGTTTTGTTGGCAGATCCGCCCCCCTTGGCCATGAAAACGAATTTGTAATAATCACCGTCAGTGGCAAGAATATCAATCTGAGCCGGTAGGTTGGTGCCGGTGTTGATTTCTTCGTACATATCAAGCGCAACGGTCTGTGAATAGCGGAGGTTTTCTTCAGTATAGGTCTTGTAAATCCCCTTGGAAAGCCACTCCTCGTCTTTTACTCCGGTCCAGACCTGTTGACCCTTTTTGGCGGCAACCGTTGCAGTTCCGGTATCCTGACAAACCGGCAGGTCAAGATTGGCAGCGATTTCGGCGTTGCGCAGGAAGGCAAGGGCTACACCCTTGTCGTTCATTGATGCTTCAGGGTCGCTCAGTATCTTGGCAACCTGCTCGTTGTGGGCAGGACGCAACAGGAAGGAGACATCCTTCATCGCCACATTGGCAAGGATTGAGAGTGCTTCAGGACATACCCTCACAACATCCTTGTCGGCGAATTTCTCCACCGTAACATATTTTTCAGAACCTTCAATTTTACGGTACTTGGTTTCATCTTTCGCAAGCGGGAACGGATCCTGATAAACAAACGGTTTGACAGACATCGGTACTCTCCTTTCAGATGGTGGGTGGTCGATATGTGACACAGAACACGATACTGTATACAGCACGAAAGAGTTTAGTAATGCAAACTGCTTTATAAATCAAGGCATATTTGTTACTGGCAGCGCAGCAGTTTGATTCCGTCCTGAAAAAGCACCTGCATCTTGTTGGGAATAATGACCGCTTTTACGATGCCGACGCCGAATGAAGGGTGAAGTATCAGCCTTTTTACCGGAAATCTGCCATCCATAGCGTAGGGGAGCGCTTTCTCAAGGTCAAATGTCGGGTTGAGTGACGCCCATTCTTCGCGTTCAGCTTCAACAGGATCTTTACGGGAGACGCGGGGTGTCGCGGAAGTTGAACGGGGTTTTGCCGCTGCCGCAACGCGGGGGGCTTTTGCCACTTTTTCCGGTGGTGGTGGATAATAATTGTGTACACCATTACAGGTGTTGCATTCGACCCGGACAACTTTTTCTTCTACCATGGCAACGATTCGGTGATTCAGCACTTCACGACACTTGGTACAGCGGGATTCGATAATGTCGCCAGCCGACAGTTTTTTCGTACTCATTGGGTTCCTTCGTTGCTACGGGTTATTTCGTCATAGGTACAAACGATTGGGTTCTGCATTCAAAAAAAAGCCGCTCGTCAGCTTCACGGCTGGTGAGCGGCTTTACGTGATTAAACTGGAAAAGCCGCCGGGATCATACCACCCGCTTGTCGATAACTCTTTCGGCTTTACCTTCATGACGCGGTATGCTGTTCGGTTCCACCAGCTTTACTGTTACGCCGACACCGAGGACAGAGTCAATCCTTTTTCCGACCATATCGAGGAAGGCGCGCTGTTTCTTCATTTCGTCGAAAAAGATATTCTCCGTTACCTCGATGCAAACCTCCAGCACATCCAAGGAACCTTTGCGGTCCACAACCAGCTGATAATGCGGTTCACACCCTTCAATGGCAACCAGCACTTCCTCAATCTGGGAGGGAAATACGTTAACACCCTTGATAATCAGCATATCATCGGACCGCCCCATGGTTTTCTTCATTCTGGCCATGGTACGACCACATTCGCAGCCGGTATAATCAATACTGGTGATATCCCGGGTACGGTATCGGATCATCGGGAAGGCTTCTTTGCTGATCGTCGTCAAAACCAGTTCACCGACACTGCCGGGAGGGAGCACCTGACAGGTTTCAGGATCGATTATTTCGGCAATAAATGCATCCTCGGCAATGTGCATCCCATTTTTGCAGCAACATTCACCGGCGACACCCGGACCGATAATTTCAGAAAGGCCATAATTGTCGGTAGCGCTGATCATAAGACGCGATTCAATTTCGGCCCGCATCGCTTCCGACCATGGCTCGCCGCCAAAAAGACCAACCTTTAGGGAAAGAGTTTGAGGATCAATGCCCTGTTTCTCGACCAGGTCTGCAAGCGTAACGGCATAACTCGGAGTGCAGACCAGAACGGTTGATTTATAATCCTGCATAATCATGATCTGCTTGTCGCTGTTCCCGCCACTCATCGGAATAACAGCCGCTCCGATGGTCTCTGAACCGTAATGCAGGCCGAACGCACCGGTAAACATCCCGTATCCGAACGCTATCTGCACAACGTCATCATGGGTTACTCCGGCCGCTGTCATAAAACGTGCCACCAGATTCGACCACATTTTCAGATCATTCTTGGTATACCCTACAACGGTAGGTTTTCCGGTCGTGCCCGAGGAGGAATGAATGCGAACAATTTCGCGCAACGGCACCGCAAACATCCCGTATGGATAATTGAGCCGCAAATCTTCCTTGGTCGTAAAGGGAAGCTTGGACAAATCGGCCAATGAGGCAACATCCTCTGGTACAATACCAAGTTCATTAAACTTGTTACGATAACAGGGTACATTTTTGTAGACGCGATTCAATGTTGCCTGAAGACGCTCCAACTGAAGCTGAGCGAGCTCTTCGCGGGGCATACATTCGTGCGCTGAATCCCATATTTGACTTGACTGCATGTAAAGAGCTCCTCGATGGAGTTGTTAGCAATTCTTTTGTATTAAAGCCGTATCTATCAGCTGTTTGACGGTGGCTGGCACTTCTTCCGGAGAGATCGACAGAACTTCACCGGTCGAACGTACCTTCAGCTCAACCTTCCCTTCGGCCAGTCCTTTACTGCCGACAACAATCCTGAGCGGAATACCAATCAGATCATTGTCCTTGAACTTGACGCCGGGGCGTTCATCGCGATCATCAAAAAGTACTTCAATGCCGAGATTTTCCAAAGTCAGATAAATCTGTTCTGCCGCAGCCATGACACCGGAATCCTTGGTGTTGACGGCAACGACTGAGCAGTGAAACGGAGCAATAGGAATAGGGAAGATGATGCCGTTTTCATCATGATTCTGCTCAATTGCCGCAGCAACGGTGCGACCGATACCGATACCGTAGCATCCCATGAAAATGATCTGCTCTTTGCCGTTGGCATCAAGATATGTTGCATTAAGAGCCTTGGAATACTTCGTTCCAAGCTTGAAGACATGCCCGACTTCAATACCACGCCACATTTCAAGCTTTCCGGAATCACAGCGCGGACAGGCGTCACCAGCTTCAACAGTGCGAATATCTATGAATCCGGATACCTCGAAATCCCGAACACGATTAGCATTAATGAAGTGCTGGTCCTTTTCATTGGCACCCATAACCATATTGGTCATGCCCTTAACAACCCTGTCGGCAATAACCGGGATATCATTTTTAAGCCCTATCGGACCCAAAAATCCGACAGGAGAGCCGGTAACGGCAAAAATCTGCTCTTCAGTCGCCATCACAATTTCATCCCAACCGAGATGATTCTTCAGTTTGAGTTCGTTAAGTTCATGATCTCCACGCAACAGCGCCATGACCAGCTCGCCGGTGTCGGAAGCATAAACGAGAGTCTTGACAGTCTTATTCGTTGCGACATTCAGAAACGCGGCAACATCGGCAATGGTTTTCATTTCCGGAGTTGACACTTTCTGTAAAGATTCAACAGTGTCATTACATGCTACTGTAAACAAAGGCGATTCAGCTTTTTCAACGTTAGCGGCATAGCGGCATGCATCACAGGAAACGATAGCATCTTCTCCTGAATCAGCCAGCACCATAAACTCATGGGAAGAAGACCCGCCAATGCTTCCGGTGTCAGCTTCAACTGCTCTGAAATTGAGTCCGCATCGTTCAAAAATACGCATATACGCGTTAAACATTTTTTCGTATGAAAGATCTGCCGCAGAGCTATCCACATCGAATGAATAGGCATCCTTCATAATAAATTCACGACCGCGCATCAAACCGAAGCGGGGGCGAATTTCATCACGGAATTTACCCTGAATCTGATAGAAATTGATCGGCATCTGTCGATAGCTTTTAATCTCGCGCCGTACCATATCGGTAATGACCTCTTCATGGGTAGGACCCATGCAGAATTCGGCCTCTTTGCGATCTTTGAAGCGGAGCAGCTCTTTACCGTAGAAGGCCCAGCGTCCGGATTCCTGCCACAGTTCTGCCGGCTGAACACTCGGCATCAGCATCTCGATTGCGTCAGCCTTGTTCATCTCTTCGCGGACAATATTTTCAAATTTGCGAATCGAGCGGAGTCCAAGGGGCAGATAATTGTAAATTCCGGAAGCGAGCTTGCGGATCATTCCGGCTCTCAGCATCAGTTGGTGAGAGACCACCTCGGCATCTGAAGGAGTTTCCTTCATGGTAGGAATAAAATAACGTGAATAAAGCATCGGGGTCACTTTCTTTGTAAGATGGAAGTTTTTTTAAAACTATTCTGCTGCCTGAATTATGGCTCGTTGCTGTACTCAAGCAGTTCATATTTATGCAGTAAAGATTTAAGCTTGTCTCGATGGAACGGCTTGACTATATAGTCATCGCAATCGTTATCAAGAATGGCTTGCGTCATATCATCAGGCGAGCCACTCGCCGAAATCATAAAAATTCTGGTGCGGATATATCCGGTAATCGGCAGTGATTCCTCGCGGGCCCGTATCTGGAACACCATCTCATGACCATTCATTTCGGGCATGATTATATCCGAGCAGATCAAATCATACGGACGCCCATCGATAATAGCTTTCACGAAAAGTTCATACCCTGCTCTACCGTTCGCTGCAGTATCGCAGTCGGCAAACTCAGAAAATACATCAGCAAGAATTTTGCAGCTCAATTCATCGTCATCAACAATAAGAAATCTTTTCACGTGAAGACCCCTCGTTACAGCTTTTCGATTTCTTCAAGTAAAGCATCAGCCAGCTTATCTTCCGGTACCTTTCGAACAATTTCGCCATGACGAAACACAAGTCCTTCGCCATTCCCGCCAGCGATACCGACGTCAGCTTCGCGTGCTTCGCCCGGACCGTTCACCGCACATCCCATGACTGCAACCGTAATCTGTTTATTAACTCCCTGTAGTCGCCTTTCAACGTCTTCTGCCACCCGGATCAGATTGATCTGACACCTGCCGCAGGTAGGACAGGAAACAAAATTAACTCCACGCTGGCGCAATCCGAGTGATTTCAGAATGTCGTACCCTACCCGCACCTCATCTTTCGGCTCCCCGGTCAGTGAAACTCTCATGGTATCACCAATCCCGTCCGCCAGCAGAATGCCAAGCCCGACTGATGACTTGATGGTTCCGGATAAAAGAGTACCGGCCTCAGTAATGCCGATGTGCAGGGGATAGTCGGATTGCTCCGAAAACAGCCGGTACGCTGCCACTGTTTTCATTACATCGGATGCTTTGAGAGAAATTTTTATTTCCCGGTAGTTTAAATCTTCGAGAATACGAATATGACCAATGGCTGATTCAACCATAGCCTCGGGAGACGGATGTCCATATCGTTCTAAAAGCTCTTTTTCCAGTGATCCGGCATTAACACCGATTCTGATTGGAACCTTCCGTTCGGCTGCTGACGCAACAATCTCGGCGACCTTCCATTTTTCACCGATATTGCCGGGATTGAGCCGAAGACCGTCAATACCACCTTCGAGAACCTTCAGCGCCAGTTTATAGTCAAAGTGGATATCAGCTACGACAGGAATGGGACTTAATTGTTTGATTCGGGCCAGAGCGTTGGCTGCATCCAAATCAGGTACTGCACAACGGACAATTTCGCAGCCGACGTCTGCAAGCTCTCTGATCTGGACAATGGTTGTGGAAATATCACGGGTATCGGTACTGCACATCGACTGCACTGAACAGGGAGCACCACCGCCAACAGCAATTTGGCCGATAAATATTTGTCTGGTTAATCTTTTCATGGATTGACATAGTGCCAAAGGAAGGCTGGAAAGTCAAGGTCGGCGCGTAGACAAGCAGGCACAAGTCGAGATTCTTCTCGGCTGAAAGATCCATCCGATACGCCAGGATTTGTGTGCTACTAATGGTACATGTAGTGAGTCAAGTTACTACTTGTACACAGTAGTACGTTTCAGGCTGAATCCGATAGACGTGATAATGCAGCCCGAATTTTTGTCTCTAATCGAAGACATTCGTCACCAGTTTCAAGTTTTGATATATCATTTTGAAAAACAACTGTGCTCGTTGACTCATTTTCCGTATGAATATCTAACATATGACCGTCTTTACATCCGTAAAGCCTACCATCGGTAAGATTTATTTTGGATATTTCAACTCCCATTTGATTTGCAAGAACTTTAACGTATTTTTTCATCATAACTTGCATCCTCCCCCAGACAATATTTACACGTAGTCAGGATACTGCTTTTTTTGCAATATAAACTATACATAATTGACAAACAATCATTATTTTGCTGATAGCGTATACGTTTCTCTAATATAACATCCTATGTAGCTGATATTATATATTATTTTTAACTATTAATAATAATATTTATATTTACATTATAATTAATTCATTATATTATATATTTTTGTCACTGATAACTGCCCATAGGTGATCCCGATGTATTTGAAAAACGGAACATACTTGTGATCTTTTGTCAGTTATTTTCCGTAAATACTTTTCAAATAAACACGTCTGTCATGGTAACAGGGGGGCTTTCCGTTGGATAATACAGACATAATCTGATACAAGTTTCAACGAACCATGGGGTTACCGGAAATCCGGAATCACTGACGATGCAGCTAATCACAAATTTGAACCTAGAAGCTCACCTGTACCCGCAAAAGGTCCGTTAAGAATGATCACATTTCTCCATACCGCCGACATCCACCTCGGCAAAACCTACCGCACTGTTACCGACGAAGTCGAACGCTACGAAGATTTCTTCTGCATGCTCGGCGCTATAGTTTCAGATGCCATAACAGAACAGGTAAACTTCGTTCTGATCGCCGGTGATCTTTTCCACACCGGACAGATCCTCCCCCGCACCTTTGCGCGCACCATCGAGATCCTGCAACCACTGAAAAGCGCAGGCATTCCCTGCATTGCAGTGGAAGGAAACCACGACTGGATTCACCGGCGTGACAGCATTTCGTGGATGGAAGCGTTGTCGCAAATGGGCTATATATGCCTGTTGCGGCCATCACGGACCGAGAATGGCGGATACCGCTTCGATAAGTTTTATCCGGAAAACGGCAGCGGTGGGCATATTACGATAAATGGGTGTAATATTTACGGTCTCGGGTACATTGGCACACAGGCGGGAAATCACGTGGCACGCATCTGTGAAGCGGTAACCACTGAAAATAATCTACTGCTGTTTCATGTCGGTATCTGGACTTATTCACCCGTCGAAATCGGCAACATGCAACCGAATGAGGCGCTGCCGTTGGCGGAAAAATTTGATTACGTGGCGCTGGGGCATGGACACAAGCCTTATGTAATTGCCACACCTGAAGGGATCAATTACGCCTTTAATCCTGGGGCCCCGGAGCGGGTCAATTTTGGTGAAGAGAAATATGACAAAGGGTATTATCTGGTTACTGGCGAAGACGGCATCTATCGCCACGAGTTCCGCCCGACCTCCCCACGTCCAATGCTGGTTGCCACCATTAATCTGGATGGCTCTGAAAATGCTGATCAAGCCCTGGAAAGTTTTCGTAACCAAATAAGCACTATACTCCCACGGACTGATGACAGTCGCCGCCTATTGCTTGAAATCAGGCTCACCGGTCGGGTAGCCTTTCATCCCTTTGAACTGGGACGGGAGCGTTTGCGTCTGATGCTGGATGAAATCTGCATGCCACTTCATGTGGAAATCAAGAATCATCTTTCGCTTGTCACCCGCAGCGGCGACGGTGAGGATATCAAACGGAGCCTTACAGAAATCGAGCGGGAAGTACTGGGTGAGTTGATTAGTGCCAACAGCAGCTTTAAAGGGCGCAAAGATGAACTGGTCAGCCTGGCCTTGTCAATCCGTGATCAGATTATGAAGGGGGACGTTGAGGGTGAGGAGTTACTTGGACTGCTCTCTGTTTCACCACGAAGACACGAAGATACGAAGGAAAGCAATAATGAATAAGCCAAGTATCATACCAGTTGACGGGACTCATGAAATTATTGCCGCAGCGCTGGAAGTTCACCGTTGTCTTGGCCCTGGGCTGCTCGAATCTGCTTATGAAGAATGCCTTTGTTTTAAATTGGAATTGAGAAACATTGGATTTGAACGCCAGAAACCATTACCGATTTCCTATAAGGGAAATCATCTTGACTGTGCATATCGTTTGGATTTGGTCGTTGACAAAAAATTCTTCTGGAACTGAAAAACGTTGAAAAACTATTACCAATTCATGAAGCGCAGCTTTTGACGTACTTGAAACTGTCAGGACTCAGAACAGGCCTGTTGATCAACTTCAACGAGACTCTTCTTAAAAATGGTATCAAAAGGATGATTCTTTAGAATTTCTTCGTGTCTTCGTGGTGAACTATTAAATGCAAATCATATCAATACATCTCAAAAACATTAAATCCCACCGCGACACGGAGCTCACATTTTCCGCCGGGATCAATGTTCTCTCCGGCCCGAATGGAGTTGGTAAAAGCACCATCTTCGAGGCTATCGGCTATACCCTGTTCTGTGTTGACGCCAAGGACTTTGTCTCCAACGTAGAGCGTTTTCTCTCTATTGGCAGCAAAAAAGGTGAGATCAGTGTCGTATTCCGTGCTGACAATGGAGAAACATATCGGGTGAGCCGCACCGTTGGAGCTGCTGCCAAGTGGCTGCTGGCCAGGGAGATCGGCGGCAGCTTCGAGGTGGAAGATCATGCCCGCATGGAAGAGACCGAAGCCCGTGTAGCCGCTATTCTAGGGCTGGCCAACGGTCGCCCGCTGGCCGAACAATTCAAGCTGGTGATCGGCCCGTTCCAGAATGACTTCCTTGGGCCTTTTGTCATAAAGCAACCAACCAAACGCCAGGAAGCCTTTGACGAGATACTTGGCATCGACGCCTGGCGTAAAACCTACAAAGGCACCAGCGGGCTGCTATCGGCAGTCCAGGAAAAAATTAAAATACTGGCCTCAGAAGTGTCGGGAAAACAGGATCAACTGGCGGTATTGCCTGAGAAATCTGAAGAACTGACAAACGTCAAGAACGACTCCATCTTGAAAAAACAGGGGTTAAAGGATCAGGAACATCACCTGGCTGACCTTGAATCTCGACTTGTACAACTGGAAGCGGATGAAAAATCATATCAAGCGCTGACGCATGAGCTGCAACTTCTCAACAGCCGTATTTCTGATGGCACCGGAAAAATTGCCGAACAACTCGTTCGTATCGATGAAAGCCGGGCGGCGCTTAATATTGTCGAGCACGCCAGGGTTGGCAAAGAAGCCTTTGACAAGATAGAAATTACACTTATTGACTTTCGCCAGAAGGTGCATCAGCGCCGGGTAATTGAGCAGAATATTGCCACCCTGGAAAAAGATGCACTACGTCTGTCACAGCAGTTGGAGCACGAACGTAACGAAGTACAGAAAAGTGCGAAACAGCTCGATATAGAGCAGGAAACAATCACTGCCGCTCGTCAGGAATTACAGCCGGATACCGCCCTCACCTCTCTCGCAGCAGGAATTACAAACATTCAACACGAGCGCGAAACCTTCTCCGGGCAACGGTCATTGCTGGATGGCCGTGTAGGAAGCCTTTTGGAAGGAAAAGAAAAACTTGCCGAGGGAGTTTGCCCCTTCTTTCAGGAACAGTGCCGCAATATCGCCGGTACGACTCCCCGTGATGTTTTCACTGCCCGCACAACCGAACTGGAGCAGCAAAAAGCAGAACTTGACGCCAAACTTATCCAGGTTGGATCGCAGCTTAAAGAAGCCGAGGCTGCGAAAAAGGAGTTGGATACCCGTGTTATTCGCCTGCAGGAGCTTGATAAGCAGTTAACCGGCCTGGAAGTGCGCCGCTCCAAAAACCATGAGCGATCAGCGCATTTGGCGGTTATATCAAAACAACAAATTGATGCCGAGCAGCGTGTTGATGCGCGCAGAACAGATTTGAAAGCTTTTGCAGGACTTGATGCTGCAATCTCCCAAGCCGAACTGGATCGTCAGCGGCATCAGCCCGCCAGCGATGCCTATACCGCCAACATG
>JANXZX010000047.1 GCA_025355325.1 Geobacteraceae bacterium
TGGTTCGTCACAGTAATCAATGCGTGACCTTGTTCTTTAACAATTGAAAAGCATGAGTCCCTTCAGATAGTTATGTAAGCGCCAACCAACATAGCTATTTTGAGGAGGAACCCATGCTTGTCGAACAGCTTATCCGCGAGACGCTTGAGTTGCAAGGATTTCGCATTGAGTCCGTTGAAAAGAAGGATTCCGAACTACTTGTTACTATCGAACCGGATCTCCGCTATCACCCACGATGTGGGGTCTGCGGTCTTTCTGGCAACTATCGGGACACACTGCCTAAGCGCTATTTCCGCCATGTACCCATCTGGGGCATCGACGTGAACATTGCCTATTCTCCGTGTCGTGTAAGTTGTGTGCAGTGCAACGGCATCCATGTTGAGCAGATGCCGTGGGCTGCCGGCAAGAAACGATTTACCAAAGCACTTGCTGTCACCATTGCTACCTGGGCGCGACAGCTGACCTGGCAACAGGTTGCCAGGATGTTTGGTTGCTCTTGGGGCACAGTGGCTGCAGCCGTTGCCTACGCGGTTGCTTTTGGCTTGGCCCGTCGTGACCTCTCGGCGGTGACTCACATCGGTATCGACGAGATCTCACGGCAAAAAGGTCACGTCTATCTTACCAATGTGTATGACCTGAAATCCGGAACGCTTCTCTGGAGTACTGAAGGCCGTTCAACCGACAGCCTTGATAGCTTCTTCGACTTCTTCGGACCAGAGCGTACCAAACAGCTAAAAGGCATCTGCTGCGATATGTGGCCAGCCTTTATCAAAGCGGTGAAGGCTAAAGCACCCCAGGCAACATTGGTCTTCGACAAGTTCCATATTGTCAAAAAACTCACGGAGGCTGTCGATACGGTACGTCGCCAAGAGATCACTGAAAAAGGCAAAGAACATCAAAAATTAGTCGCCGGCAGCAGATATATCTGGCTCAAGAACCCTTGGAATCTCACTGACAGGCAGAAGGCATCATTGGATTCCCTGGAGAAACTGAACCTGACCATTCACCGCGCTTATTTGCTCAAAGAACTGTTCAGAGACTTCTGGCAGTCAGCAACAAAAGATGTGGCGACCAAGTTGCTTGGCCAGTGGTGCTCATGGGCCGATGAATCGTTGATCAAGCCGATGCAGGAGGTTGCCAAGCTGCTTCGGAAACATGAGGAAAATATCCTCACCTACTTCGATATGCCAATCTCGAACGGTATCGTAGAAGGGCTTAACAACAAGGCCAAGGTAATCAGTCACCGGGCCTACGGATTCAGAACAGCAAAAAACTTTATTCTCAATCTGTATCACTGCATGGGCAATCTAACCATGCCGACTACTTTGCACAGATTTGTGTGAGGAACCAGAATAATAAGTAGAAGCTCTTGCAAAAGTCAATTTAAGTCCCCTCCCCCCTTGCGGGGGAGGGTTAGGGTGGGGGGGAGAGTGCCATGAAATTAGCCCGTTGCAACTTCACCCACCCCCTAACCCCCTCCCGTCAAGGGAGGGGGGACTGATTTTTATACTTTTGCAAGAGCCTCAGTAAACATTACATTAAATAACCGAGGTGAAACCATGTTCGCAAAACTATTCAAAGGCGCTGAATATCTGATAACCGAAGCAGATAAGAACGACATCTTTACTCCGGAAGACTTTACCGACGAGCAGAGACAGATCGGCGACACCACCGAGCAGTTTGTTATTAATGAGGTGCTGCCGCATCGTGAGGCGATTGAACATCACGATCTGCCGCTGACGGTGGAGTTGATGAAAAAATGCGGTGAGCTGGGACTGTTGATGATTGACGCTCCCGAAGAGTACGGCGGTCTTGAACTGGACAAAGCCACCAGTATGCTTGCTGCCGAAAAACTGGCCCAGGCCGGTTCGTTTTCGGTGACATACTCCGCCCACACCGGCATCGGCACGCTCCCGCTCGTCTATTACGGCACAAAAGAACAGAAAGAAAGATATCTCGAAAAAATCATCTCCGGCGAATGGATTGCAGCTTACTGTCTGACCGAGCCCGGTTCCGGAAGTGATGCGCTCGGGGCTTCGGCCACTGCCACACTCTCAGCAGACGGTAAACATTATATCCTCAACGGTACCAAACAGTTCATCACCAACGGCGGCATCGCCAATCTTTTCACCGTTTTCGCCAAGATCGACAAACAACACTTCACCGGCTTCCTGGTCGAGCGCACTACCCCCGGCCTGAGTGTCGGTCCCGAAGAAAACAAGCTGGGGGTCAGGGGGTCCTCAACAACCCAGATAGTTCTGGAAGACGCCATGGTGCCGGTTGAAAATCTGCTGGGCGAAATCGGCAAGGGTCACAAGATCGCCTTCAATGTCCTTAATGTCGGGCGGTTCAAACTGGGTGCCGGAGCTACCGGCGCCGCCAAAACGGCGCTCGCCACCGGCGTCAAATATGCCAACGAACGTAAAGCCTTTGGTGTGACCATCGGCACTTTTGGAGCTATTCAGGAAAAGATCGCCGACATGAGCGCCGCCATCTTCGCTTCGGAATCGGTCGTCTACCGTCTTGCCGGATTGATCGACGACCGTCTCGCCACCGTTCCGAAAGGTACCGCTGATTATTATGAAACCTATCAGCAGGGAATCGAGGAGTATTCGGTCGAGTGCGCCATCGTCAAGGTTTTGTGTAGTGAAATGCTGGCGGATGTCGTGGATTCGGTTCTCCAGATTCATGGCGGCTATGGCTTCATTCAGGAATACGCTGCGGAAGGATATTACCGTGACGAGCGTATCAACAGAATCTGGGAAGGGACCAACGAGATCAACCGGTTGCTGATCCCCGGCATTATCCTGCGCCGTGCCATGAAAGGTGAAATCCCGCTTCAGAAAGAGGCGATGAAAGCCTTTGAGTCGCTGATGTCGCCTTCATTTGACGAGCTTGACGATTCTGTCCCGTTTGCGGCGGAAAAAGCTCTGATCGCCAGCCTGAAACAGGCGTTCCTCGTTCTGGCCGGCAGCGGGGTGCAGAAATTCATGGATACGATCAAGGACGAACAGGAGATCCTGCTGGCGGTTGCCGATCTGGCGATCAACATCTTTGCCATCGAAAGCGCTGTGTTGCGCGCCGAAAAGATTTTGCCGAAATTGAGCGAAAATAAGAAAACATCCGTCACTGCCGCCGTGAAAGTATTCACCTTCAACGGCAACGAAAAAGCGGCATCCGCCGCACGCCGCGCTGCCTACTATATCGAGGAGGGAGATACCCTGACGATGCTGCTGGCGGGTATCCGCAGATTCACCAAGTACGATGCCACCGGTCTGCTCAAGGCAAAACGGCAGTTGGCAGCGGCATCGCTTGAGGCGGAGAAGTATATCTTTTAAGCAAACCCAGCGTTGTCCGGTTTGGTATTTGCAATTGCCTAAAAGTCCCCCCTCCCCTAGCGGGAGGGGGTCAGGGGGTGGGGGAATTTGCCATATTTGATACTGACGGCAGCTTCACCCACCCCTCAATCCCCTCCCGTCAAGGGAGGGGAGGCTTAATGCAAAGACCAAACCGGAAGATGCTGAAGCAAACCTGAAATTTCACCGCCTAACCACTCTCGGTCTCCCCTCTTGTCAGGGGAGAGACCGGGAGGAGTCAGGTTTTTCCGGAGCCTCATGCGCCAGCACACCGTACAGACCCCCTACATGGTGGGAGAAGTTCACTTCTACAGCACCGAGCTTGACGGCGGACTTGTGCTGTTCGATACCGGTCCCCCGACGCCGGAGGGGGAAGCCTGCCTGCTGGAAAACATTGACCTCAAACAGTTGAAATACCTGTTCATCACCCACTGCCACGTTGATCATTACGGCCTGGCCAACTTCATTCTTCAGAATAGCGATGCCGAGGTTTTCATCCCGCACAGGGACGCCATCAAATTCCAGAGGCATGTCGAGCGGATGGCGCGGATTGGTGAACTTCTGGGAGGATACGGCTTTGACAGTGATTTTACTGTCCGGTTACGAGAGTCCTTTGAACGCAACAAGGTTTTCCCTGCCAGACCGGAACGCTTCCGGATTGTCGAGGAATCACCGGAGCTGTTTTCGCTTGGAATAAGCTGTCTTGCCTGTCCGGGACACTCCCAGAGTGACATTGTCTATCTGGTCAGAGATGCAGCCGTCACCGGCGATATCCTGCTCAGAAACATCTTTCAGGCGCCTCTGCTTGACATAGATCTGATGAGCTTTGAAGGGCGTTTTCGCAATTACGACGCATACTGTTCATCGTTATTAAACCTTGCGCAGCTGCGAGGGTATCGAATCATGCCTGGACACCGCCAATTCGTGGCGAATGTGGATACGGCAATTCACGATTATGTCAAAACCCTGCTTGAGCGGGCCGCGCAGATACTGCCGCTCAGGCATCTGCCGGTGAATGAAATTGTAAAGCAGCTCTTCAAAGGGCGGCTGACCGAACCGTTCTTCATCTACCTGAAAGTTTCGGAGATCGTGTTCATGCTCGATCTTCTTGAGAACCCGGCGCTGCTGAAAGCTTCACTGGAACAGATCGGGCTTTTTAACGAGGTCAAAGCTTTGTACGAGACCGTTGCACAAGGGAGCACATCATGATCGATCCGCTGTTTCAACCGATCACCATCAACCGGATGGAGGTCAAAAACCGCATTTTCATGCCGGCGATGCATATGAATATGGCCGGTAATTATGCCGTCAGCGACCGGCTGGTGGATTTCTATGTCGAACGGGCCCGCGGCGGGGCCGGAATGATCACGGTCGGCTATGCCACAATAGATGAACGCTCCGGAAACCCCGGCAACATCGGAGCCCACAAGGACATCTATATCCCCGGCCTGGCCCGCCTGGCGACGGCTATCCACGATAATGGCGCCCGCTCTTCGGTGCAGCTGAACCATGCCGGGCGCTATAACCATTCCATGCTGATGGGGGGGAAACAGCCGGTGGCACCTTCCCCGATTGCGTCGCGCCTGACCCGCGAAACGCCGCAAGAGCTGGATGTGGCGGAAATTGAGGAGATCATCAGCCGCTTTGCCCGGGCGGCGGGGCGCGTCAAGGAGGCCGGATTCGACGCCGTCGAGATCCTCTCCGGTACCGGCTATCTGATCAGCGAATTCCTTTCTCCCCTCACCAACAAACGGGAAGACAGCTACGGCGGCGATTTTGAAGGTCGCATCCGCTTCGGCCTTGCGGTTATTACCGCTGTCCGGACGGCAGTCGGGGCAGAGTTTCCGCTGCTGGTGAGGATGAACGGCAATGAATTTATGAAGGGGGGGTCAAGTCGCACCGAACTTCAGGAGTACGCGGTGCGACTGGCGGCGGCCGGTGTCGATGCCCTCTGTATCAACGTCGGCTGGCATGAAGCACAGGTACCGCAGATCGTTACGGAGGTGCCGCGCGGCGTGTTTGGTTATCTGGCACGCGGTATCAAGGAGCGGGTCAGCATTCCGGTCATCGCCAGCCACCGCATCAATGATCCTGGGCTGGCCCGCGAGATGATCGCCGATGGCCTCTGTGACATGGTGGCGGTGGGCCGGGCATTGATCGCCGACCCATATTTCCCGGAGAAGGCCCGCAGCGGCCATGAGAGGGATATCGTTCATTGTGTCGCCTGTGGTCAAGGGTGCTTCGACAACCTGTTCAAGATGAAGGCGGTGGAATGCCTCTGCAATCCCAGGGCCGGATACGAAAGGTCACGAGCGGTTACCAGAGCAGATACCGTGCTGAACGTTACCGTCGTCGGCGGCGGCGCGGCCGGTATGAGTGCGGCGATTGCCGCTGCAGAGCGGGGCCACCGGGTGACGCTCCACGAAGCGGGCAGCCATCTTGGCGGACAGCTGCTGCTGGCCGGCGCACCCCCCGGGCGTGAAGAATTTATCGAACTGGCCGCAGATCTGGAGCGGCAGGTGGAATTATCGGGCGTTACCGTCCTATTCAACTCCTCTGTAGACGGGCAGTTTCTGAAAGAGAGCAGGCCGGATGCGCTTGTTATCGCCACCGGCGGCAGGCCGATACAGCCGCCTGTTCCGGGCGTAGAGCTGACGCACGTTGTACAGGCCTGGGACGTGCTGACAGAAAGCGTCACAACAGGAAAGCGCGTGGTTGTTATCGGAGGCGGGGCGGTTGGTATAGAAACCGCGTTGCTGCTGGCGGAAAAGGGCACTCTTTCCGGTGAGGCGCTCAAGTTCCTGCTGGTTCACGGTGCCGAATCTCCCGAGGATCTGTATGGACTGGCAACCAGAGGAAGCAAGGAGGTCACCGTTATTGAAATGCTGGGCGAACTGGGTAAAAACTTCGGCAAAAGCACCCGCTGGGGGATGATGCAGGATGTCGAGCGCTATGGCGTGACAACCAGGGTTACGGCTAAAGTCGTCGAAATAACGGCAGATTGCGTCCGGATAGAGAGCGACGGCAGGGTCGAAGAAATACCTGCCGACTCTGTCGTGCTGGCTGTCGGAACGTGTTCGTATAATCCGCTTCAAGAGTTGGCCGCAGCGAGCTCAATTCCTTTCCGGGTCGCAGGAGACGCTCTCCAGCCAGCCATGGTATTTGACGCTATTCATCAAGGTTTTACAGCCGGTCGCGAGATTTGCTGAACTTTCTTTACGTAATCAGGAGAACGACCATGAAAATAATGTATGCGGCGCTTGTTATGATACTGCTTTTTGGCGGCCGGTCGAATGCTGCTGACGTCTCTGGAGTCAAGCTTGAGCCGACCGTGACGGTTAACAGTCAGCAGCTGAAATTAAACGGCTTCGGAATCAGGAAGAAGTTTTTAGTCAAGGTATATATCGGTTCGCTGTACGCCTCCAAGCCCTTTTCCAGTGCTGAGGCCGCTCTGAGTGACTACAGCGACAAACTCATCAGGATGAATTTTCTGCATTCAAAAGTGGAGAAGGAGAAAATTATTGAGGTCTTCAGCGAAGGCTTTGCCAACAACTCACCGGATCTGATCGGCTCCCAGGAACTCAAAAAGTTTTTAGCGCTGTTCACCGCAGATTTTGTCCGTGGAGATGTTGTTGATCTTACTCTCCGGGCAGACGGCTCTGTTTCTGTCAGCCACAACGGTAAACCATATGGGACAGTCGCCTCCACAAAACTTGCCAAAGCGGTTCTTGCCATTTATCTCGGTAACAAGCCGGCTGACGAGGCTTTGAAGAACGGTATGCTCGGCAATTAGTTTCAAGGAGATTAAACCTCATGGCACAAACGTATTCCACCCCTATCGAACTGCGCTTTTCCGATCTGGATCTCTATGGTCACGTGAACAGTGTTGTCTATTTTACCTACCTTGAAACCGCGCGAGTGAAACTGTTCCAGGACTTTTTTAAAGAACTGACCGACAAGCATATTTTTACGCTCGTGGCTCGTGCAGAGTGTGATTACAAACTCCCGATCCTGTTTGGTGACGAACTGGTTGTCACCGTTGCGCTGGCCAGGATCGGAAAAAGCAGCTTTGATCTTGAATACCGGCTTTACGATGGCCATGAAAAAACGTATGCGACCGCCCGCACCACATTGGTCTGTTTCGATAATGTGAAGAAAGTCACCGTTGCGGTGCCGGAGTGCATCAGCAGAATGGCTTTACCAGAAAAGGAGCAAAAAATATGAGTGCCGAACTGATCCGGAGCGATATCGGTGAGGGCATCCTTACCCTCAGCATAAACAGGCCGGACAAGAAGAACGCCCTGAATCTGCACATGTATAAGGCGCTTGCTGACGGGCTTATAAGGGCGGACGGTGACGAAGCCGTGCGGGTGATCATGATCAGGGGCACCGCTGACTGCTTCACCAGCGGCAATGACCTGGCCGATTTTCTCTCTGCCCCGCCGACCGGACCGGAGAGTCCTGTCATGCAGTTTCTGACTGCCATCAGCACGGCGCGCAAACCGATTGTGGCGGCGGTGAACGGACTTGCTGTCGGAGTCGGCGTAACGATGCTGCTGCACTGCGACCTGGTCTATGTCGGGAGTGGCGCCACCTTCCAGATGCCGTTCGTTAATTTGGGACTCTGCCCGGAAGCCGGTTCTACACTGCTTTTACCTCGTATTATGGGACATCAGCGTGCCGCTGAGCTGCTGTTGCTGGGAGAGGTATTCAACGCCGATAAGGCTCACACTCTGGGAATAGTCACGGAGATCTGCCCGGACGGAAACGTTGTTGAGACCGCACGGAGCAGGGCGCTGCAACTGGCGGCGCAGCCGGCGGCAGCAGTCCGTCTTGCCAAGAATCTGCTCAGGCGCGACTATGCGCCCCAATTGCGGGAAACCATCGCCGAAGAGGGGAGACAATTCATCGAACGTTTGAAGTCGCCGGAAGCGGCCGAGGCGCTGCAGGCGTTCATGCAGCGGAGAAAACCGGACTTTTCAAAGTTTAATTGAGGAGCTGTTTATGGGTCACCACCTTGGATCAAAAAGCAGCATTGTACCGCTGATCGACCGTCTCAACAAATACCCGATCGGTCTCGTGGACAGCGAAAAACTGCGCGAGATTCTGGCGCTTCTCTTTGACGAGCGCGAAGCTTTTGTCGCATCACGCTTTCCGCTTGAAGAGGCGACTCTGCCGGAGTTGGTGCGGTTGACACAGATTCCGGCAGCGGAGCTGCTGCACGTGCTTGACCGGATGGCCGACAAGGGGCTGGTCATGGATATGCCGTACGGCGGGGAGGTTTATTATCTGCTCCTTCCCGGTCTGATCGGTTTCTTCGAGTTCACCTTCATGAAGAACCGCAGTGACCTGCCGCTGGAGCGTCTTGCCCTGCTGATGAAGGAATATCTGGAAGAGAGCCAGGCGGGCGAATTCTTCGGCAGCAAGACACCGCTGACCCGGTCGCTGCTGTATGAAGAGCATATTCCGGTCACCTCGGAAGTCACCAGTTATGACCGTGCCCGCGAAATCATCCGTGAGGCCGGTTTCGGCGCAGTCGGGATGTGCTACTGCCGTCACAAGAAAGAACATCTTGACGAAACCTGCGCCAAAGGTGCTCCGGTGGACGGTATCTGCATTTCGCTCGGCAGTGCCGCCCGCTTCATGGCGCGGCGCGGCTTTGCCGAAGAGAAGAGTGCCGACGAGCTGTTGGCGGTGCTGGACAGGGCCAGAGAACTTAACCTGACGCACATCACTGACAATATACGTCATAAGCCGTCCTTTATCTGTAACTGCTGCAGCTGCTGCTGCGAACTGCTGGCCGGGGTGCAGATGGGGTATCATAACGGTGTCGCCAAAACCGGCTTCCGCGCAGTCATTGATACATCGCTGTGCAACGGCTGTGGTGTCTGTTTTCGCGCCTGCAACGTCAAGGCTATCGACATGCAGGGAGGTGGCCGCGGCCGATACGCACTGGTTGCTGACGACATCTGCCTCGGCTGCGGTGCCTGCATAAGCACCTGTAAAACGGGTGCGCTTGCCATGGCTCCTGTTACCGGGAGAGAACTGCCGCCGCTGAAACGCAAGGATCTCTATCTCCGTATCCTCAAGGAGAAGCGCCGCCTGACCCCTTTTGTCATCAGCGGTATCAAGAAAAGCCTGCGTAGCTTCTTCAAGGGAAAACCTGTCAACAAGACCATACCGATCATCAAGGAGTAACCCATGTTCCTGCTCAATCCGAAACAGCTGTCAGCGATTCATCCCGATCCTGTTTTGAATGAGATCCTCCGTAAAACCGTCGCGTTTTTTGAAGCCAAGGGTAAAAAGAAACTCAAACAGGACGACTTCGACCGGGTCTGGTATGCCGATTTTATCGACTTCGTCAAGCGGGAGCGGATCTTTGCCACGCTGCTGACCCCCGCCGGTTATGGTGGCAGCGACTGCCGCTGGGATACCTCGCGCCTCTGCGCCTTCAACGAACTGCTCGGTTTTTACGGCCTCTGCTACTGGTATACCTGGCAGGTAACTATTCTCGGGCTTGGGCCGATCTGGATGAGCGAAAATGAAGCGTTGAAGCGCAAGGCCGCCGGACTGCTTGATGACGGCGCGATCTTCGCCTTCGGGCTGTCGGAAAAAGAGCATGGCGCCGATATCTACGCCAGCGACATGCTGCTGGTACCGCAGGTTGACGGCAGCTATCTCGCGCAGGGTGATAAGTACTACATCGGCAACGGCAACGAAGCGGCGATGGTTTCGACCTTCGGTCGCGAGCCGGATGGCGGCGGCTACGCTTTCTTTGTCGTCAACAGTAAGCATGAAAAATACGAGCTGGTCAAAAACATCACCGCAAGCCAATCCTATGTGGCGGAATACGTTCTGCACGATTATCCGGTGAGCGAGGCCGAGATCCTCTCGAAAGGGGATGAAGCGTGGAATGCGACTCTCAACACCGTCAATATCGGAAAGTACAACCTGGGATGGGCCAGCATCGGCATCTGCACCCACGCCTTCTACGAGGCGATCAATCACGCATCATGCCGCAGCCTTTACGGCATGCATGTCACCGACTTCCCCCATGTGAAACAGATGTTCGTCGATGCCTACGCCCGCCTTGTCGCGATGAAGCTCTTTGCGCTGAGGGCTGCGGATTATCTCCGCTCGGCCTCGGCTGATGACCGGCGTTACCTGCTCTATAATCCGGTCGTGAAAATGAAGGTGACTACTCAGGGGGAGGAGGTCATCAACCTGCTTTGGGACGTTATCGCCGCCAAGGGGTTCGAGAAGGATATGTATTTTGAAACGGCGGCACGGGATATCAGGGCGCTCCCCAAGCTTGAGGGGACCGTTCACGTCAATATCGCGCTGATTGTCAAGTTTATGCAGAATTACTTCTTCAACCCGGCGGAATACGCCGCAGTGCCGCGCCGTCTTGAGCCGGTCAATGATGATTATCTGTTCAATCAGGGCGCCACCAAAGGGCTCGGCAAGATCCGCTTTCATGACTACCGCCCGGTCTACGACGCCTGCTCGCTTCCCAATGTGCAGATTTTCAAGGAGCAGATCGGCGTATTTCGTGAATTCCTGTTCAAGGCGACGCCGGACGGGACTCAGCAAAAGGACATCGACTTTCTGCTGACGCTCGGCGAAATATTCACGCTGGTGGTTTACGGACAGCTGATTCTGGAAAATGCTGCGTTGCTGGCCATTGATGATGATCTGGTCGATCAGATCTTCGACTTTATGGTGCGTGACCTGTCGAAATTTGCGTTACAGCTGTACAGCAAGCCATCCGGCACCGAGGCGCAGATGAGTTATTGTATGAAGCTGATGCGTAAGGCGAATGTCGATGAGCGGCGGTATCAGAGCGTTCTGAACCGGGATGTGTACAGCTTGAACGGGGTTTATGAAATGGCGGAATAGCTGATTGTTCCTGCACATGT
>JANXZX010000059.1 GCA_025355325.1 Geobacteraceae bacterium
AAACCGTCCTCATAGCAGGTGCGCGCATCAAAATAACAATCAGTATCCATATACTTGTCCCCTTTTGTCAGCAGATCTGACGGGGACTTTGAAAACAATTTTCTAAAAAAACTCACAATAACACCTTTCTATGGCCTGTTAAGTAAAGTAACGCTTTCAAGATGGTACGTCTGGGGAAACATATCAATGGGAACCGACGTGACAACATTGTAGCCACAACCGGACAACAGTCCGCAATCGCGCGCCAGTGTACTGGGGTCACATGACACGTAGATAATCCTGTCAGGCTGTAAACGAACAACATCCGGGACCGCATCTCCGGCTCCGGAACGGGGCGGATCGAGCAAAACGACGTCAAACCTGTGGCCCTGATCAGCAAGACGCCGTACCGCTGTGGGGACATCATCACAAAAAAACCGGACATTTGCAACATTGTTGAGTTCCATATTATGTTCTGCAGCACGAATTGATTCGGCATGGCCCTCAATTCCTGTTACCGAAACAACTTCGGCGGCCAAAGGAATCGAAAAATTACCGTTACCGCAATACAGATCAAGAAGGTGATCGGTCGAAGAAAACGCCCCAAGCCGCCTGATTACCGACAGCATGGCATTATTTTGAAGTTGATGTACCTGCGCAAATCCACCGGGAGGATACGAGAGAACAAGCGGTTTCATATCCGGATCTACCGGATTCATGCAATACGATATTTCAGAACTGCCCCACAATTTATCACCGTTCGACTGATGTTCCTTCTTGAGAAAAAGCCCGGTGCACGGACCAAGTTCAGCCGCTCGATCAGTAAAATAGCTCATATTTTTTGAAGTAACACTTCCACTATGGTGTATGACGACCACCACTCCGCTATCACCGGCATCTATACTGAGCTGAGAAACATTCTCAACGTCGGGATATGACTGAAGTACGTTTCTAAAACACTGCAACGTCTCATTTATCACCGGCGCTGCGACCGGACAACCGGCTGACGCATCTTCCACCTGATGTGAACCCTGACGATAAAAACCGATTCGAAGTTTTCCATTTTTAATGGCGACCTTAAACTGCAAACGACTCCGATAGCCGTACTGTAGGGACGCAGGAACAATATCATCAATCAAATCTGCCGGTACACGCGCCCCTCGCCACAGGATTTCCGAGAGGATTTTCCGTTTATGCTCAATCTGGACAGGGTAACTGATATGCTGCCAGTTGCACCCGCCACATGAGCCAAAAATCGGGCATACCGGCTCGGTCCGGGACGGAGAAGGAGTGATAACTTCAGCTATTGAAGCGGTGCAATAGGATTTTTTCTGAGATGTTATCCGGAGAGAGACTTCGTCGCCGGGACAGCTGAAGGGAACAAAACAGACTTTGCCATCAATCCGGCTGACACCGTTACCGCCGAAAGCGAGTTTATCAATGGAAACAACCGGTAATGGCACGTTACGCTCTTTGAGTACGGATTTGCGGGGATTTTTTTGATCGCTTTCGGTACTCGCTCCGGACAAAACCGGGGATAAAGTCAGGAACCGAAAGATAGGCTTTTGTTGTATCATGAAAAGCGCGGGTCAATTGACTGCGAACTGATTCTATCCCGGATTCAGGCACCGCCATTTTTTCCAGAATGCGTTCAAATCTGACAGACGCTCCCATTTTTTTTACGGCATCGTTAAATTCGGTCTCATCTGCAAAATACCCCGGCAACAGCGATATATCGCAATATGCCAGCACCTTAACATGATAATAGCCGCCGAAATAATGCTGAGTCTGGTCAACCAGCGTAATAGAGTGCGCCGAATCCAGAGGTATTGTTTCAAGTATCACAGTGCCCCCAGCAGCTTGTGCATTTGAGGAATTACCCGTACATCAGACAGGCGGGACGATGCCAACTCCTGAAGATGCAGGATATGCGCGGCAGAAAGGCCAACCGTACCATCCGGCAGCGACAAGGGCTGCAAGAAGAGCGGAAGAGTTCTGTCAACAGAAGAGATAACATCACACACCTGCCCGATTTCACTGTCGGTAGTCAGCTCACCCACGACAACTTTTACGGAAACATTAGAACCGTAAGCTTCGCGCAGAAAAAGCGCATGCAGTTCCCATAATTGTTGTGTACAGCCGGCAGTAGAAGGAAGTTTCATATCCATACTGATAAAATCAACCTGTTGTTTTACCAGGCGGAGAGCGGAGTGCATGGTACCGTTTGTCTCAAGGTGGATCGGAAGAGTTTTTCTGATTTCAGGAAACCACCCGGCAAGAATATCCGCGTGCAGAAGCGGCTCCCCGCCCGTAAAACTTACCGAATGGTGAGCCCCCGGCAGCCGCGAACACCAATCGTCAAAAATGGCAGTTATTTTTTGCTGCGACAGTGGTTGCGGAAGGTCAAGAAACGTACCAGAACCGGGCTGAGATTCCAGTCGGCCAACGTCGGACTTTTCAAAATCGGTATCACAATAGCGACAATCCAGATTACATTCCATCAAACGCACAAAAATCTGCCTGCGTCCCGCCAGCATACCTTCGCCCTGAATGGACGAAAATATTTCACTGACATAAACAGGATTACTCATAGTAGCAGGCGGATGCGTTGTCAGACTCCCAAACTGTAATTGAATCAACTTTGATGTTGTCGTTGTTCAGTTGTTCGGAGATGCGCTGGTAGAGATATTTCGAAATATGCTCAGATGAGGGGGAAATATCAATGAACGCCGGATTTTCATTGAGATATTTATGATCCAGTTCGTTTATTATTGCACCGGCTTCACGCTTCAGAACCTTGAAATCAATACCAAGACCAGCCTTATCGAGCTCCTTGGCCGTTACCGCAACATCGACCTTCCAATTGTGACCATGCAGATTTTCACAATCGCCCTGATAATTTTTAAGGTTATGCGCAGCAGCAAAACTGGTGCGGATCGTCAGCTTATACATTATGAATAACTCCTCTGATCGGAATAATTAACTCAACATTTTCGGCAATAGTACACAAAAAAAAGGGCAACTACAAGAGTCGCCCTTGTCTTGGGTCTCCGACAAATTTGTTGGACGCCACCACTTTGATGTTTTTTATCCCCCCTCCCTTGACGGGAGGGGGTTAGGGGGTGGGTGAAGTTGTTGTAATATCGATGTGTTACAAGCAGCTTCCCCCACCCCTCAATCCCCTCCCGCAAGGGGAGGGGAGGTTGTATTAAATCCTCCAACATTATTGTCGTACTCCCCCTTGTCTTCAACAAAAAAACGGGGGGATCAGCTCTGGGAAGCTTTCAGTGCCTGCTCGATATCTGCAATGATATCGTCCACCCCTTCAATGCCAACCGAAAGTCTGATAAAATCAGGCGTCACGCCGGAAGCAAATTGTTCTTCAACAGACAATTGCTGGTGCGTTGTTGAAGCCGGATGAATAACCAGTGACTTGGCATCACCAATATTTGCCAGATGCGACAGCAACTTGACATTATCGATGAATTTCTTGCCGGCTTCCATGCCCCCCTTGATACCGAATCCGATGATGGCCCCCTCCCCTTTCGGCAGGTACTTGAGGGCACGGGCATGATCCTTATGACTTGCCAGGCCGGGATAATTGACCCAGACAACATCCGGATGTGCTTCCAGCCAGCGGGCAACAACTCGGGCATTTTCAACGTGGCGCGCCATCCTGACATGGAGAGTTTCAAGGCCGAGAATAATCTGGTGCGAGTTGAAGGGTGAAATGCAGGCGCCCATATCACGGAGCAGAGACACCCTCATTTTGATGATGTACGAAATATTTCCCAGGGCATCCCAGTATTTCAGGCCGTGATAGGAAGGATCAGGCTCGGTAAACTCGGGGAATTTACCATTATTCCAAGGGAATTTGCCGCCATCGACAACGGCGCCGCCGATGCTGGTACCATGTCCGCCAATGAATTTGGTCAAGGAATACACGACAATATCCGCTCCATGCTCAAGCGGCTTGAAGAGGAACGGAGTAGTGACCGTGTTATCAACAACATACGGCAGTCCGGCCTTATGGGCGATGGCCGCTATCTCTTCAAAATCATCAACATTGTTCTTGGGGTTACCGACTGACTCGCTGTACACCAAGCGGGTATTTCCGTCAATTGCGTTCCGGACATTCTCAGGATTTGACGTATCGACAAACTTTACTGTTATACCCAACTTCGGCAGCGTATAATGAAACAGGTTGTAAGTGCCGCCGTACAGGTAATTGGTGGAGACAATATTGTCGCCCGCCTTGGCGATATTAAGCACCGCATACGTAATGGCGGCCTGGCCGGAGGCAACCGCCAGCGCAGCAACACCGCCGTCAAGAGCAGCGAGACGCTGTTCAAGAACATCAGTAGTCGGATTCATAAGTCTGGTGTATATATTGCCGAATTCCTTGAGGCCGAAAAGGTTGGCGGCATGTTCGGAGCTTTTAAACACATATGACGCTGTCTGGTAGAGCGGTACCGCACGCGAGAGGGTTGTCGGGTCCGGCGTCTGGCCGGCGTGCAGTGTAAGAGTATCAAGTGATTTAACGGTATCTGACATAAATTCCCCCTGAGTTTGTATGTGTATATGTACGGGATGACAATACTGATTACACGCAAAATAGTCAACTTCATTTCGATTGTCACATAAAGCTGGCGTACCACAGCTGTTTTGAGCACTCTGCCATTGACTAACATCACCAATCGATGATAGGCCAGAACCATGAAATATTTTCTGCAACGGCTGGCACAACTGATTCCAATTATTAACTGGCTGCCCCGCTATCAGGCGGTCCGGCTCTGGCCCGATGTCATTGCCGGAGTAACCCTTGCCGCGTACGCCATACCGGTTGCCATGGCCTATGCCACACTCGCCGGATTAGCGCCGCAAGCAGGACTCTATTGTTATGTATTCAGCGGCATCGCCTACGCACTATTCGCTTCTTCCCGCCATCTGTCGATCGGGCCGACGGCGGCTATTTCAGTCATGGTTGCCAGCGTCGGCGGTTCCATGGCGGCCGGAGATGCTGCCAGCTATGCCGCCATAGCAGCAATGACCGCCGGAATGGTGGGAGTATTCTGTATTCTGGCCTGGATCATGCGCCTCGGTTCATTTGTCAATTTCATTTCTGAATCGGTATTGCTCGGCTTTAAAGCCGGAGCAGCGCTCAGTATCGCCTCAATGCAACTTCCAAAACTGCTGGGCGTAACCGGCGGGGGCGACAATTTCTTTGAGCGGATAACCACTATTTTTCAACAGTTGGGCAACGCAAACCTGACGATTATTGCACTTGGGGTCGGTTCACTGCTGCTGATACTCGCCGGTAACCGGTTATTACCGGGCTGGCCGGTCGCCCTTGCGGTTGTCATAATCTCGACCGCTGTTGTTACAATTTTTGGCCTGACTGAACAGGGTGTCACGGTTGTCGGCTTTATTCCATCCGGGTTACCGGCTATGACAATACCTTCAATTCATGTTGATCAGATCGAAGGTCTGCTTGAACTGGCATTTGCCTGTTTTCTGCTGTCGTATGTGGAGAGCATCGCCGCAGCCCGTGCTTTTGCTTCGAAACATCATTACGAGGTTAATCCCCGTCAGGAGTTCCTGGGACTGGGAGCCGCAAACCTGGTGGCGGCACTTGGCCACGGTTATCCGGTGGCGGGGGGATTATCTCAGTCGGCGGTTAACGAAAAAGCCGGTGCCCGCACCCCTCTTTCGCTGATTTTTGCATCCATCACACTCGTTCTGGTACTTTTCTTTCTGACAGGAACGCTCCGCAATCTTCCCGATACTGTTCTTGCCGCTATAATTCTGGTGGCAGTTTCAGGTTTTGTGCGGATAGATGATTTTAAACGCCTGCGACAAATCAGCCGTATTGAATTCAAGGTTGCACTGGTCGCTTTTGTCGGGGTTCTCCTGCTTGGGATTTTAAAAGGGGTCACCGTTTCGGCAATTGCATCGATTCTGTTTCTACTCCGAATGATGGCCAGACCTCATGTCGCCGTACTCGGCAGGATACCCGGCAGTATCCGCTTCAGCGACGCAGAGCGTCACTCCAGCAATGAACGCTTCCCCGGATTGTTCCTGTTCCGTATTGAAGCCCCCCTGCTCTATTTTAATGTCAACACCGTCAGTTTACGGGTACTTGAAGCAATTCACCGCGAGACAACTACAGTCAAGCTGGCGATTTGCGACCTCTCGACATCACCGTATATCGATGCGGCCGGAGCCCGGATGCTAAAACAATTAGGAGAAGAACTGGAACGGAAAGGGATTCAGTTAAGAGTTGCGGAGGCTCATGCAGAAGTGCGCGATATCCTGCGGGCAACCGGCGTCAGTGAATCATTGGGAGGAGTCAGCAGACATATTGCCCTTGCAGATATCGTTGAAGATTTTGAACGGGGCACGAGAAATCCTGGCCCTTCCGCCTGAGCCCGGTTATCTTCAGACTCCCAGCTCTCGCAGCACAATGCCGGTCTCTGCCTGACCATCCAGCCAACCGGACAGTTCATCCACCATCTCCATCTCGTCAAGCTCGTTGCGCTGTGGCCATATTCCCAGTACCGGCGCACCGCAAAGCGATCCGATCTGATGTGGCGCACTCTGTTCCGCCAGACCGGGATGTTCCGGCATACCATTTATGATGACGCCGGCAACGTGAAGCCCCATCTGCTGCGCAGCAAAACAGGTCAAAACCGTGTGGTTGATCGTCCCCAACCCCGGGCGGGCTACGACCAGAAGCGGCAATTCAAGCTCTCGTGCCTGATCAGCAACCAGCAATCCGCCTGACAGCGGCACCATCAGCCCCCCTGCCCCTTCGACGATTACATAATCGTAGGTGGATGACAGACGATCAAAGGCATCCTTTATAGCGGAAAAATCAATCCTGACTCCATCAATTTTTGCCGATTCAGCAGGAGCAAGCGGTTCGCGCAGACAATACGGAGCAATATCTTCCGAAACGGCAAGTCCTGCCGCCTGACAAAGTAACCGGGCGTCATCAGAAACCAACACCCCATTCTCTTCACGACAGCCACTGGTGACCGGCTTCATCACGCCGACCGAAACACCGTTCATACGCAGCAGCCGTGCCAGCGTTGCAGCAACGATAGTCTTGCCGACACCGGTGTCGGTACCGGTAATAAAAATTCCACGCGGAGCCATCAGATATCCCCTCCGCAACATCCTTCAACCGGCATATCAAGATCCTTCAGCAGCTGCTTATCGAGTTCCGGAGGACGACCGGGTGTCGTCAAATAGTTACCGGTCATCGTTCCGTCCGCTCCCGCCAGAAACATCCATGACTGTAGTTCGCGCAAGTTCTTCTCTCGACCTCCGCACACTGACAAACGCTTACCGGGCAACAGGAAGCGATAGACAGCGATAATGGTCAGACATTCAAGCGGGGTAAGGTTATCAGCATTTTCAAGCCGT
Organism: Geobacteraceae bacterium; assembly: GCA_025355325.1. Lineage (GTDB taxonomy): Bacteria > Desulfobacterota > Desulfuromonadia > Geobacterales > Pseudopelobacteraceae > JACRCG01. The sequence continues at coordinate 7,408 of JANXZX010000059.1, forward strand.
GTTCCGGCCACCGGATTAAGGAAGTTAAGCGGAACCGAATCGACATCCAGTTCGCGCAGCGTCAGCGCCATCTCGATCCGCTGGGCAAAAGATTCCCCCAAACCAAAGATTCCGCCGCAGCAAACGCGCAAACCAACGGCTTTGGCGGCACGAATCGTCGCTACATCATCTTCATAATCATGCGTTGTACAGATCTGCGGAAAGAAGCTTCGGGCTGTTTCCAAATTATGATGGTAGGTTTCCATACCGGCATCTTTCAAGCGCAGCGCGGTCGCAGTATCGAGAATGCCAAGTGAGCAGGATGGAGAAATGCCGGTTTCGGACTTGATCCGCCCGACTGCCCGACAGACCCGATCAAGCTCATCGGCTGTATTGATGCTGGTCCCGCTGGTAACGATCCCATAGCAACCGGCACCATTCTGCTCCGCCAGAACGGCACAGCGCACAATCTCATCTTCATCAACCAATGGATATGATTCGACACCGGTTTCATGGTGAGCCGACTGGGCACAGAAAGCGCAGTTTTCAGCACAGCGTCCTGATTTAGCATTAATGATTGAACAGAGATGGACAACATTGCCGACAAAATGTTCCCGAATCCGGGATGCCTCTGCAAACAGCAGGTACCGGTCGGACCCGGATACCGAAGCAAGCTGCAAAGCATCTTCGGCCTCAACAACTCCACCGGCCAATACTTTATCTGCCATCTTCTGAATAAAATTTCGTAGTGTCATAACTTCCTCCGCCCCCTCGATACCATAGCCGGGGGGCTATTGTCAACCAAGCTCGTTTATTTAGGTTAACAACTATCGTTAGGGCGGGCTTTGCGTTTTGAAAATCTGAGGAGTTGAAATGTGCGTGTTAGTTATCATTATCTATGCGCTTCATAATTGATATATTCCAATATGTTAATCATTAAAACTGGTATCATATATTGAGCCATTAATAATAAATTTTTTCATGTCAACCGTGCATTTTTAAGAAATTGTTGTAGTTTTCACAGGTTTAAAATCTCTTGTACTGTTATTTAACGACTCATCAGTCGTCACCTTGGTTGGTCGTTTTTTTCATTTAATATTTAGATATATATAATTATTTTTTATATATTTTTATTTTGACTTTTACCGTAAATGGAGAGTATAAATACTACAATAATAATGTTTCTAATTAAGAAAATAACATTGTAAATTAACACAAACTATGTGCAGGAATATTTGGGAAAATTGGCCTGACCCATTCTCACTCTCTTCGGTCTCTTCCAGGAGCTGATTTGCGCGTCTCGTGCCATACATTACAACGATGATTATGAAGGAGGAAGCGCCATGATGAAAAGGTTGCTCAAAATTTTGTTAATAATGTCTGTGATGTCCGCTGAGTATGGCTCACCCTCCGGAGGTTGGCTAAACGGAGACAAAGCTTGCGCTGCTTCTATTCAGCTCCCCTCCAGCGGGCAGACAAAATGCTACGATGCTTACGGAGACGAAATCCCTTGCACCGGCACCGGACAGGATGGCGCGATTCAAGCCGGGGTGGCCTGGAATGATTCCACCCGCTTCACCAATAACGGCAATGGCACCATAACCGACAATCTAACCGGTCTGATCTGGCTACAGAACGCCAACTGTAACGAAACCGTTGGTGGAATTTCCAAGGCAAGCAGCTATCTGAATTGGAGTAACGCCCTGATATGGAGCAACAATCTGGCTTCCGGTAAATGCGGCCTGACTGACAGCAGCATCGCCGGTTATCCGGGCCGTGGCAAGACGACAGGAGTGGAATATCACTGTCACCTCCAGCCTGCCTAAAGGAACGCCACTCAAGGTGGCGCTCCGGACGGACGGGACGACCCTGCCGCCGGGAGTGAAATTGACAGCAATAGACATGAAAACGAAAAAGGAAATTAACCTGGGGCCGGGAGAGAATACCATCCCGGCGCCGGGGCCAAAGACAGCATCAAAGATTCTCATAATCGCAGAGCAACAATAATCAGGGGGCTTGGGACACCGTCGGAGCCATCGGCATCCCTGAAATCAACCAGGACAAACGCTTTGACCCGTTCAAATTTACCGACACAATACTCAGCGCCAGAGTAGAATGGGGATTTCACGCAGTCTCGCTTGACGAGCAGCGGGTTGATTTTACGCCGACTCTCTGGGACGACCGGCAACAGATAAAGCAGCTTCTTTTCCCAGGTGCTCATGCCGATGTAGGCGGAGGCTACCCGATGCTTGATGAAAGCGGACTTTCAGACATTGCTCTCGGTTGGATGCTTGATGAGCTGGATGCTGTTGGAGTTATATTGCAATCGGAACCGGCGATTCAAAAGGATTATAAGGCGGTGGCGCATATGCCGTGGAGGGAGACGCTTTTCCTGCGAGCCTCGAGAGACCTTAACGCGCTTGCCGGACATCACTCAATTGCAATGAGGATGGGAAATGGTCCGGTTAAACCCGATCCGAAAGAGGACGCAGTGCAATACAATCCGCCGAACAGACCGACAAATATTTGCACCAGGCAGGCTACCTGCGCACAGTGCACCTGTTGAAAGAGTAAAATCCCCCGGCAGCCGGGAGGGTCTCGCAAGCAATCAACCCAAAAAAAGCATTTGAAACACAGAGCAACAGAGCAACTGAGCTAAAACAAAGAAGAATTCAGGTTAAAACCAGAAATAATAACTCACCATTTTGGTTATGCCTGTTGTTGGTGTAACTGTCTGATTCCTCTGTTGCTCAGTTGCTCTGTGGTTCATTAACTGCCGATTTTAGGATCAATTGTGGCACGCAGAGCAAAGATCATATGCTGTTGAAGGTCAACTCAGAAGAGCACCTGCTGGTGGGATCTTCACACCAAAAGCTGCTTTTCGGTGATAATTCCGAAATTTATGATTAAAACAATAAAGCCCCCTGCACAAAAGGAGGCTTTATTGTTTTATGCTTGTTTATGTATATTCCGGTTATCTGTTATTTGTGTGCCTTTTAACCGCACCTGCCTTCTGGGATTCAATGCGTTTGGATACTTCTTCGAGAACTTTCTCAGCTGTATACTTAGACGGCTTGGCTGTGATTTGCCCGGCAGCAACCTGTTCGTTATGAAGCGGAGTTGCACGCGGTATCGTCATTGTGTGCGTGATGGTCTGAGGCGCCATCATCGTTGTCAGGAAGTTCCGGTACAACCGGAATCCCAACCAACCCACCAACAGCAGTGGAATGATATCATTATACCAATAGTCCAGACTTCTATTACGAACCATTTCCCCGGCCAATAGTCCGGCTGAAGCGATCAGCAATCCCAAGGCATTGCCTATGACGCGGAATTCGATGTCCTCAGGTATTTTTATTTCAACAGTTTTTGCCACGACCTACCCTTTATAGTACCGAGCATTCAGCATAACTACTGCTTATTAATCGGCAGATTGATAATTTTCTACAGGTTTTTTATATCGTTTAACAACAAAAGACTGAATCCTGTCCATGTAGTAATAGACTACCGGGGTGATATAGAGCGTCAGCAGTTGGGATACCAGCAATCCACCAACAACGGCAAGGCCGAGCCCCCGGCGCGATTCCGCTCCGGCTCCGAAACCGATTGCAATTGGGAGAGTTCCCATCAGCGCAGCCATACTGGTCATCATGATCGGGCGAAAACGGACCAGACACCCCTTGTAAATTGCGTCCATTGGCGTCATGTTTTCGTTTCGCTGTGCCTCCAGGGCAAAGTCAATCATCATGATGGCATTCTTTTTAACAATGCCGACCAGCATAATTATTCCTACAAAGGAGTACAGGTTGAGGTCCTTGCCAAAGACAAGCAGGGTAATCAAGGCGCCGAATCCGGCAGACGGCAGGCCGGACAGGATCGTCATCGGATGTATATAGCTTTCGTACAAAATCCCCAACACTATGTAGATCACCAATATTGCAATGATCAATAAAAGCGCCAACCCCTTGGTCGAAGCCTGGTACACTTGTGCCGTCCCCTGAAATCCGGTCGTAATAGCCGCCGGCAGAGACTTGGCTTCCTTTTCTACAGCCGCTACAGCATCTCCGAGGGGGATATCCGGCTTGAGGTTGAATGAAATAGTTACTGCAGTAATCTGCCCCAGATGATTGACTGACAGCGGTCCAAGAGAATTTCTCAGGGTGCCGAGAGAAGAAAGCGGTACCTGTTGACCTGAACTGGAGCGCACATAGAGCAGTCCAAGAGACGATGGGGCAAGCTGATAGCGTGGCTCCAGCTCCATAATCACCTTGTACTGGTTACTCGGAGAAAATATCGTGGAAACCTGTCGCGAACCGTAGGCTGAATAGAGCGCATCCTCTATCTGCTTCGCTGTTACCCCCAGCGAAGCAGCGCGGTCCCGGTCTATTTCCAGATTGACCTGGGGGTTTTTGATCTGCAGATCGCTGGTTACATCCTGAAGCATCGGCATAGCACGTACTTTCATTTCAAAAGCCGCCGCCTGTTTATAGAGTTCATCCGTATCCGGACTCTGTAACACAAACTGATACTGGGCCTTGGCAATAGTCGCCTCCAAACGGATCGGTGGCGGATTCTGCATAAACATCATTATGCCCGGTACAGCTGATACCTTCGGGCGCAGTTTCTGGATGATCTGATCGGCATTCAGTGTGCGCTCATGGCGCGGCTTCAGCTTCATAAACATAAAGCCGGAATTGGCGCCAACCCGTGCTCCGGAAGCACCGACCGACGACATGAAAGCCGTAACGTTTGGTTCCTGCAAGACTATGTCTACCAACTTCTTCTGTTGAGCTTTCATTTCATCAAAGGAGACTCCCTGGGCACCCTCGGTAATGGCAAAGATGGCGCCGATATCATCCGCAGGCAGTAATCCCATCGGCATGCTGGCAAAGAGCCATACCGTAACCACCGTCATGGCTAACGTAACCACGACCGTGGTGCGTCTGAAGCGGAGCACCTTTGAAAGGGAACGTTCATACATGTTCAGCATGCCGCTGAAGAAGCGCTCCATAAAGTTATACAGACTACCGTGCTTCAACTCGGCAGGAGGTTTCAGAAAGCGGCTGCACAGCATGGGAGTGAGGGTAAGAGACACAACGCCTGATATAAGAATGGCAAAAGTAATTGTAACAGCAAACTCGTGCAGCATTCTTCCGAGCATCCCGGCCATGAACAGTACCGGGATAAATACCGCCACTAACGAAATCGTCATCGAGATGATAGTAAAACCGATCTCTTTCGACCCGCGCAGCGACGCCTCTAACGGTGATTCGCCATGTTCCATATGACGAACGATATTTTCCAGCATGACAATGGCGTCGTCCACCACGAAACCGACCGACAACGTCAAGGCCATCAAGGTGATGTTGTTGATTGAGAATCCGAGTGAATACATGATGGCAAAGGTGCCGATAATCGAGAGCGGCAGCGCCAGACTTGGTATAACGGTGGCTGAAAGATTGCGCAGAAACAAAAAAATCACCAGGACAACCAGGGCGATTGTCAGCAGCAGAGTAAACTTGACATCCGTCACTGATTCTCGAATCGTATCCGTGCGGTCAAACAGGACATTCAAATCCACAGAAGCAGGCAGTTGGCTGCGGAAACCGGGCATTTGCTGTTTGATGCTGTTCACAACCTCAATGGTATTGGTTCCCGGCTGTCGTTGAACAGCCAGTACAATGGCCCGGGTGGAAACTCCATTGGTATTAAACCATGCGGCGATCTTGTCGTTCTCGACGCTGTTGGTGACGATTGCAATATCAGAGAGCCGCACCGGAGCACCGCCACGATACGCCACGACCAGCGGTTTAAAAGCTTCTGCATCATACAACTGTCCGCTGGCCTGGATGGTAAAGGCCTGCTTGGCCCCCTGCAAACCGCCCGTCGGCAGATTCACGTTCCAATTACCCAGACTGGCTGCAACTTCATCCAGACCGATTTTTTTACTGGAAAGAGCTCTCGGATCCAGTTGAATCCGCACGGCATACTTCTGTGAACCGTAGACCTGCACCTGTGCTACACCGTTAACCATTGAGATACGGGGAGCGATGATGGTGTCGGCAAATTCATTAACATCCGAAAGCGGCAGGGTCGGTGAGCTGAGAGCTAAATAAATGACCGGCTGGTCGGCCGGATTGACCTTCTGATAAGAGGGTGGCGTAGGCATGTCCTGCGGAAGCTGGCGAGCCGCCTTGGAGATGGCGGCCTGCACGTCCTGAGCGGCAGAGTCGATGCTTTTTTCAAGAGCGAACTTGAGGGTGATAATCGAGACCCCCTGACCGTTGGTAGAGGTCATGGAGTCAAGTCCGGCAATCGTTGAAAACTGCCGTTCCAATGGAGTCGCAACAGATGATGCCATGGTTTCAGGACTGGCGCCTGGCAGGTTCGAGGTAACCTGAATCGTGGGGAAATCAATGCTCGGCAGGTCATTGACCGGCAGCAGGCGATAGGCAAACAGACCGAAGATCATCACCGCCAACATGACGAGGCTGGTCATGATCGGACGTCTTATGAAAAGTTCGGATATGTTCATTTGCCGACAGCTCCCGATTGGGCAGGTTGCGGAGCGAGAGGAGGTGAGCCTGGTTTCTCCGGTTTTTTAATCTCAACCTTGCCACCGGGGACAACCCGCATTTGACCGTCGATAACAACCTGTTCACCCGGCTGGAGCCCTTTCTCGATGACCGTCATCCCCTGTGAAACTGGCCCCGAAACAACCGGACGGATCTCAACCGTTGCATCCGGCTTGACCACAAAAACAAACTGGCCGTTCTGCCCGGTCTGTAAGGCCTGACTCGGCACAACCACAGCGTTGTTCTTCATACCGAGTATAATGGAGAAATTGACAAACTGGCCCGGCCAGAGCTGTTTATTGCCATTATCAAAAGTGGCTTTTAGTCGAATCGTGCCGGTTGCGATATCCACAGAGTTATCTAAAAATGAGACAACCCCTTTTTCCTTGATAACCGGTGTTCCGGGAACTTCAGCCTCAACAGATATCCTGCCGCCGGCCATTTGTCGCTTGATGTCCGACAACTGTTTTTCAGGTATGGTAAATGAGGCATGAATCGGGGCTATTTTGTTGATGGTAACCAGGACGGTGTCATTAGCTTTAACCACATTGCCGCGATCAGCAGCAAGCGCACCCAGACGACCACTGATCGGGGAGGTAATAGTACAGAAAGCAAGTTGCTCCCGCGCGCTATCGACAGCGGCCGCATCAGCAGCCACATCGGCAGCCGCAGAATCAGCCTTGGTACGATAGCCTTCAGCCTGTTCATGAGTAACAATGCCATCCTTAACCAACTGGGAGTAACGCTGATAATCCTTCAAGGCGTTGTCCATGATTGCTTTATCGCGCGCCAGCATGGCTTCAGTCTTTCGAATAGCGGCCAGATAAGTGCGAGGATCGAGTTGAAACAATAGCGCGCCCTTCTGCACGTCCTGTCCCTCGCGAAAAGCGACCTTGGTCAGCTCACCACTGATCTGGGTTCTGACGACAACACTTTCAGACGCCTCCATTGTGCCTATTGCCTTGATCAGTACAGGAATATTCTGTTGCGTTGCCGGAGCAGTAATAACGAGCGCCGGTGGACGTCCTTTCGGCTTTTCAACTTTTTTGGAACAGCCGGACAGAGTGACAATCATCGGGATAATAGCTGCGATGATGACGAGACGGGCAAAATACCATCTATTACTAAACATACAAATCTCCATTGCATTGTGATCCGGCAAATTTGAAGAGTATATATCAACTTATGTACAAGATGAAAATTAAAATGATGTTTTTATATCGCCCCTCCCACGACGGGAGGGGGCGAGGGGGTGGGTGAAATTGTTGTTATATCGTTGTGTTGTCTCTCCTCCCCTGTCAAGGGGAGGTCGGGAGGGGTTTGCTTCGACTCCGCTCAGCCACCGATGTTCCCTGAGCGAAGTCGAAGTGATATTTAGAGGGGTTAGCCGTTAACTGCGCAGTGCATAATAGCTACAAGCCATTATCTATAAACACCATCCGGAAGCCTGACACCAGGACCTTCGATTTCGATTGACATCGCTTCGTTGTAAACAAGAAGATCTTCATCCTTCTCAGTATAAAAACTATATTTCAAGCTCTGGTGACTGCCGTTTCCATTGTTTCCATTGTTTCCATTGTTACCATTGTTACCATTGTTACCATTGTTCTCACGCGCATAGCCGTCGTATTCCTTGTTCGCTCCGGTGATCGTGGCCGATGCTGTTACCGCTTTGGCGGTGATCGTATTGGTGGTGACGCCGGCAACGGTTGGTGAGGTGAAGCTGTAGTCCGTACTCTGACCAGCCACGGCATTGCCGACGCTGCCGTCTTTATTGCCGGCGCCGACACCAGTGAAACCGGTCATGACTGCGCTGCCGGTGGCGCTAATGGTGTGGCTGCCCGCAACGTGCGCGTTGTCGAAGGCAAGGCTGTAGCCGCTTGTATCGAGAGTGGCCATGTCGTTGTTGACAAGACCGCCGGGGGTTATGCTGCCGCTGATCGTAGAACCGGTGGCGGACAGATAGCCGTCGTATTCCTTGTTCGCTCCGGTGATCGTGGCCGATGCTGTTACCGCTTTAGCGGTGATCGTATTGGTGGTGACGCCGGCAATTGTCGGCGGGGTGAAGCTGTAGTCCGTACTCTGACCGGCCACAGCATTGCCGACGCTGCCGTCTTTATTGCCGGCACCGCCACCCGTGAAGTCTTTGAGGGCTGCGCTGCCGGTGGCGCTGATGGTGTGGCTGCCCGCAACGTGCGCGTTATCGAAGGCCAGGCTGTAGCCGCTTGTATCGAGAGTGGCCATGTCGTTGTTAATAAGACCGCCGGTGATGCTGCCGCTGATCGTAGAGCCGGTGGCGGCCAGATAGCCGTCGTATTCCTTGTTCGCTCCGGTGATTGTGGCCGTCGCCGACAGTGCCTTGGCGGTGATATCTACCGGCGCATTGGCTCTGTCCAGGACCAGCAGGTAGTTAGAAGCCGTGCCGTTGGTGCCGTCGATTAGAGTAATTGCGTTTATGTACTTATTCGCGGTGACAACATGTGCGTCGTTGGCTGTTGCGTCTTTGTATCCCAAGTCTTCACCGGCTATCAGGCCATAAATGCCTACCTTGCCGGTAAGATCGGTAAAACCGTCATAGGTCTTGGTGGCGGACAGGGTGATGGGTTTCGGATTAATCGTCAAACTTCCAATATTAGCAGACTTGATATCATACCCCAGCTGGTCGGAATAGTAGCCGGTAACTGACAGGGTATACGGAGTCACGCTGGCATTCTTTGCCCCCACGATATTTCCGGAAAAACCCGGAGTGCCAAACAGATTCATGCCGTTTACAAGAGTGGCATATGTAATTTTATTAGTATCAAGTCCAGTCGCAAATGATGTCCCGTCGTAGAATTTATTGATCTCCTTAAATTCTGTATAACCAAGTGTAAGCGGCGTCAGAAATGTGCGCAGCAGAGGATAGGTATTGCCTTCGTAGATGCGCCAGATCTTGCCCGTACCTCCTGCATCGTCGATGGAGCTGGAGCCCCAAGAAGAAAAGGTGGAAAGCAACATCATATCCGCCTTGGTCTTGCCAGTGACACCGGCGACGTCGCCGCTGCCGACGCCGAGTGTAGTTTGCCCAGGTATATCTGTCGCCCAGAAACATTTGCCAAGAGTTACGCCAGTAATGCCTTTTTCACCGACCAGACCACCGACGATTTTTGGGCTTACAGCATCAGTTCCAATTACTAGCCCGGCACTGTAGGAATTAGTGATAGAGCTAAAGCTGCCAGCCCATCCAACCAAGCCACCGACGGAATTTTTTCCAGTTACTGCCCCGGTACTATAGGATTGTTCGATAGTGGGGCTGGCGGAGACGAGGGGGGTGTTTTTTTCAGCCACTCCAACCAGGCCGCCGACGTAAGTTCCGGCGCTGGTTACATCACCGGTATTGTAGCATTTGGAGATAGATGCTGTAGAGCCACCTGAGGTGAATAGACGACCCACCAGACCACCGATATAGCTAGTACCAGTAAAAGTGCCGTTCACAGCACCGGAGTTGTAGCTGTTGGTGATAGAAGTGTCCGACGCACCACCCACAAGGCCACCACCAATATTATTAGTGACTTTCACACTACCGGTACTGGAGTTGTAACAGTTGTCAATAATACCATTGGCGCTACTGGCGCCAACGAGACCACCGACGTTAAGGTAGCCGCTCACAGCCCCGGAGTTGTAGCTGTAGGTGAGGGTGCCGCCGGTATTTCTACCCACCAGGCCGCCGGCATAATAGTTGCTGGTCAGAGCACCGGTGTTGTAGCTGTGGGTGATAGTGCCGCTATTTTTACTAACCAGGCCGCCGGCTGTGCCTGAAGCTTGTAGGATAGATACTTTACCCAGATTGCCAGAATAACTGATTGTTCCGTAATTCGTACCTACAAGCCCCGCTCCAGTTGCGCTGCTCCCGGAAACAGAAGCGCTACTGATTGCGTGGTCAATTGTTCCGGAATTATTTGCAGCCAGGCCTCCGACAACAGAAGTCGAAATAGCAGATTTTACTGTAGAATAAACTGGAATGCTTAAGTTACTCGTGATGCTTACGTTACTTAATTTCCCCAAGTTGTTAGCAACCAGGCCTGCGGTATAGGCATTAGAAGTACTACTTGAAATATTTGCTGCTGACAGATTAAGGTTGGAGACCTCTGCCGTGCTTTCAGTCGAACTCAGCATGGCAACCGAACTTTCAGCACGATCGATATGCAGCCCAGTGATTGAATTCCCCAAACCATTGAGTTTTCCTGTGAATGATCCGATGGGCGCAAACCCATTGTACACTGACGTGGCACCAACCTGGTTCCATGTTGATGTGGCGCTGGCATCGATCTCGGCACCCAGGGCGTACTTGCCGCCAAGGGCCCCCTGCATCCCCTGGAGAGTGAGACCTGAGGAGATGTCAGTAACTAAGCCCAAGCCATCGAGGATGGTATAATTCTCATTGTTGATCGTCAGGATGGGAACTCTATTTTCAATAGGGAGAACACTTGGGTCTACGTAAAGACCGGTGCGCCCCCCGAAACCAACGCTCCCCTTGAACGTTCCATCAGCATTCATCCCCACCCGGACGAGACCGCCCGTGACTGCAGCGTCAGCGCCGTTGAGAGTGGCCGCATTCATGGTCAGCGTCGAGGTGCCGCTGGCCGTCATGGTGGCGTTGATGTTGATGTCCCGCGCCGCCGTGAGGGTCAGGTTGTTGACGCTCCAGGAGATGTTGTTGTTGACGTTGATGTCGCCGTTGCCAACGGTGTTGCCGTTGCTGCTCATGATGGTTACATTGGTGCCGCCGGTTCCGTTTTTATTTGGATCAAGCGTATCTTCAACTGTCGTAGCTAACATATCATCCGTACCACTATTGGATATGGTAAAATCCTTCGGGTCGAGCAGCCAGATGCCGGCCTTGCTTTTGGGCGCACTGGCGTCCACCCTGGCGCTGTTCCCCACCTTCAAAGTCTGATGCCCCGAAGTCTCCACAAAACCACCATCGCCACCATTTGCCCCACCCCGAGCGCTGATTGAGCCATTGAAGATGGTTTTATCATCGGCCCAGGCAATCACCTTGCCGCCGTTGCCGTTATTGATAGCATCAGCCGCAATGGTTGTGCCTTCGCTGATGGTGGTTGTTTTGGCGTTCTGCTCCGGACCCTTGCCCTGGTAGTTGCCCCCCATAAGAATCTGGCCGCCACCGCTGTCGCCTGAAGCGTCAATTATCGAACCGGTGGCGATGGAGACCGCGCCGCCGGTGACGGTGATTTTGCCGCCGCTCTGGCCGCTGTCATAACCGGATGCATCCATAATGCCCCTGTTGACCACTGCCGATTCCCCGCCCTCCAGGGTGATTACGCCGTTTTTGTTGCTGATGCTGCGGGCCTGAATAATGCCGTCATTGTTCACCACCGTGGCTGCCAGGTCGCTTGCAGTGCGGGCGGTCATGATGACGGTGCCGCCATCGGCCTGCACCAGCCCCTTGTTGGCAATGCTCGCCTCAAAGGCGCCCTTGTCAACGGCAAGGCCGATCAGGCTGTCGCCAGCCATGTCCAGCGTTACCCGTTCACCCGCGCCAAAAGCCACGGTGCCCAATTTGGCAGTGACGATCCCTTCGTTTTTTACCTGTGGGGCAAGCAGCGCCACATAGCCGCCGTCGGCAGCGGTGATGGTGCCCTTGTTGATGATGGATGATTTACGGCCGGTGCCGGT
>JANXZX010000199.1 GCA_025355325.1 Geobacteraceae bacterium
CGAGACAGAAAACTTGAAGAAGCCAGAGAACTGAGAAAACAAAAACGACAGCAAGCTTATTCTGAAATCAGGCATTCAGGGGAAACTTACTTACCATTAGATCAAGCGGCCTGAAAGTCCAATTCCGACTGAGGCGTTACATTAGAAGCTAGATCTACTTCGTTCTGATATATTCCATTCTAAAATAAGGTGATTCGCCATGGACGCCTATATGATACAAGCTTTCTTTCACCAAACTATCACTAAACTGGATAAATTGAGGGAGAATTTGGATGGACTATGCTAGACATTGGAAAGCGGAGCATTGTTGATAAATATTTGATATATTAGTGTATTTAGTCTTTAATTGGCGACGTTAGAATCTCATTTTTACATTATAAATATCATGAGTCTAGGCAATTATGCTTGGGGTTTAATTCAAAAAGGGGAGGGGAACAATTTTGAAGAAATTATATGTAGTTGCAATAGTTTTTGTTGCTTGTGTAATCGCTGGATGTGGTGCAGAAAATAAGGCACAAAGCAAGTTTGATAAAGCAAATGTAATGATGAAGAGTGGCAATCTGGAGGGCTTAAAGTTGTTGCAAGAGGTTGCCAAAGAACATCCGAATACCAAAGCAGGTCAGGCTGCGGCGATGGTAATAAGTCAATTTGAAGGGTATCGCAGCAAAGGGCAGGACAACGCGGCCAGAAGTGATGTTAAGAATATCGTGACTAACTTAGAAACGTTCTTTGCCGACAACAAGAGGTTTCCTAGGGGAATTGATGAAATCAAATCTATGTATAAGGCACCACCAGCACCACAAGGTGAATTGTCAAAGTATCAGGATCCACCAAAAGCACATAAAATTACTTCGGAAAACGTTAATGTTGTGATCCTGCTTTCTAATGATGGAAAAAGTTATAGAATCTGCTCATACCACACAGAGGGGAAAAAAGCATTTTGCATGGAGTCAGAGAATACCCAACTCGCGGAAATTGATCGAAGCAAGGGCGTTATTGAAGATATGACGGCTGTCGGAACATCTCTTGGTACTATTGAAGGTCTATCGATACTGGTTAAGAAGTGAGGTGGACTGAAAAGAGTGGACACCTGAAAGTTTATTCAAGTTGCCATTATCACTCAATAGTGAGTTATCGTATAGTGGGAAATATGAAAAATTAATTCTAGCCTGCATTATTATTAAACAAACAAGGGGGGATTAAGCATGAAAATGGTTGTGTTGGTGATGATGGGTGTAGTTTGTGCGGCCATGGCTACAGGTTGCAACAAAGGGAACAATTCAGTGGACGCAACTAAGCCCATTGATAAAAAGCAAGAAGCCAAACAACAGGAACATGTTCCTTCAGTATTGATGACTTGTGTCCTTGACGCGATGACTGCATTTGCAGATGGTAAATCGACATATGAAAACCCGGCCTGCAAGGTTGACACAAACAAAGGAACCGACTTTTACAATGGACGGCAACAGGAGTTGGTATGGATCTTCGCCAAGAAGCAGGATGGCAAAACTGAGCGTACCATAACGGCAAAATTCCCGATTAAGTGGCTGACCACAGATAAAGACAAACTAAATAATGTTCGAGAGCAGTCTGTAAAGTTCATGGAGCATATCACTAAACAGGAATCAAAGGAACAGGCCAGTAACTCTGGAGTGGCGACTAATCCTCTTACTAAGGAAGGTCCGGATAACAATTGTACGCTAGGAAGCATGACCATGAATGGCATCCCCGGATTCCTTTTTCGTTGCGATGACACCTCGGCGTGGGTGTACGCTGGTTCCAATAATAAATAACAGGGCAAGGTGATAATGTATTCGTAAGCTCAATAGGATACTTTGCAGTATTTCAAAATAGGATCAATAATAAGGAGGGACGTTAAATGTTAGTCCGAAATATATTTAAAATACTTGTTTTCTCTTCTGCAATATTAACGAGCAATACAGTAACCGCAGCTACAGGTAAGCCACAAAAGAGTGCAACAGTATCAGAAGGGTCTTATTCTAAGGTTGAATCAGCAGCTATAATAAGATTAAACTCGAATATTATTTCAGCAAAAGAGGCAAAGAACAAACTTAATGCTAGAAAAGAGGCCGCATTAAATGAATGCCTGTCAGATCCTGAATTCGTTAAAATATATCATAGTTTGCTCGAACTAATACAGATACATATTAATGCTAACATCGATAAAGGTTTTAATAATGTGTTCTACAATGGTATGAACAGCTATTCAAAAGAAATTGATGAAATTCCTAAAGTAAAGACTGGCATAAAGAAGGATACTCTTTTAGAATTGATTTTCGAAACATTCAGATATAAAGGTTATAAAATCGAATCTGACGACTCATATGTCCTGAAGGGCATCGCAAAGTTTACAGTTTCTTGGTAAGTGAGTGATTGAAGGTAACGGGCATATTTGTTAATATATGCCAACCTCTATTATGTGCAATGTTATGATTGTTTTAGCGTATGAGTAAGGGCTCTATCAAACCAATATTGAGACAAACTGTATTAGTAAAAGCTATTATAGTATGAATGCAGTGAAAAATCTCTGAACTACTACTCATGATTATGCCTTCTATATAAGGCAACTTTAACAGGCGGATGAATTTCGACCCTATCTGATAATGTTCGAGGGTGTAAATATGTTGGTTTGTTACTATCAAAGCCATACAGTCAGAAATCCAGTCCGCTGTGTCGGTCATGGGAAGAGGAGTTCAGGAGGTAGAAAAAGGTATCGAGGAATCAGTCAGATCCAGCAAATCACTGTGCCTGATCATGGATCAGATAGCCTCATTGACGTATCAGATCAACCATATAGCTACAGTCGCCAAAGAGAAGGCTGCCACCACCAGTGAGATGACTTCCAATATTTCACAGATAACCGATGTAGTTCACGCAACATCACGGGGCGCTTCCGAGACAGCCGCCGCTTCGTCACAGCTCTCACGTGAGGCAGAGCATTTGCAGCAGTTGGTCAGCCAGTTAAAACTGTGATTTACCTTACTTCACGAACGGGCCAGACATAATTTACCTTTGTCTTTGGAATCCATTTTTCGCTTCCGCCGTTATACATATCTAATGTTTTAGTATACATATTATTCAATTCAAAACTAGATGCATACGAGGAATCTTTAACATTGCGAAACCCTTTTGAATTAAACCACGCTGAAGGTCGTCTACCACCCTTCTTGGAAAGCATTTCCAGCTCCTCTATTGTCGGCAAACGCCAATCACTAAAGCCAACATAATTTAGTTTTTCTGCCCACACCCTCGCATCATCCTTTTCCATTTTTTTCTCTGCTATATCACCATTACGTGGCCACATAAGGTTGGTTTTGGTATCAACAACAACGTCCTTGTAGTATTCGAGTCCATTTGATTCGTACTCAAAATCTTTCTTATAAAAATTTAACATAGGTGATACTGTATTTGCTTCAACTGCTTTAGCTTGAAGTTCAAAGTTACGGTTTGATTTATTTACCCGCTCTTCAATCAATCGGGCTCGCTCTTCGGCCTGCAAAGCTTTGGCCTCAATCTCTTTTAAGCGCCGTTCCTGATCGATGCGTTCCTTCGCTAAACGAGACTGCTCGGCAGTTTCCTGCTCCTTGCGTGCTAATTCAGCCTTGGCAGCAACATCAGTTCGTGACTTGGCTTGCTCCAGTATCTGAATTTTTTCAACGGCAACATCGACAAAGTCGCCTGCTGGAAATTTTTTAAGATATGCTTTGTAAGCTGATATGGTGTTGGTTCGTTCAGCGCTTTCCCAGTAGCGCAGCTCTATAGCCTGTGAATCAGCACTAACAGAAGGGGTTGGTGGAACAATGGGAGAAGCAGCAGGTAAAGCGATTGGTGAAGGTGAAGGTTCGACAGCTTTGAAATAGAATTTTGAGGACAGTACCCCGTCGAAAACCGGTCGCTGAGCTCCGTTTGTATCGCGGTTAACTGCAACGGAAACCTCACGCATCACATCCACCAGTTCCAATCCCTCTTTCTGGATGGATTCCACCAGGCGTATTGTAAAGACACCATTTTCACCACTGCTGCCGTCTGATGCAGTGTTGCCCGGATCAGTAGAGTAAAGGATCGATGTACTGGCTGGAGTGACCACTTTGGCAAGGCCACGCGTGGCACTTCGGCTTAGTTTAGCCATAAAAGGATTATCACGGCACGCATCCAGTATTACTATATTGTTAGTGCCGGAATCGCGCATACGGTCCATCAGTTCATTCAAGGGAACTGCATCTCGTCTCAAATCATCGCCGTCTTGCAGGTCGCTGCTGCGAAGATCTACCGGCAGAAAAAAGTTCGCACTGTCAATCTGGACTCCGTGGCCGGCATAGTAAAAAAGTCCTACGTCATATTTTTTTAGTTTCTGTCCAAATTCCTTGATGGCAGAAAACATGTTTTTGCGGTCGGCATTTTTGCGTGTGATGACATCGAAACCCGTCTCTCTTAAACTCTTGGCCATGGCGTCAACATCATTAATCGGATTTTTAAGGGGAGCATCCGGATAACTTCCGTTGCCGATAACTAAAGCCAGGCGACGTTCAACAGACGCACCCTTTTTACGGATCGAGATAGATCGTTCTTCGGCAGCATTGACAACAGAAATCGCTGTCAGAAGACAAACTAACAACAAAAAAAATATTCGGTGCATAAAACCCCTCAATTACATGACGTTTGTTAACAAAAAACTGCACATAATATGAAGCCAGCTAGCTTCTGGCTCGTTGAATCACGGTCACTCGTGTCGGCCTTTGTAAGCCTGATATCTGAATTAAAAGGAACCAGCACACCTCACTGCTGAGCCCCCATGGTAGCATCTTGCAAACAAAAAATGAACGCAAAATTATGTCCCGGAGATTCTCTGCACTCAAGGGTTTACCCCACTCGTTAACAGTTGGATCGTCTTTCTGTCAGTTGATAATGAACGGCTGGATGGACACCGGTTCCCGCTCTGAGCATTACCTGCGTTTCCTGACCAACCATGCCAAGGGGGAGCCAGTCGGACCCGGCCGGTTCAATCAAAACATAGCGCAGCCCTTTCAACTCTACGATATTATCGCCTTTGGTCGGATTTCGTAACATTCCATCAGATAATGATAAGTCACTGCAACTCCCACAAAGTATTGCTGAGCGTCACGCTTGGGGAGCCAATTAAAAACGGCCACTTAGAAGAAATTCTGAGTGGCCGTTTTCTTTTGTCGCTCAAACATTCATACCTTATTAGCCGTCGGCAAGCAGGGCAGCGGTAAGAATCATCATCAGCACAATTTTTCGTATCATTTGAAATATTCCGCGTGGATAGATCCGCCCAGATGGGAGGTAACAAAGATTGAAACCAGCGACAGAAGAAAACATCCGATAAAAAACCAGGCAGCCCTATCCCCCCGCCATCCAAAAAAGCGCCGCAAATGCAGATATATACCGAATGATAGCCAGGTTATCAGCGACCACGTTTCAACCGAATCCCATCCCCAAAAACGCCCCCACGATTTATAGGCCCAGATGGAGCCGGCAAGCATGCCGATGGCCCAAAAGATGAAGCCGAACCCGGCGAAACGATACGCATAGAGGTCGATGCTGACCGGCTCAGGCAGCTTTTCCAGCCAGACAGCCTGTGACCGCCCCTTCATCAGGTGAAAAACTGAAAAGGCAAACGCAATGATGAGCGTTGCCAAGGCGATCTTATAGAAAGCGATGTGAAAAACAAGCCAGACACTGGCGAAAGTCGGAGGAAGGGAGCGGATTCCCGGGTTGTAGAAATTGGCTAGCGCCAGCATCAGAAAAGCCGACGGGAAAACGAAGATACTTGCGGGACTGACACGGGGATACAGCCGTTGAAACACGAAAAACGTTGCCAGGGCGATCCAGGCGTTTGAAGAAAGAACCTCGCTCGGCGCCATGTACGGGCCATGCCCCACTGCCCGCCACCAGATAGCCGTTGCCGCACTGTGAAAGAGCATGCCGATACCGATCAGCCAGTAGCTCCGCTGTTCCAGCGTTTCTTTTTTAAAAACGACTCCGGAAACATTGACAACCGTCGCCACCACATAGAAAAAGACTGCAGTCCAGTTCAGCAGAACGTACGTTGCGGTTGTTTTATCCATGCGTTTTCTCCGGATTAAACTGTTCATCAAGTCGGTCAAACTCATCGAGGTAGAGCTCTTTGAACTTTGATGCCCGCCAGGAAACTACTGTTTTACCATTCGCAGCAGCGCCTACCAACACGTCGCGCGGGGGGGTGAAATAGTTGAGTGAACTTCCGATAATGATAATCAGAAAGCCGAAGAAAACCCCCTGGATACCGTAGAACTTAACAAAGATAAGCCCGGACCACAAATCAATTTTGATGAGCCGGAAACGGAACCGGCCGAGAGTCTCTTCCGTGCCGGCTGCAAGCGGCAACTGCCCCAGTGACGTACCGTTTACCTCCATGCGCAGAACCAGCCGGGGGATTCCCCGGGCGAATGAACCTTTCTCCGGATCAACGAGGTACTTGGCCCTCAGCAGAATACCAGGTCCCAACATGTCCGGATAATCCCCGTAACTCGGTGTATCCGGTTTTTCCGGATGAGTCAGGAGCAGTTGATAGGTCTTTTTTGTGCCGACAGGATCGGTAACTTCCACATAGAAAGCGTGGCCGAAATCCACCGTCTGATAGATACTCATGCCGTGGCGGTACAGGATTCTGTTGACCTCCACGACGGCCGGTTCACTTTCGTTTTGCCGACCCTGAAAAGTCAGGCGCGAGGCAACATTTTTAACTCCGTAGGTTGGCCAGAATTCGTAGGAAACACTTTCCAGCCGGACCGGACTGTCCAGTGCCGGATCCTTTGCCAACAGGCCTTTTTCCGTGGAGAGCCACTGTTCTCCCGGTCGGAAACTCTCCCTCACGGCAAGATGGAGCTTGCCCCGCTGTTGGGTCAGCGCAATCCACAACGAGGAGATGATAACAACCAGCATCCCCACATGCAGGAGGGCATTTCCCCAGTATCCCCACGGCTGCCTGCAGAGCCGGACACCGAAAGCACCACTGGCAACGATTCTGTAGCCTCTCTGCCGAAGCCACAGGGTGACACTCTCCGGATCAGCGGTTGTTGTAAACGCCGCGTCCGCTCCGCCGGAGGAATCCTCACCGCATGTTCGTCGCCAGGCTTTTTTACACTGTTCGATACACGACAATAACAGCGAACCGGATGCCAGCAGAATGATAACCGCAAAAATCGGGTGGGTATAGATATGCTGCAGCCCAAGACGCCCGGCCACCACCGAAATAACCGGGTAGTCTGCATGCCATTGCATCAGCCCTTTGGGGGTAAGGAGAAATGACTGGGGAATAAAACTGCCGAGCAGCATTGATCCGGACGCCAGAACAATAAGGGTCAGGATGGTCGCGCGGGAAAGAAGGAATTGTCTGATTCGCTTTAAAAAGTTCACGGTACCTGCCGGGTGGATACGTGTAAAAACCAGGGGAGTTAACCGACCTTCCCTGAAGCTCTTATATGGAGGTAATACGGCTGGTTTTTACATTACCCTATCATGGCAAACAGGGCCAAGGATTTATGTCCCGGCCCTGTTGTAATAGTGTTTCAAAAAATGACTACCAGGCGGTCGTCGTGTTGGAGTTGTGGTTGCTACAGCTCCCGTTTGTCGAGTAGCATTGGCCTGTTTCAATATATCCGGTGTAGCTGGAAGCCTTGATAAATGAATTCAGATACGGAGCGGTAGCCCCGGCGCCGTCAGGTGAGTAGCGGGGCACCTGGCCGGTCGAGTTGGTATTGATCAAACGCTCTATCTTGCCGCCGTGCGGTACGCGGATATGGCAGCCGACGCAGCTATATCCGTTGTGCTGGCCGTTCGAATGAGCGGTATTGGTTGTCTTTAAATTCGGATGGCAGTTCATGCAGAACAGGCCGTTGGCCGAACCACTGGCGGCATTGGAGAGCGTCCAGAAGGTGCCGGTGTTGACGCCGTTACCGGCTGTAGTCGTGTACGGCCATGCCTTGTTGACTCCGGCCAGCATCCACTTAACCGATGAGCCGTGCGGCCCCTTGGAGGCGGTGGAATCAGTTGCATGGCAATCGGAGCAGGTCATGACGCTTCCCGGAACCCAGCCATTGCCGAGTTGGGCGGCAACCAGCGCCGTCGATCCGGAACCGGCGGCGCCATTGGCAGCGACAACCGGATGACCAGACTTGTTGGCCGGATTGAATTCGAGCCCCAGATCGGTCCAGGCCGCAGCTCCTGTACCTCCCCAGGAAGCGACATTTGCATTGGCACCGGAATGACATTTGAAGCAGACCTGCCATTCCGCCGTCGCCGTGATCAGCGCGGCAGTTGTTGTGGCGGGGTTATATGCAGAGACGCCGGTCCAGTTTGTGCCCCAGGTGGTGACGCCAACCCCGGCCACTCCGGTAAGCACACCTGCCAATGCAGCCGATCCGGCCGTATGCGTTCCGGATTTTGCAAGATGCGGGTCATGGCAATCAACGCATTCCACATGCTTGGCGGCTGCGATGACGGCACGGGTTTCATCATCCTTGTGGAGACCTTTATAGCCGGAAACATTATGTTTGCTGACTACGGTTCTCGCCGGAGAATCGATGACGTTGAAGGTGACGCTGGCCGGAAGCTGCAGGCTGGCGCCTTCGCTGCCGTTCCAGTAGAAGGTGGCGTTCTGCGAGGTGGCGACAACCTTGATGAATTCCAGCTCGATTAGAATACGGTCCCCAGGGTTGAAGGTCACTGCCGAAGAGCTGGTGAAGGTTATTGTTTCAGTGGTGGCAACGGTTGGAATAAACGCGGCGTTCTGGGTAACTGTCCTAAAGTTCGTTCCTGCCGAATTGGTTGAAAGCCAGTTGTAAAGGGAATAGCGCAGGTTAAAGCCGCTCGCCACTGACGCCAGGTCACGGATAACAAGTGTGAAACTGGAACCGCTGGCAAAGGTCACCGCACTCTGTACCGGCGGAGAGATAAACTGCACGATATGTCCATAGCGGCTGGCTGTGGTCGTCGTATCGGTCAGGTTTTGGGTGAACTGGGCCGCACCTGCAACACCGGGCGTCATGCTGTATATGCGCTGGGTAATGTTGGTGCCGCTGTAGGAACTTGAAACAATCTGCCAGGCAGTCGGCATCGGCGTACTCAATTCCGGCGTATTTCTGAAATAGAGTAGGCTGCCGCTGGAAGTGTGGCTGACGGCAGGGTTGCCGCTAAACGCTACGAAGACGTCTTCGACAGAGGTTGTCATCGGTTTGGATCCGAAATAGTCCCTGAGAGCGGTGAGTTTTGCCGCTCCGCCGCCCGGGTTGGTGTCGGTTGCCTTGCTGTGGCAGCGATAGCAGAAATCAGCGCCTGCAGCCGCCTGGGGAGTTGCGCCCATGGGGTTCAGCAGACTGCGCTGGGCGGTGTAATGCGGCCCGAACTTGTTCGTAGAGGACTGTTTGTCCTTGGTCTGTTCATCCGTGTGACACTTTACACAGTTTGCGCTGAACTGAGAGGAGCCGAACAGCGAGGACGCCGTATAGTTGTGCATTGAGGCCTGGAATCCGGTTACGGAACCGTTGATGGCGATGGTGGCTGTAGTACCGGCGACTGTCTGCGCAGTGCTCTTGGTCTGGGCGGTGCTGTGACAGCTGACGCAGAGACCGTAGGGCGTGGTGATACTGAAGTCATGATTATCTCTGCCTCCGGCCGCCGCGTTGTAAGCCGACCTCAGATTGGAGCCTTTGTTGGTGTTGATATAATTATGGTCAGTATGGCATGAAGTACAGGCGAGAACCGTCTGCGATGACGGGTAGGTGCCGGTGTTGGGAGCCTGATCCGGAGAAGCATCATCCAGCACATGATGGAAAAAGGCGGTGCTGCTGTTCATCACGTTATAGGCGCTGTGGCAGCCGTAACAAGCCTGGCCGCCCGTGGAAACGGAACTGGCCTGCAGAATGCCGTCTATGTGGGTTGCGCCGCTGCCGTTATGTCCATGACAACCGGAGCAGTCACTGGCAATCGTTAGGCCGGCGTGGTTGAATCTTGTCGAACTTGTAGGAGGAGACAGATGGCATCTGTTGCAGTCGGCCTGATTCTTTGCTGATGCCGGATTTACAAGGTAGGTACCGTCAATCCATGAGGCGGAAAGTCCCGTCCCCTGTACTCCGGCAGTGAAACCTGCGCCGTGGCAATAGTTCGTCGCACAGGTGGGTGCCGCATAACCCGGAGTAAGTGCGACATTATACGTCGTGCCGATGTTCCTGGCCAGATTACTCCAGGTCATTGTCGTAGAGCCGTTCATATGGCCAACGTCACCAAGGGCCGCTACCGCATGGCAATCAGTACAGGCAATGCCGCCGGTTTTATACCCCCCCACGCCTCTCAGATGGGTATCGTGTGCACCGACCTTGGCATCAGCGGAGACACCTCCGGTGATGGTACCTACCGTACCGCTGGTGTTTACGCCGGTGCCGTTATAGCCGGGAGCAGCGGTCCTGGTGTTTGCGGTGTAAGCGGCACTGTTCGTCCCGACAACCCCGTGACATTTGACACAGGTTGCATCGGCATTGGCAACACCCCAGGTGCCGGAGTTTCCGCCGTGACAGGTGTTGGTTGCGCAACTCCCGGCTGCAGAGCCGACCGCCTTCTGGTACACCGTGGCGCCACCGGCAATCTGGCCGTTATACGTTCCGCCGACAGGCGCGGCTGTTGCGGCGAAGTTGATGGTCACGGCTTTGTTCACATGGTTGACATAACTGGATAGTGTCGTATTGTTTGAGGCAGTGGCATTATGACAGGTGTTGCAAGTTACGCCGGCAACGACAAGGTGCTTGGCATGCGAACCGGTCGCCAGTGACGCCGCATTGCCGTGACATTCGGCGCATGTTGAGAAGGTGCCGGCCCAACTGATGGCGACGTGGGTCCCGGCGGCTATGGTGCCGTTACTGTG
Source organism: Geobacteraceae bacterium (assembly GCA_025355325.1). Taxonomy (GTDB): domain Bacteria; phylum Desulfobacterota; class Desulfuromonadia; order Geobacterales; family Pseudopelobacteraceae; genus JACRCG01. Next base: position 10,940 of record JANXZX010000199.1, read on the forward strand.
ACAATAGGTATTGGCGCAGGTCTGTGCGCCCTGGGTTCCGGCAATTGTAACCGTTCCTCCTGTGGCAAAGGTATCAATCGCGAGTTCACGATTGCCGTTAGGGTGCTGGATCCGGGCCTGTGCAGTGGCCTGTAAGGCGCTGTTGCCAGACGCAGTGCTGACATGGCAGCTGGCGCAGGAGATATTGGTGTTCAAACCGGTAATATTGTACGTATTGATATGTCTGGTGTGCGGGGATGACCAGGTCGGAACCGCATCACCGGCCTTGCTGTGGCAGACGCCGCAGCTGCCGGTGGCGGCCGTACCCCAGTTTTGAACTACGACGGCAGATCCGGCGGTAACGCCGTCTCTGGTGTGACATATTGTGGCGCAGGTGCCGTTGGTGGTGTAGTTATAGCCCCGTGCATCTATCAATGATGCGGAGCCTTTTACATAGGCCGTCACCTTTGTGCCGGTTACAGCGGCATCCTGAAGCGGGGCAACAGCAGAAGCCGGTCCGGTGGCATGCTGGTTCGACGGGTGACAGGCCAGACAGGAATAGACATATACAGAGGTTGTGTGCGCATCGGTGCCTCCGGCAAGTACCGTAGGAACGGTGACACTGTTATAATGTTTGTCGTGACGAAGCGTCAGTCCGGTCGGGGCGGCGTCATGGCAACTGACGCATGTGGTGGATGCACCCCAGGCGGGGCTGGCGCCGGTGCCGTGGCAGTAAGTACTGGTGCAGGTTTTGGCAGACGTGGAATAGGCTCCGGTTTTACCGCCGTTGGTTTTGAAAGACACATCATCGATGGCGTTCAGGTGGACACCTGTGTTCAGCACCGTTGTTGGCGGGATTGTTGTGTTGGTTGTGGTGGTGATGTGGCAGTAATCACAACTGAGCGAACTGCTTTCCACGTGTTTGACATGGCTGTTGGCCGTAGAAGATGCGGCGGCACCCGTTACATAGATCGGATGAGCCTTGCCGTTTGCCAGCCCGTCACCGTGACAGCCGGAACAACCGATGGATGCCGCGTTCCAGGCGATGGTTTTGAACGTTGCGGGAGCAACCGCGACTCCCGCGTTGTTGATGTTGCCGGAACTGTGGCAGTACGCGGTTGAACAACTGCCCACAGTGCGGGTCGCAGACTGGCTGGGCAGATAATTGTTGTTTGATCCGGCATACGCCCCAACGGTAACCGTAATGGCCCTTCCGGCGCTGGTGGCATGGGCATAGGGCTTTGGTTCAGTTGAGTGGTTTGAGTGACATGTGGTACAACTGATTACTGCGGCTTGAGTTGCAAGGTGCTTTGCATGCGCGAGGGTTGCCGGTGAGGCATCGTGGCACAGTGCGCACGGAGTTGCGCCTATGGCGGCATTCCAGGCCGGGGTTGTTCTTTCAAAATGGCAACTGACAGTGGAACAGGTTGCGTTGGTCAGATTTGGCACAGAAGTCTGATTGAAAAACACCCCCTTCGCGTAGGTTCCTCCCTTGATTGGACTTGCCATTTTAATCTGACCATTCTGATGCCCGAAGTCCGTCGCAACAACAGCCGGATGACAGACACTGCAGCTTGCCGCGGTTGCAGCGGCAGGGAGATGAGTTACATGATTCCCGATGAACGCGCTCGATTGCGAACCGAAATGCGGGTTGCCTTTACGAACCGCATCCCGCGGCGGAGCACCATGACAGTACGTGGTGCACGAG
>JANXZX010000114.1 GCA_025355325.1 Geobacteraceae bacterium
TGATAAATGGAAAGGTCGTACAAGACGTTGCACAAACGAAAAAAGGACTTAAGCAATTAAGCCTAAGTCCTGAATTTCTTTTGGAGCGGGAAACGGGATTCGGACCCGCGACTTCAACCTTGGCAAGGTTGCACTCTACCACTGAGTTATTCCCGCTTGCGAGACCAGTTTTATAGCAAATCAAAATATTGGTGTCAACTTTTTTTAGAGTTTCAATGCATTTTTTTATTCGGAAAATTACTTCCCCGCAGAGCCAACAGCTGTTGGTAGACGGATATAAGCTTTTTTGATCGTGCACTCCAGGAGTGTAGTTCAACTGCTCTTTCCCTGAGTTTCTCTGACAATTGACGCAAAAGGCCATCGTCACGAATCGTTGAAATTATGGTGCCTGCTAACGCTGAAGTATTTCCATACTCGACATAAATTCCATCATCGCCTAGTATTTCTCGGTTGATCTGGTTCTCAAACACCACCGTCGGCAGGCCGCAGGCCATGTAATTGAATAATTTCCCATTGGCCTCGGTTTTTGCAAGCTTTGGCGACACTGCAAGATCTCCGGCACACAGAAAAAACGGGGCGCGGTCATAATTCACCCGACCGGTGAATATGATACTATCATCAATCCCCATCTCCGCTGCCTTCTTCCGGTATTCGCCGTCGGGAAAGCCCATCAGCAAAAAGCGAATATCCGGGGCTTGTGCCTTGATCTGAGAGATTGCTTCCAATAACAGGTCAACACCCTGATAACGGTTGAGCAAGCCGAGAAAGACAACCAGCTTGACATCTTCGGGAATTCCAAGTTCACGGCGTGCCTCACTTCGGCGGTGCGGCCGGAATATTTCCGTATCTACGCCATCAATCAGATTGATTACCTTGTCCGACACTATGCCCCAATCGTCTACCAGCTCCTGCCGGCCTTTATCGGAGCTGGTAATTATGAGGTCTGCCCGGCGATCAATAAATCGTTCGAGCCCTTTGAACATCTTCATCAATGGTGATGTTGCACCAAAAAAACCATGATTGAGCGACTCACCACTCAGGCTGCCTTGGTAATCAAACAAAAGGGGAAGATCGTAGAACATCTTGATAACGGAGCCTATTAAAGCTCCTTCGTGCAGATGGGCATGGATAAGATGGGGTCGGAATGAACGGATTTCAGCGAGTGTTTTTAACAGCAAGAGTATGTCAAGGTATGGTTTGTGCCAGGAAGGGCCCGCCTCCAGCTTGTTGTACCACGGGATTTGAGGCGTTCGAACTACCCGTACCCCCGGCATATCGCGCCCGAGGTGATAGGTGACGATACAAACTTCATGCCCGAGCGCAGTCAGCGCGCGGGCTTCTTCATATATCCTGACATGACAGCCCCGATCGGCAAAATAGGGTGTCGGAGCGATCATGAGTACGCGGAGTGCGCTGTCAGTCAAGGTTTATCCTGTTTTTTACGGTATAAATCGGCTTATTCTGGGATTCATAGTAGGTTCTCGCGTTCAGCTCACCAAGCAGGCCAAGTACAATAAACTGTATCCCCATGAACAGGAGGAATCCCGTTAATATCAGCAGCGGATTGCGGTTCATACTGAGGTGTTCAAAGAACTTCAGGTAAACCGTCATTGCTCCGGTACCACAACCGGCCAGGATTGTGTAAATCCCCCATTTGCCGAACAGTTGAATCGGCTTGGTGGAATAGGTCATCAGAAACTTGACCGTCATTAAATCGAGAACCACACGCAACGTGCGGGAGATGCCGTATTTACTGACCCCATGTAAACGGGGAAAATGGTTTACCGGCAACTCGGTCACTTTTGCCCCGTATTGCGAAGCCAGCGCCGGAACAAAGCGATGCATTTCACCATACAGATTAATACCGTCAAGTACTTCACGGCGATACGCCTTCAGGGTGCAGCCGTAATCATGCAGATGTACGCCGGTCTGGCGTGAGATGAGCGCATTGGCCAGCATTGAGGGAATTTTGCGTGATACAAACGTGTCTTTGCGATCACGACGCCATCCCGACACAACATCGTAGCCTTCGTGGATTTTTGCAACCAGGCGCGGTATATCGGCGGGGTCATTCTGCAAATCGCCATCCATCGGTATAATGATGTCACCCTTCGCATGATCAAAACCGGCTGACATCGCCGCTGTCTGGCCAAAGTTCCTGCGGAACCGGATGACCTTGAGCGCGGAGTCTTCTGATGCAATCCTGGTCAGCACACTATACGAGCCATCGGAAGAACCGTCATCAACCATGACGATTTCATAGGAGCATCCCATTGCCTTGAGAGCAGTGCTGATTGCGGAATATACCGCTTCGACATTTTCCTGCTCGTTGTATACCGGCACAACAATACTAATATCCACGTTGCCTCTCCATCCTGAACTGTTGACTGATGATTTTCATATTTCCAAACTGATTGCCTGCATTTGTTATGCGGGAAACGACTCCCCTAACTGCTTGATTCTTCTAATCCGTATACCGCTGTCATGAACCGGGTTTGGCTTTCCGTGAGTAATCCCCCACAGCAACCCGACCCCGTTTACTATGTGCATGAGCGGGTATAGAGCGGGCAAAAGCAATGAAGACAGACGCCCGGTACGGGACAGCACGAGGAACGAAGTTACCAATGACGCACATAGATATATCATGAGAGGTACAAGCAGTAAAACATACTTTATACCTATCAACGCGATAATCAGATAGGCGACAAAAAATAGCGGAATAAAACTTGTTACTGAATACGATTTCGTGATCAGAGTCTGCTGTCCCCTGCCACGACCATAACCGAACATCTGGCGTATAAAAGCTTTCAAGGTCTGACGCTGACTGCGATACATGATCAGTGATGGATCATGGAGCAGCGTGTATCCTGCTGAAGTTACCCGCTCCATAAATTCGTTCTCTTCATTCGGATAAAGGCATTCGTTAAAACCGTCAAGATCGATAAAAACCGAGCGACGAATCGCAAGGTTGCAGAGGATCAGTTCTTTATCAGTCGTAGTACGCTTTTCCCCATAGGCACGATACCGATTGCGCACACCACCGGTTCCGAATGCTGAAGAGAGTGCGCATCCAAACAGTTTTTGCAGCCAGCTGTCCCCTTCAGGAGTAATTGAAGGCCCTCCGATGACAGCCACCGTCGGATCATCCATCTCGTCAGAGCAACGAGCAATATTTTCGGGATTTATCAGTGAGTCATCGTCAAGAAAATACAATATTTCCCCACGTGCCTCTCGCGCCGCAAGATTACGTTGCTGGCTTGGCGCTTTGCCTTCAGCAAGCAGGATTTCATACCGCAGTTCATCCGGCAGAATCTTCTTGAGGTGTTCACAAGCAGCAACATAGCCGCCAGGCTTCACGGGAATAATTATTGAAAACGTATGCAAAATGGCACTCTCAGGCTCTTGCTATTAGCTTATGAATCAATTGACTTTCTTATCAGCTTAAGGATTTCAATAGGCGTAAACGGTTTAAGAATTATCGTGGGGTTTCCAATTGTAGCTAATTGTTTGACAGCCCCACTTGTAAAAATAATATTCGCATCTGGATTTATAAGCTTTATTTCACTGTAGGCTGCTATTCCATCTTTATTTGGCATATTTACATCAAGTATAATCAGCGTTATATCAGAAATATTTTTCCGATATAATTCTACTGCTGATTGCCCGTCATTTGCAGTTATAACGTTATAGCCACATTGTGAGATGATATAACCCATTAAATCCAATAATTCCCGCTCGTCATCAGCAATAAGAATGGTTTCGTTTCCCCTGTATGCATCATAGTTTTTTGTCATACTATTTTCACCATTCCATTCAATACAGATCATTGAATAACGGGTAATTGTAATCTGTTTCGGCGATAAATTCACCTGATTTATCTTACCTTAGCTACACCTGCGCCCGCTCTATGGCAAATGATGGTCCCCGTAACCGTACCAGCAAACAAAAGGCCAAAAAAGTCGAAAAAAAACCTGCTATTTTCTAGCAGGTTACAAGAGGTTTTGGAGCCATTTGTCGGAATCGAACCGACGACCTCATCATTACGAGTGATGTGCTCTACCAACTGAGCTAAAATGGCAAAAATTTACAAATTCTGCTATCGATACAGTGGGTGCAGACACCCGATTTCGTTAATAAACCTACCCCCAAATACGCCGCCGCAACAGACCTACTTCATACCTGACTAACGGGCGGATGTCAATGCTCTATGGCACTTTGCAGGCAATATTCTGCTTTACCGCAGACTCGATTACGGCTAGTATTGTTCTTTGCCTAGCTTTGGCGACTATCTTGATCCGGCACACAGAACCAGTGTTTCCCTAACCAGCTTTCTCACAAAAACATTCCCGGAATCTATGGCCAACTTACTTAAATATCGACTTATTTTTATCCGCCTGCAACTGACTGTTCTACTGTTTTGTCTCTGTACAATCTCTGTTCATGCGGCAAAATCGACTGGTATTACCCGGCTCGGCTACGCCATTCAGATGGGTGCATTTGCTGAAGTAAAAAATGCAGAACGTTTTGCCGCAAAGCTCCAGGCCAAGGGAATTGAAGCGTTTTACTTCCGCAAGGATAACGGCGTGTATGCAGTACGCTTCGGTGATTTCCCCAGCAAAGAAAAAGCTCGTGCCGTCGCTAAGAAGCTGGTTGCCGAACGCCTGATTGACAACTATTACGTTGCACCTCCCAACGAAGTCGTCTTTACTCAGACCAAAGGGCCTGGTTGGCAAAAACCGCAGCCGGACGAAATCAGAAAACCTGCAACTCATCTCCAGCCGGTCATCCCGAATGACATCGCCGAGAAACCAGCGACAAAACCGGCAAAAGACACCAAGGATATGGGCGCTATTGCTGCGCGCACTGCGGAACGTTTTGTCGGCATACCGTACCGTTGGGGTGGCGACAATGTTGTAGAAGGTATGGATTGCAGCGGTTTTGTACGGGCCGTGTACAATCTGTGCGGCCTCAGTATTCCGAGGACTTCACGCGATCAGTTCAAGGCCGGAGATCTGGTGACGAAAGATGATCTTAAGGACGGCGACCTGGTCTTTTTCGGATCTTCTGCCGACTCAATCAATCACGTCGGTATTTATGTTGGTGATGGCAAGTTTGTTCACGCCCCGCGCAGGGGAGAAGAAATTCGTATAACGGCGGTCAACGAGAGTTATTTTGAGAAGCGTTTTGTCGGAGCACGAAGATATTTTTAACAGTTACGGAGAATAACCGCATGGCAATCATTAAACCATTCCGGGCCCTGCGCCCCCCCAAAGATCTGGCCAAAAAGGTTTCCGCCCTACCCTACGACGTAATGAACGTAGAAGAGGCGTGTGCAATGTCAGCCGGAAACCCCAACAGTTTTCTGCATATTTCCCGTCCGGAAATAGATCTGCCGCCAGAGACAGATCCACATGACGAATCGGTATACGTTCAGGGCAGGCTGAACCTGAAGGCGTTCATACAACGGGGAGTTCTGGCGCAAGATCGTGACGACTGTTTTTATGTGTATCGACAGCAGATGGGCGACATCAGCCAGACCGGCCTGGTGGTGTGCGCCAGTGTTGACGACTACCAGACCGGAGTTATCAAAAAGCACGAACATACCCGTGCCGACAAGGAAGAAGACCGCGTCAAACATATTGACTATCTGGATGCCAATGATGAGCCGGTATTTTATCTCTCCGGCTCATGCCCGGAAGCTGAGAGAATTATTGAAGGGATTACCGTCACCCCACCTGAATACGATTTTGTTTCTGACGACGGGGTTGGTCACACGGCCTGGATCATCACCGACCGTTTGCTGATAGACCGTTTGACTGTCCTGTTTGCTGCCACTCCTAATTTGTATGTCGCCGATGGCCACCATCGCAGCGCTGCGGCGGGACGGGTTCGGGAACTGCGGCGCGCAGAGAATCCAGGGCATACCGGCAATGAAGAGTACAACTCTTTCTTGACGGTCATCTTTCCGGAAAATCAGCTCAACATCATGCCTTATAACCGGGTCGTCAAGGATCTGAACGGCCGGAGCGCCGACGAGTTTATTGCACAGGTGCAGGAAATTTTCAATATTACCCCCTCCCCTGTTCCGGTCATTCCAGCAGACCGCCATGAATTCGGCATGTATCTGGATGGCGGCTGGTACCTTCTGGATGCTCTCCCTGCCATCGTAGACGAACAGGACACCGTTGGTCGTCTGGATGTGTCCATCCTGCAAAACAATGTGCTGGCACCGCTGCTCGGCATTGACAACCCGCGCACCAACCAGAGAATTCACTTCGTCGGCGGCATTCGCGGCAACGATGAGCTGGTAAAACTTGTTGATTCAGGCGAATACGCCGTGGCATTCGCCCTTCACCCAACATCCATCCGGGAGTTGGTAGAACTGGCCGATCAGGACCAGATCATGCCGCCAAAATCAACTTGGTTTGAACCGAAACTGCGGAGCGGACTGTTCGTGCATCTGCTGTCCTGACCGGGCCTATAGGCTGCTAAAAAAAACAACAAAACCTCCCGGCTTTTGAGCACCAGGAGGTTTTTTTTTGCGATTATCTGCATATTCAAGATGGCCCTTTGCCACCAGCCTTTGAAAGCAACTCAAGGCCACGTTCCTTTTTACCGGAACCTTTATTGACTCGTAGCATGAAACGGGTTTCCGCATCAAACTCCGCCAAAATAAGCGTGGTAACCTCATCCAGAAGACGATTCACACTCTGGCCACGCTGATGCGCCATATCTTTAAGGCGCTGATATTTTTCATCCGGCAAACGAAGTGTCAATGCGCTCATAGCTTCATCTCCTTAAGTAATGTTTCCGGGAATACCACTTTTAGACCGGGAAATAACAATTCCATTCGAGCCACATCACGAAGGTTTCGCGTCACAATGTATTCAGCCCCTCCGGCAACGGCAAGCTCAACAAGATGATTGTCACCCTCATCCTGAAGGTTTGGTCGCCAACCGAAATAAATTCTTGTCCATCGACAGGTGGCAAGGAAAATATCCAAAAGTTCATCACGTTCGGAAGCATCCAGACGACTGCGCACAAACAAACTTGTACGACTCAAAACATCTTCATATTCTGCAAATAGTGCTACCCCCATCAAAGGCAACAGCTTTTCTTCAAGGCATGCGGCGATCACCGCACGGCTTGCACCTTGTCCAAGACAGGCCCCAATAAACACATTGGTATCTATAACGACTTTCATAGAAATATGGTAGCAAATTTGCCACCATTATGCCATACAAAAAAAATAACCCCGCACAGCAAATGCCGACGGGGTCAATGTAATGGGAAGGGTTATATTCTAATTTTTAGAACAACACGTACGTACAACACGATAAATAGTCGTTACCGCTTCATCGCATCATCCATCAGTTTATATGCACAAAACTCCCCACACATCGTGCAGGCACCGTGGTCGGCTACCGGCGAGTTGGCCCGGTATTCACGCGCTTTGTCAGGATCCATCGCCAGGGCAAACTGCCCTTCCCAATCAAGCTTTTTCCGGCATTTTGCCATCGCAATATCCTTTGCCATTGCACCTTTGACGCCTTTCGCAATGTCGGCGGCATGGGCGGCAATACGGGTGGCAATCACGCCATCACGCACGTCCTGCACATTGGGCAGGCACAGATGCTCGGAAGGGGTTACGTAGCAGAGAAAGTCAGCACCGGCGGCAGCGGCAATGGCACCGCCGATAGCACAGGTGATATGGTCGTAACCCGGTGCGATATCAGTCACCAGAGGTCCTAACACATAGAACGGCGCACCGTGGCAGAGGCGTTTCTGCAACTGTATATTGGTTTGAATTTGATTGAGAGGCACATGGCCCGGTCCTTCAATCATTACCTGAACGCCGGCAGCCTGGGCCCGCTGGGTCAACTCGCCCAACAGGATCAGCTCATGTATCTGGGCGCGATCAGTGGCATCGGCCAGACAACCGGGACGAAAGCCATCGCCGAGCGACAGGGTCATGTCGTATTCTTTGGTGATCTCAAGAAGTTTGTCAAAGTGCTCAAAAAGCGGGTTTTCCTTGTTATTGTAGCTCATCCATTCGATGGTGAAGGCTCCGCCGCGCGATACGACATCCATCAAACGCCCTTCATTCTTCATCCGTTCGACGGTGCCGCGTGTCACCCCGCAATGGACGGTAATAAAATCGACTCCATCCTCAGCATGCTTGATAATTCCGGCAAAAATATCGTCAACCGTCATATCGACGATTGCCTTGTTCTTATTGCGCACGGCATCAAGAGCGGCCTGATACAACGGCACACTGCCGATGCAGGCACCGGTTTCAGCGATGATAGCCTTCCTTATTTCGTCAACCGGACCGCCGGTTGAAAGATCCATAATGGCGTCGGCGCCGTATTTAACCGCAATACGGGCTTTTTCCAGCTCCTTTTCCATATCGGTATCGTCCGATGATGAGCCGATGTTGGCATTGACTTTGGTGCGCAGTCCTGCTCCCACAGCCAGCGGAGTGCCATTGGCATGCTTGTTGTTGTGGCAGATGACGATGGTGCCGGCGGCAATGCCGTCACGGATAAATTCCGGTGGTACGCCCTCAGATGCTGCCGCAATCTGCATTTTTTCGGTAATGACACCCCTACGGGCGTATTCAAGCTGAGTCATGTGCATAATCCTTTTCGTAGAGATGATTGTAACTATAATGTAGGCAGCAGTTCACGTGCCGCCAGAAAATGATTAACCGGGCTATGCCCCTTCCCCAGGGAGCGGGCCAGCCGAATGGCAGTGCTGATAAAGATTTTTGACCGTTCAACAGCCACCTGCAATGGCTCTCCCTGAGCAAGCAGGGCAGCAATTGCCGACGCATATGTGCAGCCGGTACCGTGGGTATTGCTGGTAAAGACCCTTTCGGAACTGAACGAGTGGCAACGGGTGCCGTCAAAGAGAATATCGGTGGAAAGGCGCCCTGACATATGCCCCCCCTTGACAAGGACGTTGGCCGCACCCAGAGTGTGCAACTCTCTGGCGGCCTGCTCCATGTCCGACTCACTCTTGATCGACCGTCCCAAAAGGCGCTCTGCCTCGGGAATATTCGGGGTCAACAGATATGCCAGCGGCAGCAGTTGGTCGCAAAAAACCTGCACGGCCTCACGCTCCAGCAGCGCTGCTCCCCCTTTGGCAACCATGACCGGATCGATTACCATCGGAATGTAAATCTTTCGATCCCCCAGGTATTCCGCCAACGCCGAAATAATGGCCGGGGTATGCAGCATTCCGGTTTTGATGACGTCAATCGGAATGTCCGATAATACGGTATCAAGCTGATCACTCACAAAACTCGGCGGCAGTCCGTGAATCGACGAGACACCACGGGTATTCTGGGCGGTCAAAGCGGTCAACACACTGGCGGCATAGCTGCCAAGCAGAGTTATCGTCTTTATATCAGCCTGAATACCGGCCCCGCCACCCGAATCGCTCCCGGCAACGCTCAGCACCGCTCCGCGCGGCAATGGGCGAACCCGATTAAACAGCAGCGAAAGTTCGGCAACAACAATCTCAGGGCGGGGACTTGAAAGCACCGAAGAAATCACCGCCACAGCGTCCGCACCGGCCTCGATAACGCGACAGGCATTGTCGGTGGATATCCCGCCGATTGCCACGACCGGAATTTTTACGGCACCGCAGATCGACTCCAGCCCGGCCACTCCGGGAAGATGCGAAATGACCTTGCTCCCGGTCGGATATATCGCGCCGAAACCGATATAATCAGCGCCTTCGCGCTCTGCACGCAGCGCCTCTTCCAGATTATGCGTCGATTTGCCGATAATTTTACTTGCGCCGAGAACCGCCCGGGCACCGGCGATATCACCGTCATCCTGTCCCAGATGCACTCCATCTGCATCAAGTTCATTAGCAAGCTGAACGTCATCGTTAATGATAAACATCGTGCCAAAGCGGGCGCACAAACGTTTTAATTCGCCACCTTCGTCTATGCATTCACCGTACTGTTTGTCCTTGGCACGGTACTGCAGCACCGAAACACCGCCGCGAAGAGCCTGACAGACCCTGTCTATGAGACCGGCACCCTGATCAGTGATCAGGTAGACACCGGAAATATCGGGTCCCTGCCCGGTGTTATTAACAACAAGTCTAAATGGTTTAGTATCACTCATGCGACGTTCCTCACTCATGATGAACGGGTAAAAATAAAAAAACCGCACTGACATACAACATCAGGCGGCTGGATAACGATACATCCCGCAAGCCGCTTTCCTACGCCGGAATTACCCGGTTCAGGTGCAAAGGGTTCCCGCTGTGCTCGGAAAGCA
>JANXZX010000207.1 GCA_025355325.1 Geobacteraceae bacterium
CCGCTGTCAAAAGTCGGCATCTACGTTCCGGGCGGCAAGGCATGCTACCCCTCCAGCGTCATCATGAACGCCGTACCGGCACGCGTGGCGGGAGTCGGTGAAATCATCATGGTTGTGCCCTCTCCCGGCGGAGAAATCAGCCCCCATGTCCTCGTGGCTGCGAGCCTGTCCGGCGTTGACCGTATTTTCCGGATCGGCGGAGCCCAGGCTGTTGCGGCCCTTGCCTACGGCACCGCCACTATCCCGCAGGTGGACAAGATCACCGGGCCCGGTAACATTTACGTTGCCACCGCCAAGAAGCTGGTATTCGGCCAGGTCGGCATCGACATGATCGCCGGTCCGAGCGAAATTCTGGTAATCAACGACGGCAGCGGCAACCCGGCTCATATTGCCGCCGACCTGCTTTCCCAGGCAGAGCATGACGAACTGGCATCATCGATCCTGATCACAACGGATCGCCCGTTTGCAGAAAAAGTGGCCGCCGAAGTCGAGCTGCAACTGTCAACGCTGTCCCGCGAAACAATCGCCCGCGCATCATGGGAAAAATACGGGGCGATCATTGTCGCTGATACGCTGGACGAAGTAATCGAATTCTCGAACCGTATTGCTCCTGAGCATCTGGAACTGGCAGTGACCGATCCGTTTGCCATTTTAGCGCAGATCACTAATGCCGGTGCTATCTTCATGGGTCACTGGACTCCGGAGGCGGCCGGTGATTATCTGGCCGGACCGAACCACACCTTACCTACCGGCGGCACATCACGTTTCTTCTCGCCACTTTCGGTGGATGATTTTGTCAAGAAATCTTCGATTGTTTATTTCTCCCAAAGCGGCTTGCAGCGCCTCGGCAACGATATTGTGAGAATCGCCGAACTGGAAGGGCTGGAAGCTCATGGACGGTCGGTTTCTGTGCGACTTAACTAGAACGGGGTCATCGAAATGACCGGACAAGCGGAAGAATGGTTTAAGCAGGCAGATTATGACTTGGGTACGGCGGCGGCGATGTTCCGCAGTCGTCGATATATCTATTCTATTTTCATGTGCCATCTCTGTCTGGAAAAAACTTTGAAAGGGCTGCTCGCGAAACGAGGCAGTATCCCACTCAAAAGTCATGATCTTGTATTTCTGCTCGAAAGAGTTGAGTGTGACATCCCGGAACAACATGCGGAGTTCTTGGAAATGCTGAATGAAGTAAGTGTTCCGACGCGTTATCCGGACGAACTTGACCGGCTTCTGGCACAGTATCCGCGAAAGCGGACGGCAGAGATAATGGCTCAGTGCCGGGAGGTGTATGAATGGCTACGCAATTACTAGTCGATATCGAACGAGTACTTCACGAACTGTGCGTTGAACGCGACGTTCCTGTTGAGTCGGTGCGTTTTTTCGGCTCGTATGCCGTTGGCACCGTGCAGAATGAAAGTGATGTGGACATCTTACTTATCTCACCGGCATTTGAGGGGAAAAACATCTTTCAGCGAGCGGCGATGACAAAAGGGATTCACCGACTTTTGGTAAAGCGATTCAAGCTACCGTTTGATATCGTTTTCTGTTCGGTCAGCGAGTGGATGCATGGCAACTCTCCGTTGTTGCAGGAGATACGGCGGGCGGCATAAATAGTTTGGTAATCAGGAACTATGAATAAACATTCCATCTCGATTCAGGCTTGAACCAAGTTCGCAAGCATGATATTCCTCGTACCATTATGACACAACTTCGACCAAATATTGCCGCGATGGACGCCTACGTCCCTGGGTTTCAACCTCCGGACATCACCTCGTGGATCAAACTGAACACCAATGAAAATTCGTATCCACCCTCTCCCAAAGTCGTTGAAGCCATTCTGGCAGAACTGGGCACGGACGGCGCACGGCTGCATACCTATCCGTCCGCTTCCAGCCAGGAGTTGCGTGAGGCTGCCAGTCGGGTATATGGATTTGACCCTTCCTGGATTATCATGGCCAATGGTTCAGATGAGGTTCTCAATAACCTGATCCGCGCCTTTGTTTCAGAAGGAGAGGAGATCGGGTACGTACATCCCTCTTACTCTTACTATTCGACGCTGGCAGCTATCCAGGGAGCGCGGGTACGCACCTTTGCCCTTAAGGAAGATTTCCGTATCGCTGACTTTCCCGAGCGGTACTCCGGAAAACTCTTTTTCCTCACGACCCCCAATGCCCCGCTTGGGCCGGCTTTTCCAATCGAGTACATCAAGGAGTTGGCACAACGATGTTCGGGTGTACTGGTGCTTGACGAGACTTATGCCGACTTTGCCGAAGGCAATGCCCTGGAACTGGTCCGTTCATGCGAAAATGTCGTCATTACCCGCTCACTATCAAAAAGCTATGCACTGGCAGGCATGCGCCTCGGCCTGGCCATTGCGCGCCCGGAAGTCATTGCCGCTCTTGACAAGATCCGTGATCACTACAATCTGGACCGACTGGCACAAGCTGCATGTGTGGCTGCTCTCAATGACCAACCCTACCTGAAAAACATGTGCCGGACCATCTGCACCACCCGGGAATGGTTCACGTCGCAATTACGCCTGATCGGGTATGATGTCATGCCATCTCAGGGAAATTACGTCTTTGCAACGCCTCCGGATCGAAACGGAAGGCGTGTATATGAGGCATTATTTGAACAAAAGATTCTGGTCCGCCACTTTTCCGATCCCATACTGGTTCATGGTCTCAGAATTTCAATCGGAACACCGGAAGAAATGAAAGCCACACTCACCGCAATAACTGAAATCGGCTAATGCCTATGGAGGGAAGTATGTCACGAAGCGCCGCCATTGAACGGATCACAAAGGAAACAAAAATCAAGCTGGCATTGACGATTGATGGAACCGGCTCCGCCAGAATCTGTACCTCGGTGCCGTTTCTCGACCATATGCTCAACCTTTTTGCCCGCCACGGTCTTTTTGATCTGGATGTTGAGGCGAGTGGCGACATTGATATCGATTTTCACCATACGGTTGAAGATATCGGCATCGTATTGGGCGAAGCGTTCAAACAGGCGCTGGGAGAGAAAAAAGGCATTCGCCGCTACGGCCAGGCATCCGTACCAATGGACGAGACCTTGGCCAGCGTAGCGGTTGACATCTCCGGGCGACCATATCTGGTCTATCATGTCAGCCTGCCGAAAGTGAAGATAGGTGAGTTCGACGTGGAACTGGCACGGGAGTTTTTTCAGGCCTTTGTCAATCACTGCGGCCTTAACCTGCATATCAACGTCATGTATGGCGATAATGTCCACCATATCATCGAAGCCTGCTTCAAGGCGTTTGCCCGGGCGCTTGACGCCGCCAGCCAGCTTGACCCCCGTGTGGAAGGGGTTATGTCAACAAAAGGGGTTTTGTGAGGTAACGGACGTTGCCAGGATCGGGTAGGAGGCGAAATTTCTTTCGCCGTCCTCCCACACCACCGTGCGTACGGTTCCGTACACGGCGGTTCACGTTGGTTGTTGAAAACGGTGAAACTGGTTGAGTAGTGATAGAAGCCCCAGTTTCGTAAAGTAGGAT
>JANXZX010000219.1 GCA_025355325.1 Geobacteraceae bacterium
TTTATTCGAAAGGCGCCGCCGTCACCCCCGGTACCGGCTATGGCAGTTGTTCGGCCAGCAAGTGTCACGGTTCGGCAGCGGTCACCTGGGGCTCCACCCTCTGGTCCTCAACTGACCTGTGCGGCAAATGTCACAGCAGCAGCACGACAGGAGCGGTCGGGACCGGCACGCCATTTTACGGCACGTCATACCCGGTAAAAGTGACCTCTAACACCGATGTCAAGGTCGGCGCCCATACTGCCCATATCAATGCTCCGGGCATGCTGAGCGCGCCTTTCGTATGCAGCGACTGTCACGGCACGGTGGCATTGTCGTCAGCTACCCACCCGAACGGAGCAACCGATTTTGTCTGGAGCCCGTTGGCAAAAAGCGGCGGTCTAACACCTGCGTACAATTCCTCCACCGGCGTCTGCAGCAACGTCTATTGCCACGGCAGCAACATGCCGGGTGGCGACATCAGCGGCACCAACCGGTCACCGGTCTGGAACCAGCCGTTTATGTCGGCGACGCTCACTTCGGCGGCCTGCGGCACCTGCCATGGTTTTCCGCCATCGCCCGGCACCGGTCATCCCGCTGTTACCATTCCCGCAGGGTTCCCGGCAACTGTCGCAATTGGCACCACCTGCAGCTGCCACGCAAACATCAACCCTGCCGGGAATAGCTATGACACCATCTTTGCGGATAAAACCCTCCATATCAACGGAGCGGTGGAAGTCAGTGCTTCCGGTTCCTGTGATAGCTGCCACGGCTATCCACCGGCCCCCGCCGGTTTTACCGGTACCCAGAATAACTGGCTCTACGCAAAAACAGAAAATTATCCCGGCGGCGGCGGAGCCCACACAATCAACAATCATGTCAGCATGACGGCTGATCCGGTCAGAGGCTTTACGTTGTGCAGCGCGTGCCATAATCCTGCCGATCATGCCATGAGTCCCATAGTCTTTAATCCGAGCCAGAATATTAAGGCAGGAGTTAACCAGCGATTCAGACACGAAGCAGCCAGGCAGTTCAAATACAGCTCTAACCGGCTGGATGGTGCAGCTCACCTGACCGGAACCTGTTCGAACGTCAGCTGTCATTTTGGTGCGTCACCCAAGTGGGATCCAAGCCATTAAGGTTAATAAGCAGGAATACCTGTAATTACAGCAATTCACGCAGCAGAAGGAGATTACCATGATGAATGCACATTTTATTGGCCGATTCGCAACCATGTTCGTCTGGATGACCGCCGGTGTGCTGCTGTACGGCAGTGAAACGGTTCAGGCAGCGAGTTTTCTCAACTCATGTACTACCTATTGCCATGGGATGCCGCCCCGGGATGCCGTCCGCAAAGGCAACCCGCATTTTAATTCCCAATCCAGTGCCTCCATCGGGAACCATCGTACCCATCTCCCTGCCGCTGCGGATGCAAACAGCTGCAGCATTTGCCACACTCCGGTTGCGGCAACCGAATTCGGTCATCAAAATGACGTCATCAAGATGGCCAACAGCCTGAAAGGATATTCGTCCGCCTCTCTCCGTGCCAGATATGACAAGGGGGTGTTCTTTAATCAGACGTCACTGCCTAATCTGACCAATGCCACCTGTTCCAATGTCAGTTGCCACTTCGAGAAAAAAACGCCGGTCTGGGGATCGGCAAATTATAACGTCACCACCGACTGCAATGCCTGTCACGGCGCACCGCCATCCGGCACCTCAGCCGCTCCGGCAGGCGGCCTTGCCGGCAGTCATGCCCGGCACGACGCCTACTTCCCGGGAATTGCCAATTGCCAGAAGTGCCATCCCAATGCAACCACGTTTATTCATGCCACCAGCGCCGGACGTGCCTTGAAGGTTCAGGGGTTCCTGCGGGATCCGCTTAATGCTCTGGAGGCAACCGGCACCTATAGCGGCACCGGCGCCAATTACCTGCCGAGCAAAAGCGCAGCCCAGGTGTTCGGCACCTGCAGCAACCTGTACTGCCACAGCACCGGGCAATCCGCAACCGGTGCCGGGACCGGTACCGCTGTGACAACCGCAGCTTGGGGCAGCGGCGCGCTGTCGTGCGGTTCATGTCACCAGAACATGGGTCCTGCCGTCAATGCATCCGCAACCGGCAAGCATGCCCGACATGCCCAGACCGCCGGGATCTCCTGTTCCGTATGCCACGGTTCTCCATACACCAGCACTACCGTTCCGACCGGGGCCGGTACCACCCATGTGGACAGGAATATTAACCTGGCCTGGACCGGCATCGCGGCAACCCCAGCCACCACGTACTCGAAGGGTAATACCTTTGCAGCCGGTGTTTCCGCCTACGGCTCCTGTTCCACGTCGTACTGCCACAGTACCGTACAAAACGCCACTACCGGACTCGCCGGAGCGACCTACCGGACGGTCAGCTGGACCTCCGCAACGACCCTTTCCTGCGCCGGATGCCATGTCGATATGGCCACCGATGCCACAGGTACCGGCAGCCACCGGATCCATACCCTGGCAACCGGTGACAATTTTGATTGTGCTGTTTGTCATGCCGGTTACACGAAGGTTTCCACAGTACCGGCAACTCATGTCAACGGCCTGATCGACGTGAGCGGCACGTTCACCTACTCTCAAGGAATCACACATGTTCCGGCAAACGGATACGGTACCTGCTCTGCCGGCGCCTGCCACGGAGCGGGCAGCGTTACCTGGGGTGCCGTCTATGTTGCACCGGGCAATACATTCCCGTACTCGACAAGCCAGTGTGACAAGTGTCACTCCGGAACAGCAACAGCGCCGTTCTACTCAACGGCTGCACCTACTAAAGTCACTGCCAACACCGATGCCAAAGTCGGCGCCCATACCTCTCACCTGACAGCGCCGGATTCCCTTGCCACCGCATTTGTCTGCGCCGATTGCCACGGTACGGTTACGTCAGTGAATTCAGCCGGCCACATGAACGGCACTACCAACTTCGTCTGGAGCGCTCTGGCTCAAACTGGCGGGTTGGCACCGGCCTATAATGCCGGCACCTGCACTAACGTCTATTGCCACGGGGCCAAAATGCCGGGCGGCGATACCAGCGGCAGCAACAAGGCACCGGTCTGGAACAGCACCACCTATCTGCCGGCAACACTTACCACCGCAGCCTGCGGCACCTGTCACGGCTTCCCGCCGTCAGCTGTTTCCGGCCATCCGACGGTCGGCATACCGGCTGGTTTCCCGACGACAGCCACAATCGGCGGTACCTGCAGTTGTCACCCCAACATCAATACTGCAGGCAACAGTTATGCAAATATCTTTGTCAATAAGGCCCTCCATATCAATGGTACGGTTGATGTGGCCGCCAGTGGTGCCTGCGATACCTGTCATGGCTATCCTCCTGCCAGTGCTACCTTTGTTGCTGCCGCTAATAACTGGGCTAACGCGAAACCGGAAAACTACCTGGGCGGTGGTGGTGCCCATACAATTAATAGCCATGTCAGTGCCCTTGCCGTTCCGGCAGATGGTTTTGCAAACTGCAGCAAGTGCCACGATGCGGCCGATCACCAGATGACACCGATCGTCTTTAATCCGAGCCAGAACATAAAAGCGAAAGCCAATCAGCGCTTCAGATACGAAGCAGCAAAACAGTTCAAGTACAGCTCGAACCGATTGGATGGTGCAACTCACCTGACCGGAATCTGCTCGAACGCCAGCTGCCATTTCGGCGCAACTCCGAAGTGGGATCCGAGTCATTAATGTACCGGCGTCGCGGTGGGAATGTTCCCTGCCGCGACGCCAACGTGGTGTAATAAGCTTGAAAAAAGGTAGACGGAAAGAAGGAGCGTGCCATGAGGGAAAAGTGCGAGAACATACCATACTACTCGCAGGTGGTAACGGGGATTTTTGTTCTGCTGGCGTTAACGGCCAGCCCTGACAGAGTCCAGGCCGCCAGTGTTCTCAACTCGTGCACCACGTACTGTCATGGTGCTCCGCCGCGGGATGCGGTTCGTAAAGGCAACCCGCATTTCGGTTCGCAATCGAGCGCGTTCATCGGGAATCACCGCAATCATCTTCCTGCCGCTGCACCTGCGGCAAGCTGCAATGTCTGTCATCCGGCGGTTGTTGCAACCGATTTTGGCCATCAGAATAATGTCATCAGAATGGCCAACAGCCTGAAAGGATATTCCTCCGCTTCCCTGCGAGCCAGATATGACAAGGGGGTCTTCTTTAATCAGACCTCACTGCCGAATCTGACCGCTGCAACCTGCTCCAATGTAAACTGCCACTTCGAGAAGAAGACGCCGGTCTGGGGAGCGGCAGCATATAATGTGACCACCGACTGCAACGCCTGTCATGGCGCACCTCCGGCCGGTACCACGGCGGCCCCCGCAGGCGGCCTGGCCGGGAGCCATGCCCGCCACGATACCTACTTCCCTGGAACGGCCAATTGCCAGAAGTGTCATCCCGGCTACGCAACATTCATTCATGCCACCAGCGCCGGACGGGCTTTGAAGGTTCAGGGATACCTGCGCAATCCGCTCAATGCGCTGGAGGCGGGTGCCACATATACCGGTTCCGGGAATAACTATCTTCCGAGCAGGAGCGGTTCCCAGTTGTTCGGTACGTGTACCAATCTGTACTGCCACAGTAACTCCGGCCCCAACGCAACTGCCAGAACAACTGCGGTTCCGACCTGGGGAGGCGCGGTGCTCACCTGCACCGCATGTCATGCCGATATGTCTACGCTTGCCGCAGCAGCGCCCAACGGCAGCCACTACGTACATGCCAGCACCGGCTACGCTGCCGGCGGCAAATTTCTCTGTTCCGATTGTCACGGCACCGGATATTCGGCTTCCGGCATCGTTACGGCAACCCATGTCAATCAACTGGTTGAGCTGAGCTTCACCGGATCCATTGCCCCCGGCACGACCTATTCGAAACCATCACCCATGGCCGCCGGTACCGCCTGGGGGACCTGTTCCACGAGCAAGTGCCATGGTTCCGCAACTGCGATACCGTGGGGCGGCACACTCTGGTCCACGACCGATCAGTGCGGCAAATGTCACAGCAGCTCCACCGCCGGGGCGATAACCCAGGCGGTACCGTTCTACAATACCGCTTATCCGGTAAAAGTTACCGCCAACACCGATGCCAAGGTCGGCGCCCATACCAACCATATGACATCACAGGCTCTCGGTATTTCAGCCAGCACCGCCTGTACGGATTGCCACGGCACCGTGACACTCACCGGCGCAACACATATGAATGGCGCAACCGCGCTGGCATGGAGTGCCCTGGCTACCAGGACCAGTACGCTCGTACCAACATACACCGCTACCACAGGTCAATGTACACTAACGTATTGTCATGGCAACTCCATGCCGGGCGGCGATACCACCGGTACCAACAAATCTCCGATCTGGAAGGATCCTACCTATCTTCCGGCGACCGTCAGTACGGCGGCCTGTAGCCTCTGTCACGGGTTCCCGCCTTCCTCGACATCCGGGCATCCGGGCGGCATTACCATCCCGGCCGGTTTCCCGGCAACCGCAACGATTGGGACGACCTGCAGCTGCCACAGCAATATCAACCCTGCCGGAAACAGTTATGTCACCATGTTTGTTAATCCGGCCCTCCATATCAACGGCATTTTTGAACCGGCGGCAAGCGGTCATGTCTTCCCGTATGGCGGTTCTCTGCACCTGAGTGCGGCAGGACTCACGCCATGGTCAAGTTGTACCGGTTGTCACACGAATACTGCGGGCGGAACATATCCGGTCGCGGCGGGCACGGCTCCCAACTGCACCGGCTGTCACATCCAGGGATTGAGGGTGCCGTCGGGAACTTCCTCCTGCTGGGACTGCCATGGCAGCAGTGCCACTGATGGCAGGCCGGTCGGTAACGTCTTTCCCAATATCAGCGGCAACCATCGTCTCCATGTTGCCATAACCGGTTCCACGTGCGCGACCTGCCACACCGGCGGCGGTACCGGCACCGTAACCCACGGTTCCAGCAACCGGACTGCGGCGACACCTGCGACAGTAAAGGTCGCCTTTACCGGTCAGGGGACAGTGCCGCTTTGGACTCTTGCTACCAAAACATGCTCCGCCACCTTCTGTCATGGACAGGGAGCTCCGGTCTGGGGCGCCAGAAGCGGAGCTCCGGTGAACAGCTTCCCCTATTCATCGGTACAGTGCGCCAAGTGTCACTCCGGGAACCTGGCTGCTGATGTGACCGCCGCCAACCCGTTCTACTCAACGGCAATTCCCAAGGTAACCGTTGCCACCAACGCCAAGGTCGGCGCACATACCTCGCACCTCACCAGTACCGACAGTCTGGCAGCCGCCTTTGTCTGCGCCGACTGCCACGGTGCCGTAACGCTGACGGCAGCAACTCACATGAATGGTACCACCAACTTTACCTGGAGCACGCTGGCAACCAAGAGCGGGGCGCTGACGCCGACCTATACGGCATCAACCGGAGCTTGTGCCAACGTGTACTGCCACGGCGCCAGCATGCCGGGCGGGGATACCACGGGAACGAACAGGGCGCCTGTCTGGAACGTCGCCTTCCTGTCGGCAACCTTAAGTCGCGCCGCCTGTGCTTCGTGCCACGGCTTCCCTCCGGCGGCAGCTTCCGGGCATCCGGCTGTTACCCTGCCCGCAACATGGCCGGCCACCGGAGCAGCCACAGGCGCTTTGGGCACGACCTGCAGCTGTCACGCCAATATCAGCACCACCGGTACCACATATGCAAATATTTTCGTGAACAAGGCACTGCATATTGACGGTATACTGCAAGTGTCCGGCGGCCATGCGGTGCCGTATGATACCCATAAAGCCGATGTCGTGGCGGCTGGCGGCAATACCGCCTGTCTCGGCTGTCATGTCATGGGAACCGCTGCAAGTCCGTACCCGGCAGCGGTGGTCGGCAACCCGCCCGACTGCATGAGCTGTCACATTAAGGCGGCTCCGGTCCATACCGGCACGGTTGCCGGAGCGAACTGCAGTTCCTGTCACGGTCTGAGTACGGCGACTACCACCAAAATCGGCCGACCGGTCGGCACGGCATATCCTGACCGTCTCGGATATCACAGCGGCGCCAGTGACAGCGCCCATGGCACCGCTGCCTGTACCGTGTGCCACAGTGGGGCTGGTACCACCAGCGGCAACAACTCCGGAATCAATCACGGCAAGGGTTCCACAGCCGGTCCGGTCAGAAACGGCAAACCGAACGTTGTCGGCCCGATGGTGAACGGGATTACCCCGACCAATAGCGCCAAAGGTGTCGGCATTCCGGCCAATGGCACAACCTGTAATCATGGTACGATCAGCAGCGGCTGTTCGGGTGGCGGTACGCAGACCAATAGATGGTAGTGGTGAACAACGTGAAGCAATTCTTCTCTGCGCGAAGAATGTCACTGGTGCTGATACTGTTCCTTGCCGGGGTGATGTATCTTTCGACACTCATCCCGCAGAGAATCGATACATCTCCGCAGCAGCTCGAAGTATGGCGTTTCGGTCATAACGGGCTGCTCTGGCTGATTGATGCAGTTAATCTGCACAGCATCTACTCGCAACCGTGGTTTGCCGGGGCGATTTTGATTGCTGCCTTGTCACTGGGGATTTCATCCGTCAAACAGGTGGGTGTTGCGCGAAAAAAACTCATTTCGACTGCGGCGGCTACAACAGACGAAGTGGCAGCGGGAGTATCCGGTGAGTCACTGCTAACGGTAGCTCGTACCCACCGATACCGGCGGATTTCCACCTCGCCGGACGGGCAATTGAAGTTTGTCAGGAACCCGTGGGGGTATTTCGGTAGTTCGTTGCTGCACATCGGCATTACCGTGGTAATCTCGGTGTCGCTGTACGTGGCACTGACCTCCCGTCAGGCGTCGCTGATCCTGGTTGAGGGGGAACAACACAACAGCAGTCAGCCCTGGGTACAGTCCGAGCATGGCCTGTTTGCCAGGCCACTACAGGTGCCGGGGACCATCCGTCTTGACAGGGTGAGAGTACAGTTTGACGGTAAACAGCAGCCGGTCGAGGTTTTATCGGATATTTCCATTACCGATCCGTCAGGTCAGGTTGAGTCAATGACCGCATCGATAAATCGCATCATGAGCTATCACGGCATGCGCATTTATCACGCCTCACAGTACGGCAATGCTTTCGCGGTAACGTTTACCGATCAAAACGGTACGACTCATCGTGAAACAATCGCCGCTCACCATCCGCTGAGCGCTTCAGAAGCCGGATATAGCGATGAATTTGCCGTTGATTGGTCAGTGAATCTTCTTTCCGCGAAGTATTTTGCCGATGTGTCCAGACAATCCATGACCGGCAGTAACCCTGAATTAACTCTCCGTGCCAGTCAGGGGGGGAGGGAGGTTGCCCGAACAACTTTGATATCCGGTACATCCGGCACGCTGGGTGATTATCGGGTACAATTGAACGGGGTATCGAAATGGGCAAAGCTGATCATTGTCGATACCCACGGTATGCCGCTGGTGTTCACCGGTTTTGCAATCATCATGATTGGCGGCCTGCTCCTGTACCTTATGCCGCCGCGAGAGCTGATTGCGGTACGGGAAAAGCATAATTGTTATACGGTGTTCTGGAAAGCAGCCTCATTCAGAGACTTTTTTGTTGAAGAACGCGATGGATTGACAACGGAGTTTGAAAGGGTGACCGCCGTATGAAAATGTCTCTGGGGTCTTACATAGCTGCCAATTGGGCGGTCGTCATCATATATGTCCTGGCAACGATAGCCACGGTTAGCGGGGTACTGTTCGGGAAAGATCACTTCGAACGGATCAGTTACCGGATTGCCGCAGTCGGTCTGATTATGCACAGCGTGCTGATTGCCGCCTGGTGGCGCGAGGTGGGGCATGGCCCCTACATGGCCCCCAACGAAGTGCTCTCATCCGATGCCTGGGTGGTCATGGTCTGTTTTTTCGTCTTTCTCCGCTTCTATCCGCGCATCAAGCCGGTCAGTGTTCTGGCATTCCCTGCCGCGTTCCTGATGCTGGCGCTGTCGCTGTTTTATAATCCCGGCATCCGTTCCCTGCCTGCCACGTTTCGCAGCGTCTGGCTGCTGATCCATATCGGACTGTACAAGATTGCCCTGGCTACGCTGGTAATCGCCGCTGCTCTGGCATTGTTCTATCTGCTCAAGAAACGTTCGGACAGCGGATGGTTGCTCCGGCTGCCGCCGCTTGAAACACTGGATGTCTACAGCTACCGGTTTGCCGGATTCGGCTTTATATTCTGGACCATCGGCATGCTGGCCGGATCAATCTGGGCCTTTCAAGCGTGGGGACGCTTCTGGGGGTGGGATCCGACAGAAACCTGGGCGCTGATAACCTGTCTGATGTTTGGCTTGTATCTGCATATGCGCCGGTTTTACCAACTGAAGGGAGTCAGGGCGGCATGGACGCTCCTGGTCTGTTTTTGTGTCTCGTTAGTCACTCTGTTCGGCATGGCCACATTGAGCGGTTCGATTCACGCGGAATATTTCAAGTAACAGGTTTGATCAAGGAGCACCGCCATGACTATAAAACGCGTTATCCTTATAACTCCTCCGTATCATTCCGGTGTTGTTGAATCTGCCGGTACCTGGCTGAATGTCGGGTTTGTCTCCATTGCCGGTTCCCTTCGGGCGGCGGGGTACGAGGTTGATTATTACGACGCCATGTCTCTCTGGCATACCTGGCCGGATATTCAGAAGCGCATTGAAGCGTTCCGTCCTGATGTCGTTGCCACCACGTCATTTACCGCTTCCATCACCGATGCCATAAAAATCTGCCGTCTCGCCAAAGAAATCAGCCCGACCATCGTGACTGTTCTTGGCAATGTCCATGCCACCTTCTGTTATGACGAAATCCTGCTTCATGACAATAAAAGCGTTGATTTCATCGTGCGGGGCGAAGGTGAGGTTACGCTGGTGGAATTACTCTCCTGTCTTAATGCGGGTGGTAACCCGGGTAAGGTCAATGGCCTTGCCTTCTGGCGCGATGGCGGGGTGCAGGTTACGCCGAAAGCGTCCTACATTCAGGATCTGGACAGTCTTCCCATGGCCTGGGATCTGGTGGATTGGCCGATTTATAAATATCGCGCCAAACATGATGCCCGCCTGGCCATAATCTCCTCGTCACGGGGGTGCAAACAGCAATGTTCCTTCTGCTCTCAGCAGTTGTTCTGGTCCCAGACCTGGCGGGCGCGAAGCCCGGAAAATGTTATTGCCGAACTGGAACTGCTCAGTTTTACCTATGGCGTGGAAGTCGTCATGCTGGCCGACGAAATTCCGACCTTCGACCGGGTCCGGTGGGAGCGCATCCTCGACCTGATGATAGCCCGCCGGGTGCCGGTAAAACTGCTGATGGAAACCCGTGTTGACGATATCCTGCGCGATGCCGATATAATGGATAAATATCGTCTGGCCAGTGTTGACCATATTTACGTCGGGGTCGAAGCCGGTACGCAGGAGACG
Source organism: Geobacteraceae bacterium (assembly GCA_025355325.1). Classification (GTDB taxonomy): domain Bacteria; phylum Desulfobacterota; class Desulfuromonadia; order Geobacterales; family Pseudopelobacteraceae; genus JACRCG01. The sequence goes on from JANXZX010000219.1 coordinate 10,438, forward strand.
CTCGACCTGTTCAAGAAAGACACCCAGGTTGCTCAATCCAAGCAGGCCATTGACCTGATCAACAACGCCGACATTGTTTCCGAGACCTCTTTCGTGCTCGGCATGCCTGACGATACTCCGGAATCTATTGCCTGGACCGTTGATCTGGCTAAATATTACAACCCTGACATGGCTTTTTTTCTCGCCATTGCTCCCTGGCCTTACGCAGATCTGTATCCTCAACTTGAAAAATATGTCGCGACTAAAGACTACAGCAAATATAATCTGGTGGAGCCGGTCATAAAGCCAAAGAATATGACCATGGAAGAACTGGGCCGCGAACTGGGCAAGGCTGCGCAGAAATTCTTCATGCACAAATTTCAGACACTGCAGACACTGACTCCCTGGAAGCAGGAATTCATGCTTTCGGTGCTGAATCTGCTGATGAATCATTCCTATCTGGCCGGCGAGATGAAGTCGGCCATGCGGGACGGCGCAGGCATGCCGGAAGAGATCAAGGCTATGCTTAAAACAGTGCACGGCGCTGCCGGGCGGCATGGCGACCATCACCCGGCCGTAGCGCCGCTTCCATAGGGATCCGAAATGAAAGTTGCAAAATCACTGGTTATCCTGAACGGATTTGTACACGACTTTGCCGCCGGGATCTGGCTGGCAGCCATTGCGACAATAATCCTCCTGCACCGGACACACGTGGGGCATCCGGAGATAACCGGAGTGCTCAACAGTATTGAGCATTTATTCTTCTGGGTAAGTATTGCCGCGATGGTTCTGATCATGGCGACCGGAGCGGGCAGAACATTTACCTATGTTGAAAACTGGTATGGCCCTGATGCCGAACGCGTTCGCCGAAAAATGCTGATTGTGAAGCATGTCATTCTGCTTGCCTGCTTTGGAACAAGCTATTTGTTTGTCTATGGAATTGTCTTTCATTGATGCGCATGACATGGTGATTGCGTTTATTGAGAGAATTTGAGTGATAGTGCTATGGAATTGGTATATTAATCTTGCTCTGCCGGTGAAACAGAAAAGGTGATTCAATTAGTGGGCCGGGAGTTTGAATGGCTAGGAAAAAGGAACAATCTGTTGAGTTTGAAACACTGCGTCGCCACGCAGAAGAGCGGCTCAAAGATGAAAGTCCAAAAGCTGAATTTGCCCGTCCTTACGATGAAACGGAACGGCTCCTGCACGAATTGCAGGTTCAGCACGTTGAACTGGAGATGCAAAATGACGAACTGCATCAGGTTCAGGAAAATCTTGAAATATCGCGGGATGCATATGCTGAACTCTATGAATTTGCACCCGTCGGTTATGTAAGCGTTGATGCAAAAGGAATAATATTAAAAATAAATCTTGCCGGCGCGGCTCTGTTGGAAACAGAGAGGGGATTGCTGGTCACCCGCCCGTTTTCAAGTTTTATTGCGGATTCAGAAGGAAGAGAATGCTTTGTCGATCACCTCAAATTGGTCTTGTCTCGCAAAGTCGTACTAAAATGCTCACTCAGCCTCATGGGAAAAAATGGAACGAAAATCCATTGTCATCTTCAAAGCGTGGCCGTCTTCGAAAAAAGCAAACCCAAACTGATTTTTATTTCAATCATTGATGACACTGCGCGCTTCCAGTTAGAAAATAAACTGATGGATTCCCATTTCAATCTGGAAATGGCCGTAAATGAGCTCAATATAAAGAAACTCGAACTTGAGAATCTCAACAATACGCTCGAATTACGCATCACTCAGGCAGTGGAAGAGTTGCGCCAAAAGGACATGATAATAATCCTCCAGGAGCGTCATGCTCTTATGGGCGAGTTGATTAATAATATTGCACACCAGTGGCGACAGCCGCTCAATACTTTGGCTCTCGTAATCCAAAAGTTCTGCATGTTCTATGGTTCTGATAAATTCAACAAAGAGTTCCTGGAAATGAGCACAGCCAGAGCCATGACATATATTAAGCAAATGTCCGGCACCATTGAAGATTTCATGAACTTTTTCAGGGTGGATAAACAGAAAGTGACTTTCAGCGTAGAGCTGCTACTTGAGAGAACTGTCAGAATCATCGAAAAGAGTTATGAAGATGAACACATTGTCGTAGAAATCCAGTGCGAGGGTGTTCCGAGCATCAAAGGCTTTCCCAACGAGTACGCGCAGGTACTTCTGAATATTCTTGCAAACGCTCGTGACGCTCTTCTCGAACGAAGACTGGATGATGCCCTGATTTCCATCCGTGCATTCAGCGAAGGAGGGAAAGCGGTTGTGACGATTACGGATAACGGTGGCGGCATAAACGAAGCAATTATTGATAAACTCTTTGACGTCTATTTTACCACCCGGGGGCCGGATAGAGGCACCGGAATCGGCCTGTACATGTCGAAGACCATTATCGAAACAAACATGGGAGGACACTTGTCAGTACGCAATACGGCGCATGGAGCCGAGTTCAGGGTTGAGGTGTGATATCGGCATTATATTTATCTGTAGCACGTAATATTTTCCGGCGAGTAACCATACATTCACATTTCAAGTGAGAAGTGGAGCGTTATATGAATTATCTTCGTACGTTATTCCTGCCCGTGTTATTGATTATTGCCCTGTGTATGCCTTCATCCGCAACGGCTCACGTGAATTCACCCTTCGCATCCGCAGATCACGAACCGTTAACAGAACTTTTTCTGCAATTTATTACCCGCCCCGGTATCACAGACAATTCTGACATCCGCGCGCTTCGCCCGGCAGCTCATGAAGCTGCCCTGGCGTTCCGGAAATCTTTGTTCCCCGGTCCTGGCAGCACTATTGAATGGCACCGTTTCAGAAATGATGTGGCGCTTATTGTCCAGGCTTACCAGAAAGAGTACGGTCAGGCTCTTGCCGGCATCGCCGGCGCTGAGGCAAAGGGTGCTGCAATTGATCATTTGCTGGAAAATCTCATTCAGTCCTCTGTTCAGTCCGGAATACCTCCGGAAGAGCTTGATATGGCTTTGCTCAGGGGAGCGGCTGCTATTGAGTCCAGGATTTCCGAGCCTCCATTAGCAAAGAAACTTTCTCTTGCAGACGGAGAACTAGTCATTTTGCTGTTGCGCACTATGGTCTATCAAGACCGACGCCGTATATTACTGGATTCGACAAGTGCCGCCTTACAGTACCTCCATACTGACGCAGGGGTCATATCGCTTTATGATGGTAAAATAATCTCCGCTTTGAGACCGATCTTATCAAGAGAACTTGTCTGTTTGGAAAAGAACCTTGAAGATCCACTTTTTATTATCGATATTCATCGCATCGTGACTGGTGAATATGATGTTGAATCCAATAGCGATTTATTTGCCTGGAAATACGGGATTGAGCTGTCTTCCTTGTCATTCAGCCTCCAACAGATATCGCTGATTTCCTCGCTTGCGGCACTGATGCCCGGCATGACCGCAGAAGTTCTTCAAGAGCAATTAGGCCGAACAACAATTACAGACCTTGCAGCCTACGCAGCGGTAAATCCTCAACTGCCTCTAAACTACCTCCCCGTGGATGGTCTTGCCGATAAACTCGCAGCGCTTGGAGAGACACCGCCGTCACCGCCCGACTTTTCACTTTTTCCATATCCGTACCGGGCGCTTATCCAAATGCGCTACGATATCCAGCTCTGTGTCCGGATAACCGCTAAAGAGTGGTATTTAGCGAATAATGCCTTTCAGGGAAACGCCCCGATTCCATCACTGGGTGAACAATTAATTTTAAAAGAGGCAGCGATGACGAGACTCTCTCAGGTAAAAGCAAACATAAGAGGTGTGTCGAAAAATGCTGCCGAAGCGTTTTCAATCCTTTTTGGATATGCTTTGATATTGATGATTTAGCGATAAAACCGGATTTGCCGGTGATTATATTGGTGTCTTTCAGATTCCATTGCCGTATCAATGTTTGTCACTGGTACGCTGGAACACCTTATCTTTCGCATCAAACCCCTCTAAGTCTCCCCTTATCAGGGGAGACTTCAAATCTTCCTTCCCCCCTGATAAGGGAGGGGGGATTGAGGGGGGTTAGGATTTGATGTTACAAGGTACAAATTCATAATTTCACCGTAGAAATCCTTCATCAAAAAAAAGCATTTGAAACACAGAGCAACTGAGTAACTGAGCAAAAAAAAGAAGAATTCAGGTTAAAACCAGAAATAATAACTCACCATTTTGGTTATGCCTGCTGTTGATGTAACTGTTTGATTCCTCTGTTGCTCAGTTGCTCTGTGGTTCATGAACTGCCGATTTTAGGTTCATTCTTCCCAATCCGCATTTGATATATCCCCTCCACGCAGAACCTACCCGCATTTTCCGAAAAGATAGGACAACTTCGCATCAATTTTTGCCTGATTGCTGACTGAATAAACAGACACCCACCAATCTCAGACGACGGTAAATGTTGCTATCATAGCATCAGGATACCCGGAGACGGAGTGTGCTTCATGACATCAGGCAAGGTGGATGAGATGAATAATCCCGCACTATCGGAAGTTCAATTATGAGAGTCGCTATCCTTGGATCACGCGGAATTCCGGCTCAGTATGGCGGATTTGAGACGTTTGCGGAGGAATTGTCTGTCAGGCTTGTTCAGCAGGGCGTTGATGTTACCGTCTATTGCGAAGCGGCTGAAGGAACACAGCCTGATATGTACAAGGGTGTTCATCTGGTTCATATACCGGCACCCGGTTTCGGTCCGTTAACGACAATTTTATTTGATCTGCGCTGCCTGTGGCATGCCCGCAGCATGTTTGATGTTGTTTATATGCTTGGATATGCCACGAGTATTTTCTGTTTTATTCCCCGTTTGTGGGGAACCACGGTCTGGATCAACATGGATGGAGTTGAATGGGCACGGTCCAAGTGGAACTGGCTGGCGAAACAGTGGTTCAAGACCATGGAAGCTGCTGCCATGTGGACGCCTGACCGGCTAATCGCCGATGCTCAGGGCATTCTCGATCATCTGCAATCCCGACATGCCAAAATGCCTCCTGTCAGCGTAATCCCCTATGGTGCACCTCTCGTTACCGAGGTGCCAGATATTAACCATCTGGATGAGTGGCATTTGAAACCTGAATCTTACTACCTGGTCGTGTGCAGGCTGGAATCGGAAAACTCGGTAAAAGAGATACTCAAGGGTTATCTGCTTTCAGGGAGCGGGAATCCTCTGGTCGTAGTCGGAAGCACCTGCCGGGAAACAGGTTATGTGAAGGAATTGCTGCAGTTGAATGAAGGGCGTATTCGCTTTATTGGCGCGGTGTACGACAAGGATGCGCTGCAGGCCTTACGCTATCATTCTCTGGCATATTTTCACGGTCATACGGTGGGAGGAACGAATCCGTCGCTCCTGGAGGCACTTGGGTGCGGGAATGTCGTTATTGCCCATGACAACGTATTCAACCGGGAAGTGGCGGCAGAAGCGGCAGTATATTTTCATCAGGAACAGGATATCGCGGAAATAATCCAGGCAGTCGAGTCCTATTCCCCAGAGCAGTTGAACCGGATGAAAACTGCGGCACGGGATCGGATCATAAACGGTTATACCTGGGATTTCATCACTGAAGCTTATGGCGTGATATTACCCCGTCAACAATTGGAGTATGAAAAGCAGGTTTATGAGCCGGATGTCTCAAAAACCACGGTCATTAATGAACAACACAGCATCCTGACGTGGAAATAGCCGCTTCTCAGACTGTTACCCGGAGAACTAATGATGGCACGTCTGGTTCACTTTAACCATCTTTTGGGATGTGCCATTCAGCTTTTATGGGTATTCGTATTACCTGTGACGGGATGGGCATTTGAACTGCCGCCACAGGAACCGTTCCAGAGCAGCCTTTCTCTGCAGGGGTACACCGGCATTCTCAACACTCCCAGTGCCTATGTGACTCAAGAGGGGTTTTTCGATGGTCTGTACAGTAATCAGAGGGAATCCATGTGGCGAAACAAAACCTCGCATCAGGACAATTACCTCTTCTCAGTCGGCGCCTTCAGCGTAGCTGAGGTCGGCGGCAGGTTTACCGAGGCGCCTGAAGCGGTAGTGCGTGACTTGTCAGCCAATATCAAACTTTCTACGGAGCCGTTTTTTCGTAAAAGCCCATTTGTTCCGGTGTTTGCCGCAGGATATCAGGATGTTGGAGGCGCTTTGAGTCAGCTTCGGAACAGGTATGTTGTTGCCTCTGAGGACATCTGGCGTCTGCGGGTTTCGGCCGGCTACGGTTTCGGGCCGCAGCGGATGAAAGGGGTGTTCGTCGGCGGGGAATTCAAGGCGCATGACTGGATCTATCTGTTGGGCGAATATGACACGAAGGAAACCAATCTGGGCATACGAATAGTAACACCACGGATATGGAGGAGTCCGATCAGTCTGTCCGCTACAGCGAAGATGTCGCTGGACAATAAACCGGGTAATGTGGAGATGGGGGTCGGTCTTACCTTTCCGCTCGATTTTCAGGTGCGTTCCGTTTCTCCACCGTTACCGCAGGAATCAGTCATAGTTGAGCCGAATCCGGTTGTTACACCTGTCCCGCGTACAGATCCGCCATCCATCCCCGTAACATCGGGCAGAACGTTGGAATCGAGATTGGCCGCGCTTCGGGATCGGCTTGTCAAGGCCGGTTTCATGAGCATTCGGGTGGGCAGAATGGAAAGCGATACGCTGGTAGTTGAGTATGAGAATGTCATCTTCAACCACAACGAACTGGATGCACTCGGGGTGGTCAGTGGTATGTCTGCTGAAGCGTTCAGGGATGATTTTCGTTATATCACCGTGATCATAAAGAAAAAAAGCATTCGCATGGTCCGGATTTCAATGCCGCTGCATGAGTTGGCAGCATATGTAGCGGGTGGCAGCGTTCGTGCCGAACTGGCTGAGCGGGTGACCGTTTCCCGCAAATGTGACGATGATGTCAGTATGTCATTTGCGGAAGAAGCCGTAAATGACAGTGCCTTCACCGCATCACTGGTGCTCTGGCCGGGCCTGACCACTCTTGTCGGCACGGAATACGGTTCTTTTGATTATGTTCTCTCACTTAAACCGGAACTGTTCGTGAACGTATGGAAAGGCGGTCTGATCAATGCCCGTTGGGATATTCCCCTCTCGTGGAGCGACAATCTGGATGACGGCAAACCATATCGCACCGTTCGTACACCGGCTAGGTTGGAACGACTGATGCTGTTCCAGGCGGTCAAGCCGCTGCCGGATATTATGGCGAATCTGGGCGCCGGCATGGTCTCCCCGGATGTCTACGGGACCCTCAATGAACTTGCCTGGACACCGGGGGATGGTTCGCATGCCGTCCGGTTTGTGCAGTCGTGGGGTCGTAATGATACGAACAGTAAAACGTCGGAGATCTATCTTGCCTCGTACCGTTACTACTTGAGTTCACTGGATCTGTTTCTGACCGGGACAACGGGAAAATTTGCGGCGCAGGATCGCGGTTTTTCGTTTGAGATGAAGCGCATGTTCGGGGATACGGGGTTTTCTGCCTACTACAAGAACAGCACTGCCGAAGATACCCGTCATTGGCAGGCGGTCGGCGTTACATTCAGTTTTCCGCTCACCCCGGCCAGGGACATGAAGCATTATTACGGGATGCAGCTGCGTGGGACAGATGAATGGCAGTATTCCCAGGAAACGGTGGTATCGAATTCACGAAACCGGATTCCTGGATTTCCGCTGGCCGCCACTCCTCTTCCGACCGCATCGCTCTATGACCAGTATCAGAACAGGGACCGGCTTAATGAATCATATATCAGATCACATCTCTTCAGGCTGCGGGATGCGTGGATTGCCTATCGCGAGAAATTGTAACAGAGCTTGTATTTTGATTTTTCGGGCTGACCGTTCTGCTCGTTCAATCCTACCTCAAACAAGTAAGCAAAAGAAAGGAGAACTGGTTATGAAAAGATTATGGAACATATGCGTAGCAGTTGGTTTACTGGGGTTAACTCTTTTTGCTGGCGGTTGCGGAGGCGGAGGCGGATCGTCTCCACCTCCTGTTGCGAGCGTCACGAGTGACGCAATCAGCGGAACAACCGTAAATACTTCCGGCACTGTAACTACATCGTCTGCTGCGGCTACTACCGTTGCTGTCCCGGCATCCGCCCCTGCTGCGGTTGCAAAAACCTCGGTTTCCCTGCCGCCCAGTACTGTTATCACTGCAAAGAATTCATCAGGTACTGTAATGCCGCTTACAACGGCCACAACATTTACGTTCAGTGTCCCGTCCAATGCTACGGCCACCACATCCGGTACCAGCGGGGTGCCGCTTCCGGTTTCCGGCGGCTTTACCATTGTAAAGTCAACCTCCGTAGCTGTTGATGTGCAAATAACCGGTGCATCGACGGCAACGTTCTCCAATCCGGTTACCATAACCCTTCCGGTTCCGGGCAAAGCGGCAGGAAGTATTATTAATACGATTTACCAGAACAAGAATGACGGTCAGGGATATAAACTCTTAGGCGGTCCCTATACGGTATCGGCGAATGGAACTATCGATGTCACGGTTACGGACCTGTGCTGGTTTGTTGGTGAACCTGAGTTTGAAACGGAAACCGGCAGTTCGGGATCATCCGGCACCATAAGGTGAATCAAAACAAACAGTCCTCCTGCGGAATCGTCTGCAGGAGGACTGTTTGTTTGTAAATGAATATATTAATTGAACGTAAAAATTCTGTCACCTACCAGGGCAAACAATCTGGTACCGTCCGCAGATGTGGAAACAGAACCAAATCCCTCCTTGCCCCCCCTCATAATGATGGGCAAGGAGCTGGCGGGAGATTTGTGCTATTCAGATTCAGTAACGGCTTTTGCCGGTGATGGCGCAAAGATTTTCCTGATCGCCTCCAGATAACTGAATCCCAATTTTTTTGTCGGTTCAATATATGAACCTTCGCCAAATTCATTCCAGGCCTCAATCATGATAATCTTCGGTGTTTTGACATTTGAATCCATCATCTGTTTTGCGCCGCGAAGCATACGTGAAAATTTATCCGGGGTCGGGTTGGTCCGTAATGGCGCTGTGTTGCCGGACCAGGGCCTTGAATCCCAGCCGGGGCTTGCAGAAACAATATAGGGTAAACGTTTTGCCGTTTGAGCAGCCGCAGAAAAATTTTCAAGATAACCATCTACCATAACGTCGTAATCTTCAACCCTGGCCCCTTTTGACTCCACGTAGTTCCAGCCCGTGTAGGCGTTGAAGCCGATATCGAGCAGCCACCCCTCCAAATCATTATTCGGTATTGCATTTGTTGTAACAACAAAATAGATACCTTTAAATCCCCTTTGTTTTGCAATGGTATTCGCACTGGCAAGGAGAGTTTTTGTCGATTCACCAAAAACTTTGGCATTCGCCTCCAGTTGATCATATGAGTAGATAAAGATAACCGGTTTGGCATCTATTCGATAATAGGTCGGCTGATTGAAATAATTAGTTATCCAATAAACCACCATGTCATCGAATTCTTTTTTATTTTTCAGCACTTCAGTATGATATGCCCAGAGAAGGCTGAACTTTAATTTACTCTTGTTACCGGCTTGTAAATAATTTTTGAGGGCATGGTCAAACATGGGCTTATTGTTACCCCAGTACCAGTCATACGCAAAAAAAGTTATGCCGTATTGCGATGCCCATGAGATATGCTTTTCCGCGACCCACGGTTCTTCCTCCGGGTAGTACCCGAGCATCGGCTGGCGGTCAGGCCATGGTTTTCCCGGTGATCTGGAACCGGGCAGCCCCTTGATGTCTTTCCAGTTGATGTACGTGCTCTGCCAGCCGGGATAATAATAGACTCCGATATCTACGGCAGCAGTGGAACACACGGCAGAAACCACCAAAACGAAACTAAAAAAACAGATTACTATTAATTTACGTTTCATGATTGTTCCCCTTTCAGAAACAATGCACCATTACCGGTCGCGGCACCCCGTCAAAATCAACGATTCCCTTAACCCGAAACCGGTACCCCAGTCCCAATCCATCGACATACTGCACCATCCGGTTGGCATCGTCAGGATTATGGTATGCGGCAAAAGCCAGCTTGGGCTTGAATCTCTTCAGCGTGTTTTCAGCTCCGCGCAGCAGCCCGACTTCCCCTCCTTCTACATCGGCCTTGATGAAATCGACCTTATCGATGCGCTGCCGGATACAAAACCCGTCGATGGTCGTCATTTCCACAACCCGGACATTTTCCGGCATATTCACATTTTCCTTCCGGTCGTAGAATCTACAGACAGTAGGATCGTCAGGGTCCTCAAAGAACAAGACTTCCCCGGCACGGTCGCCCAGCAGGAGCGAACCGATGGCAACCCGGTCCTGCGCAATTTCACCGGCAAAGGTCTGCTGCAAACAGTGGCTGATACCGCTGCCCGGCTCGATGCTGTAAACCTTGCGGGCCCCGGCCTCCAGCGCTTTCAGCGTGAAATACCCTTCACAGGCGCCGCAATCGAGCACAATATCGCCGGCTTGTATGCTGGTTTCCGCAATATCGAAGTAGTGATTATTCTTTGCATCAAAGACTTCAAAATACATATCCGCCAATCGTGCACTGCCGGCACGCGCCGGCCAGTAGATGACCCGTTCCCCGATCTCCACTCTCAATAAATTGCCGGCAGGAACAATCTTCATCTGGTTTCTGATGATCGCTTTATGCCGGCCATACCACTTGAAAGTTTCATGAACAACATCCCGCCAGGTCGAATGTCTCAGATAAACGTCGCCCGTCAACTTGGACGTTATGATATGCAGCCTTTTATTAACTGAGTTGATCATGTGCATTAATCCTTACCCAACGCGATGCGGTATCCCTCCAGGGTCTTTTCGGCCGCTTTTTCCCAGGTGAAATTTTCAAGAATGTGTTGTCTCAGGCGCGGATCAATTGGCGAGTCGTATGCCTTGATTATCGCCGCCCGGATCGATTCAACCGAATCCGGTTCGCAGTAAAATGCATAATCACCGAAGTAATCCCGCGTATCGCCCCTGTCGGTGATCACAAGATTGCATCCCATCGCCCCGGCTTCCAGGGAAGACAATCCGGTCGTCTCCATCCAGCTTGCCAGAACGTGGACCCGTGCGGCTTTGTAATACCGGGGCAGTTCTGCATTATCAATTTCACCAATGAGTTGCACGCCGGGGCCGGCCTCTTTCTTGATCCGTTCATGAAATGAGCGGTGGTTTGTCGGTTTGCCTATCAGAAGCAAAGGCCAGGGAAGCCCCTTCATTGCACGAACGAGATTCAACTGGTTCTTGACTCCGTCGATGCGGGCCACGCACAGTACACAGTCCGAATATTCCCCTTCCGGGTGGCCGGTGAGGTCCGGGGCAAAAATATTCTCATCAACAGCATTCGGCACAACAACATGCCTTTTATTCCGGATGCGCTCCATGTCACGGCCTGCTCGCCGTATTTCGGATTCCGAATTGGGAAGCAGGATATCGGCCATATCAATAATGTCATTCTGCAACGCGGTGAAACCGTGAACCAGAAGCTGCAGCGTCCCTTTGCTGCATTCAAGATTTTTGACTGCCCGTGCCAGTACCTTGAAGTATTCAATCTGACCGGCATCCAGGTGGCGTGCCAGCGCTCCGAACAGGCCGCCTCTCGCATTCTGTTCGTATTCCCGGTATGAGACGTAAATAGGCGAAAGGACAATCCTGCGATTCTGCCGCCGGGCGTTCATGGCCTGCAGGTGCAGTTCCTGCGGCCGTGTAAGGTTGAACAAGTGGACAAGGTCAAACCGCGACAGATCAGGTTCCAGTTCAATTGAAATATCCACAGAACAGCCTTTTGCCCGTAATGCTTCTGCTGTCTTGATTATCTGGACAGTGTCGCCGCCCGGAACGCTAAAAAGCGTTGCTCTGGATTGCAGGATAACGTTCACCGCGCATCCCTCCCGGGCCTTTGTTCCTGCTCTTTTCCGATGTTGCCCGTAATCAGGTCCCTTATTGTCGTAACCGCCAGATTCAGGGATGTCTGCCATTGCTCTATGTTTTCCCGCGCCTTCAGGCGCAGCGTCTGCGGCATGAGGCACGCGGCAATATGCCACTGGACAATGGACCAGGAGGAACGCAACAGATAACCGAGCACCAGGATCCAGAGCCGCCACGCGGCAAAGTTTTTCCGGTAATACCTGAAAAGACTCTCGATGAAATAGCAGTTCACCTTCAGGCCAGATTGCCTGAAGCTCCCGGCGTACTTGTGCATTATTTCGGCCCGGGGGAGATAATATCTTCCCCAGCCCTGTTTCATCATGCGCAGGCACCAGTCGGTCTCTTCCGCGTACATGAAAAATCTTTCGTCCAGCAGGCCTACGTCATCGACGGTTTCCTGCCTGACCAGGAAGCATGCTCCCGACGGATAATCCACCGGAAGCGGCTCACTGATTGAATCATCAGGAACGACATTGGATCGTTTGAGGCTTCGCAGCAGCCTTTCAGGGAGCAGTTTATACACCGGAAACAGATAGGCAATGGCGCGGGACAGGGAAGGGAAGTTACCGTACGACGCCTGGGCAGAGCCATCGGGATAAAAGAGCCGTCCGCCGCATGCCCCGGCATCCGGATGGGTCTCCATGAATGTGATCATTGTCGTGACGGCATCCCGGGAGCGGAGACTTGCGTCATTGTTCAACAGCAGAACATACCCGGCTCCATGATGCTGCGAATATCTGAGTCCCACATTGTTGCCGCCGGCAAATCCCAGATTCTCACCTGTCCGGACAATAACCAGGGGATGGGGAACTGTTGCCGGCAGGTTTGCGCGCAATCTCTCTTCTTCAACCGCCAATCCTCCCTGTTCAGCTGTTTCCCTGTCGTACTCTATGAACGGCAACGGGCTTTTTTTGAAAGGATTGGTAGCAGATGAGATGGCATCCCCGTTGGCCCATGCCCGAATTTTCTCCAAAGAATCGTCTGCCGAGTCGTTGTCAATCAGCACAACCTGGCAGTCTGGACAGTCATTGCAATACAGGGATTCAAGGCAGTCCAGGGTATCGCGCCAGCCATTCCAGTTCAGTACCAATATGTATGTTTTCGGAGTCCGGCGGTTCATTTCATATCCTCAACAAACAGAAGACCGCTTATCAGTCAGTACGACTTTGCAGAAATTCGATCCGGCTCTTCCGGTGAAAAAAAGATGTGCCTGTGACACGGCATGAACAGAGAAATATAATCGGAAACGATGTCAGAAGAAACCAGGTGAAATTTACCTGGGAATACATGAAAACGTATGGGATAAAAATCGTCATGGAAATCAGGTACCCGTAAAAAAATATGCTCTCCGGCGTTCCTTTTTCAAACATACGGTGCCACACAGACTTATAGAGTAAACCGACGAAAAAACTGATTATCAGTACACCCGGCAGTCCGAAATCAAGAAAAGGGATACCGAATAATGTCGAGGTAAGGCCAAGATCATGCTCGTTTTTTTTCAGGACCTTATTTTGTAATTCAAGTTCTGAATATGGCCTGCCGGTGCCGGGTATGTAGGCAATCAGATTGCTGCCAATGATACGTCCATGCGAATGAGGCGCCAACGCTGGAATGGTCGCTGCATAACGATTGAGTATTTCATAATTGAGAGTGATGGTCAGATAGAGAATTGAGCTGCTTTCGATAATGGTTCGAGCAAATGACGAGACATTACGGTTCCGGGGTCCACCCATGTCGGGCCCAAATCTCGTTACATCCCGCACGTACTTGACACCTGAAATAATTAATATAAATACGGCCAGGATGGTAACGGTTTTTTTCAGGGTAAACGTGCTTTGATTCAGCAGATAATTCATCGCTACCGCAGTCACAATCGGATAAATCAGCATTCCACGGGCAATCCACAGTATCAGCACCGTAAAGTTTATTATAATTATAGCCACCAAAATTCGCCTGGTATTCTTTTTCAGGTCTTTCCCTGTTAATAATATGAGTGAGGCGATGGGGACGAGATGTCCGGACAACACGCTGAATACATGGATAAATCCGTTTTTTGAAGCTATCAACCGTGCATGGTCCGGATCAGCGGCAAAGAGCGGGATTTGTCCCGCGATAAGGAACTCCAGCATGTTTGCGCAGAATGCAACAAACGTAACGAATATCAACACTCTTACCAGGGTGTATTCATCCCAGATGACGTCTTTTGCGCCAACAACCATTGTCCCGCGAATATTCCGCATGGTGAAGCTTCCGAGAGCGAGAGCGAGAGTGCCTGCAATTACTATCTGGTGCGTTTTCAAGGACCATGGAGAGATAATTGATGGTATCAAATCGAGGTTGGCGAGTCCTGCTCCCAGTAACATCGGAGTGGTCACGATAATCCATGGAAGCACGATGACCTTTCTCCAGGAACCGGTCAGTATGCGAGCGAAAACTATTACTATGAATACGGAAATAAAATAGTACATCGCATCCTCTGCCTAAGTCCTGACTATCCTTGTCAGCTTGATTAGCGCTGTATATAAAGGCATTATGCACATCGCCAGATGGTAATTCATATAATGTCCGATATGCCGGCGGGTAACATCCGGATTGTTGATAACGCTTCTCTGCATCCATATAATTAAAGTCATGCGGAGTTGCATTCTCAATGCGCTTACAAACAGAGTGCCCATATACGGCTTCCCGATGAATTCCCGGTAGAGTTTGTCATTGTCATCGATAAACGAAAGCGTTTTTATACAGTCATATGTTGCCTGACCATCGTGCTGCCTGATCTTGCACAGCGGTTCAGGCAAAAACGCAAAATCGCCCTTTTCGAGGAGGTGAAACCACATCTCCAGGTCTACCAGCAGCTGGTAGCCGGAATTGAATCCCCGTGCAGAATCCCTTTTTCTGAAAAGTACGGCCGTCGGTTCACCTATCAGATTGCCGCTGAACAGGCACCTCTTTATTGCATCAGGGCCGCGCAGTAGACGGTATTTTGAGGCATACGCTGATAAGCCGGTTGTTTTGAGCGCCCTGTCCACCAGTACGCGGGAACAGGATACAAGGGCAACGTGATCGTTCGCATCAAGTACGTTCACCATTTTTTCAAGACAGGCTGCTTCCAGCACATCATCCGCACAGAGTATCTTGATATATTCCCCGATTGCCGCTTCGATGCATCGTGTGAAATTCCCCACAAAACCAAGTCGTGCTTCATTTTGTATAAAGCGGATCCTGCTGTCTGAATTCATCAGGATGCGTACGGTTTCCCGTGTGTTGTCAGCAGAGCAGTCGTCAATGACAAGCAGCTCAAAATCGGTGAAGGTTTGTGCGAGCACTGATTTTATAGCCTCAGGCAAATAATGACCGTAGTTATAGGTGGGAATACACACACTGACTTTTGGCGAAGTTGATTTATTCATATCCCATCTCTTCACAGTAATTTACCTCGCAACTGATCTCTGCCCGGAATGAAGGTATTTATTCATTGAGGCGATTAAACCAAAATACACACATCCATAGGCAATCATTTGCAGGTAACTGTTCAGTGAAAATATCGAAAAGAGATAGATAAAGATCAAAGGAATAGACGAGGCTGCCACAAAGTAAAAAAAGTCGGCAATAATGGGATAGTCAGTTACTCTCTTGAAATATGCCAGCCCTACCACCGTTACGATCAGCTTTGCACCCAGCGTTGCAGTTGCAGCGCCAATCGCACCATACATCGGGATCAGCGTGAAATTCAGAATAATATTGGTGATATTTCCATAGAAGATTGAATTACCGTACTCTTTTGACATGTTCCATGCAGAAAAAGGTAAAACAAGTATCCCGCCGATAAAGCCGAACGTAATTACAAAACCCAATATCCTGAGACACGAACTACTCCCCGAAAATTGTGGACCGTACAGCAAATCGATGATGTTCTGTGAAAAGATAAGCAGAAAAAAACCGAGAGGAATCGTGAATATGGACATGGCAAATACATACTTTGACATTGTCGAATATATTTCGCCTCGCTTGAACGCCTGGGCGAGATCCCGGAACATAGTAGGCGTAATAACTTCACTGATTTTGTAAAATGGACTGATTATTTTGTATGCCGCTTCATACAGACCGACAGTGACAGGATTAGTGAAGTAGTAAAGAATGATCCTGTCTGATGACATAAAAACGTAAACCGATAATTCAGCTTTTAAAAAATGTACCGCTTCGCAGTAAAAAGTTTTGAGGACATGCAGGTAGTTTTTATTAAATGAGCGTGTGCTGAAAACAGACCGTTTAATTTGTGTCAGAAATATAACAGCCAGCCCGAAACCGGCAAAAGAATTGAATACTGTCAGGTACGGCAGGTATTTCCAATCAGTAGGTTCCTGAATGAAAATGAATATGGAAGCGGCGGCCAGAATACTCTGACCTATCCGAATATATGATACTGCTTTAATGTTACCCAAGGCGACAAAAATCCATGCAGGAGTGCAGACATCGAAGAGTAATGCAAAAACTGAAATTTTGAGGAAATACTCCAGATGAGAATCGATGTTCAGAAGGTCTGAAACCAGCCAGGTAAAAATAGTTATTGTGACTGAAGCCAGCAGTTTTGGTGGCATTGTTACCGCAAACAGCACATCCACCGTTTCATCATCACGAGCGAGACGCTGTGTCGCCAGGGAAGTCAAACCACCATCGGCGATGCGCGAGAACAGCAGCAGAATCGCAGTGGAAATAGCACTGAAGCCCAGGTACACCGGGCCTACCACCCGACTGACATAAATCATGCTCACGGCACTGATTGTCAGCCCGAATATTTCTGCCGCAGAACGGAATGTCAGCTTTTGGTTCATAATCACATCTTTTGTGCATAATACACTGAAGTGACGTACTGGTTATCAATAAGATATGTGTGTTCTCTGCATTCAAATCCGTCACGGCTTGCGTACTGCAAAACATCACTCCCAAAATCCCTGAAGGCCAGCACCCCCTGGCGACGTATGGAATCTCCATGCATGACCGGTCCCAGAAGGTGTTCAATTGTGCCATTCACCACTTTTGCTCTCTCCCGGGTTTTGGGTAATTTGTGATCAACCGGGAGGGTGAAAACGTGAAACCCGCCCGGCTTTAGAACCCGCTTGATCTCTGATAAAGCTTTATTCAGGTCACTCACATGTTCCAGGACATCACAATTGATCACAATATCAAAGGTACGGTCGGGGAACGTCAGGCACTCAAGATTTTCATTTCGAATACCATTTACATAATTGCCATAATCTGAATTGTCGAAAAATTCCGATACGGTATAGTTGGGTAGTTTTTTTATCCTGGTACTCCTGAAAATATTATAGGCAGCGGTCTCATATACATGAAATCCGGTATCGTCTCTTAATTTATCAAACAATATTCCTGAAGAGGTCATGCCGAGCAGACGTAAGACGCTTTCTGCATTTGCTCTTATTCTGTAATTTGCATTACAGTAGTGGCAAAAATAATTTTCTCTCTTAATAACCAGCTTTTTGAAGTCGCTACCGGACTCCCAGGTGGAGGTGATTTCTGAAATATGCCGCTGCCCGTCGTATGAATAGACAATGATGCTTTTCCGGTTACATGACGGACAATACTCATATGAACTATATTTCCAGTGGTCCGGTTTTAAAAGTAACCTCAAGGCGACGGCAGAAATTTTTGTAAGAGCAGTAACCATTGGTATTTCCATCGTTATTGGCTGGCGCTTGAATCTTGCCCAAAAGGACGTTGTTTTGTCGCGACCAGAGCCCAGCCAAATGGGTCGTTTTTTATCGGGAAAATGCGGTCGAGCATCAGGAACGCCACTTGTAAAGCACGTACCATAATCAAACTGCACAGTCTGAAGGGCAGGCAGGCAACCCCGGCATAGTTCAGTTTTCCGCTCTTCAAGCCGGTGCCGGGAAAAAGCTGCTGTATCCAGGGCAGCTCATACGCCCATCGCGTAAACATCCCTCCAAAAGGCCTGATTTTAACGTCAACGAACCCGGCTTTTTCACAAACCGACAGCAATCCATACGATGTGTACCTGAAATAATCGTACGGAATCTGATGTTCAGGATGCGACATCGGAGCGGTTACAAACAGGCTTCCACCCGGCTTAATCACCCGATGGATTTCCTGAATGCTTTCTCTCGGCCATTCAAGGTGTTCCAGTACCTCCGTGCAAAGAACGGCATCAAAACAATTGTCTTCTATTGGCATATCGTCGAGTCGGGACACATAATCCAGGTTATTGTAATTCCAGGCAGCATCACCCACAGCATAGTCAACTGATTTATATTCACAGTGATCGAAATATCTTTTATAGACACATTCACCGGCTCCCGCATCCAGGATAGTTGTTCCGGGAAGAAGTGACCCGGCAACCTCCTGCACGAACCGCGTGACATGCCATCTGCCGATGTCACTCAGTTTTGATAATTTTGTAAAATCCTCATGTAGAGTCATTGTAACCTCGATACTCAATACGATATCGTACGTGAAATCAATGTGACAGCGCCCTGAATCCACCAAATTTCTTCAGTTTTTCAATCCGTTCCCTGTTCTCCGATCCCCATATCAAAGTGACAAAAATAACGACAGTCATCCAGATCAGTATAAATACACTGAAGCGCTCGGTACCAAGGCTTTTGATTAGTGAGGGGATAGCAAAGAAAACTTTGACTAAAAGAACTGTATGCCACGTTACGTTACCTATCGAATTACGAGCAAGTACACGAGCCCTGGCTAAGTGTGTGGGATTTATATCGTTCGATTCGGTCGGTAGCATATTCTCTCGCATATGAATGCCATTATTACGGATAGTACACGCACTGTTGTTCTATGAACGGCATATACTTGAATCTGTCAATTTTTGCTCCGGCAAATCCTTCAAAGGACAGCCACGCCTCATCACTAAAAAATAACAATGGGATACCAATGCCGCCCTGGAACTTTTTTTGTGGATAGTTTGTTTTAAACACATGCGGCTCCAAATAGGTGTTGATTGATGGAACTATTATGCAATAAGAACGTGATACTCTCTGAATCTCTTTTATCAACCTTGAAAGTTTTTCTATGGGAGTAATATGTTCCAATGTACCTATTGAAATGGTTATATCAAAAAAATTGTCTTCAAAGGGGAGTTGCCCTGCATCACATTTTAAGAAGGTAAAATTGTCTTGCTCAATACTATTATCGAGGAGATCGACTCCATATAACTCCAGGTTATATCTGTTGTGCAGAAGCTTGATAAAATCCTTTCCGGAGTTACAACCAACATCCAAGATCTTCAACTGTTGCGAAGATAATATTTTCCCGTTCATTAACGAATTAATATAACTCAGTCGCCTCCTTTTGAAAAAATTTGCCACTGTTGTCCTGTGCCAGAAGGTCTGAAATTGTATAATGCGTTTCATATAGTATTTCATATAATCTCAGCTCCCTAATGTGATGTTTATGCCTTGAATCCTAAATGTATTCTCAACTTTTCAATCCGTTCTCTATTGCCAGGTTCGCTGATGATTTTCTCCCTCTTTTCCAGAAAAAAGGCGATTAGGACTGAAATAATGAAGCTTACCATCCCGGCGACTGTCACCATCGAGATGATTTTCGGTTTAACTTTCTTTTCCGGCGTCACCGCCCTGTCTATCACCTGGATTACCGCAGCGTCACGTGCCTCATCAAGTCTTGCCACCTCATACTGTTTGAGCAGCAGATCATACAGAGTTTCATTGAACTTCAGATCGCGCAGCTTTCTGACATATTCAGTTCCAACCGAAGGCATGCGGCCTGTCGGCATCATCGGATCATTCCCGGCTCCTTTTTTTGACTCAAGTTTTGCAAGTTCACCCTTCATACCGCTCAAAATCGTTTCGGCCTTCTGGACATCCGGATTACTCGGTTTCGAATAGGTCTTGAGCACCCTTATGTCCACTTCTTTCGTGGCAATCTCGGCGCGCAACTGGGCAATATTTCTAATAACCGCCTTTACCTGCTCATCTATATGAAGAGTGCCGGTTCTTTCCTGAAATCCTTTAACACCTTCTTCCGCCTTGATGAGTGATTCCTTTGCATCCTTCAGCTGCCCCTCGAAAAACAGCCTTCTCTGGGCAGCCTCGGTTACGGCAAGCGATTTCGTCAAGTTCCTCAGTTCATCAACAAAGGCATTGGCAATATCGGCGGCTTTTTGCGGCTCTTTATCCTCAACCGAGAGCACGACAACATTGTTTTTTGCATCGGCCAGTACCGCAACCTGCCTTGAGAGGCGTTTTCTGGTGTCTTCGGATGTGGCATCATCGTACCGTTTCTTGAGATCAAATCTCTTGATAACGGCATCGAGTACTGTTCTGCTCTGGAGCATTCCCACATAGAGATCTGCCTGACTGGCACCGCCCAGCATGCCGCCGAGGCCTGTCAAACCTCCGCCAATCTGGCTCAATAATTGAGACGCCATTCCGCCACTGTTCTGCTGTGGAGGCAGCAGCCTCGTTTCAGCACGGTATGTTTTAGGCATCAGAAGCCCCGCAATTACTGCAACAAGCATGCAGGTGCACGTAATGCCGGCAATAACTTTTTTCCATTTCAGCAAAATGATCAGATAATCAAAGAGATTGATTTCGATTTCCCGTTGTTGTGTGTATTCAGTCTCCAAGATCTCTCCTAGCCCAGATAAACGGGATACGTGCGTTAACGAAATTATTTTCTGCCAGAAACCCGCAGAAAATAATTTCTAACTTACTAAAACACGACGAGCAGCACGCCGGCGGTCACGGCAATCTGGAACATTATCTGCGTTAAGTCCTTGATGTTTCGCATCCAGGCTACCCGTTCAATCTGTTCGGGAACAACGACGGTGTCGCCGGAATAGAGGCGTTCGCCGGGGCTGAACATGCCTCCGCCTGCTTTAATTGCGGTGCCATTGGCCCGGAGAATGATGACGTTCCCCTTGTCCGCATTTGGTGTATAGCCGCCGGCCAGATTTATGTAATGGTCGAACTCCCTGCCTTGTTCAGATACAAAGGCGCTTTGATTGTATACCGATCCGATAACCTGGACGGTTTTCTGATCCGAAGGCACTGAAAAAATATCTCCCTGCTCCAGCTCGATATCGTGCGCAGAGCCCCGAAAAGTTGACATATCAGTAACGTTGAGAGCGATCCTGCCTTTGGCCCTGGCCGTTTTAAGCTGTGCTACAAATTGTCTTTTCTGCTCCAACTCAAGTTGGACCATCCGGGCATCGTCGGGACTCGACGATGTGGCGATTTGGGATGTGCCGGAACCGCTCAATTCGCGTTCCAGGCGTTCCGCCATTTCCTGTATCTGCCGTTGCTGCTGTTCCCTGACCCTCTCTCTGGTAAACATGGTGCCGCGCACGTATGCACGAGTTGTAAGACCGCCTGCCCGATCAATAAGAGATGAGAGCCTTTCCCCCTGTTTGAAGGTGTAGGTTCCGGGGTATCTGACCTCACCGGTCAGTGATACGGTTCGATACAGGTTCCACTCGGGGACATTCCGCACCAGCAGGTAGTCGTTAGTCTGCAGAGGTATATTATGCTGAGGATCGCCTGCAGTGGCCCTGGCAAGATCGATTTGAAATATTTCTGTTGTCGGCCCGGTCT
Organism: Geobacteraceae bacterium; assembly: GCA_025355325.1. Lineage (GTDB taxonomy): Bacteria > Desulfobacterota > Desulfuromonadia > Geobacterales > Pseudopelobacteraceae > JACRCG01. Next base: position 31,974 of record JANXZX010000219.1, read on the forward strand.
GGGTCACGGTTACTCTCGTCAGCTCGGCAACATTTGACGTGTAGTAAAGCAGCCCGCCTGTCAGCGATATGATGTCTTTGATCGTTGATACTCCGGGGATGACGCCGTACTCTCCGGGGCTGGCAACCGCTCCGGACACGATGACCGAACTGGCGGTCTCAACGACCGTGTAAATTTTTGCCAGATCTCCATCCTGAAGAACAAAGTTCTTTGCCGGATTATTTTCAATATCTATGAGATCTCCTTCAAACAGGGTTCGTGCCTGATGGTTCTGAATCCGCTGCATCTGCACGCGACCCTTGAAGGCATTACCGGTGAGGCCACCCGCCATCCGGATCAGATCGAGGAGCCTTGTTTCTTCTTTCAGTTCATAGATCGCCGGTGTTTTAACGTTGCCCGCAATACCGACAAGCGCTCCGACCGGGGGAATGAAAATCACATCCTCAGGCATGAGTCGCAGATCTTTGGTTTTGTCTCCCTGCAGTAAAAAATCATAGAGATCGAAGGTAACAACAGTCTTCCCGTGCCTCTTGACCTGAATATCACGCATCGAACCGGTTTTTGACGGTCCGCCCCCTTCAAACAGGGCATTGATGACCGTTGAAAGAGAAGAGATGGTATATGCTCCCGGACGCTGTGCATTACCTACTACATACACCTGCATTGTTCTCAGGGCGCCCATGCTGACATTCATTTCAAAACCGGAATAATATTTTGAGAGGTTTTTGTGCAGACTTTCCTTCAGTTCCCTGAAAGAAAGACCGGTAACGCCCAGCACGCCGATTTTTGGCAGGCTGATGGCGCCGTCGTTATTCACGGTGACATTCCAGTTGCCCTCAATCTTTCCCCATACATCGATTTTGATGCTGTCACCGGGTCCGACAACGTAGTCCGGTCCGACCGGCACGGACAGTGTCGGGGCAAATGTAGACGGCGGCTTCGCAAACAGATCATAGCCGAACTGGCCGATGTCGAGAGACATAGCTGTCTGGCCTTTTCCTGATATATATTTTTCAAATTCAGATTTTGCTTCAGAAGATCGCAGTGTATTTGGGGATGTGGCGACTGAGCGGTCCGTGGAAAGCGGAGGGGACTGCTGTTCCGGCGGGCTGAACTGCGGCGAGGTTTTTCCCTGTTCAGCCAGGCGTCCTGTAGGCTCTGAAACCGGCGATATTGCTGCTGCTCCGACTTCGCCGACGAATGCACTATGGGTACAGATCAGTATAAACATCCCGCGGAGAATTTGAACCCTTACCTCACCCAGTGCTTTGAAAATTAATTGTCGCATTATAAATTCCATTAGGCAGCTGATGCGTCAACACCGCTTCCTTTGCCGGATAAGTCAGTGTTAAACGCTCAAACCGTAGCTGAGATGTGTATGTATAAGACGAGTATATCGGCCTCCGGCGCTTTGTACTATTGGCGCATGTCTTATATTTTCATCAGCGGTATTATGCGGGGAGATCAGACTTTGTCCTAATGGTGACCGGTGACAAACCGGTACACTGAGGCGAAATTAGGGGAGGGAAGTCGATGAAATATCGTTACGCCGGATAATTTTAAACTGACATGTCCGGACGTCTGCTTTCTGTGCTCATAGTGGAACTTTTTTTCAGCCCTGTGACCTCGGCAAATTTCATGTCTTCCTGCAGAATATGATTAAGAAGCCAATCCGTTAAAAATTGCAGGAGACTCGTACAGGCGCTGGCATTTTTCGTTTCGAAGGCATTGGAAAGTAGAATCATTTGCTCCCGGTAATAGCTATGCTGTTTTATTTGAGAATCAAGTCCCTTATAGGCAAACCGGGCCATTAGTTTTTCTTCAGTTTTAAAATGAGAAGATGCATAATCGTTCATTTCACGGAGCAGGATTATGGCGGAGTAATTGTCTTCAGAGCATTGCACAGCATCGGATAGACGGTTGAATACGGAAAATATATGCTGATGCTGGGCGTCAATCTCGTGAATATTGGTGTTGAATGAATTTTTCCAGATAAAATATGACATGATTGTCTCCTTGTAACGTATTTAGATGCACCCTATTCGTGCACCAATTCTTTCACTGCATCATGTTCGATCTGATTGGTCTCCCGGACTATTCCCTTGGTCATCTTCTCTCGGAAATATACGCTCAGGCAGCTAATGGCACTGTCCAGATGCAAACTGAAGTTGTTTAGCTGTTCATTCAAGGAACCATCATCCACAGCAACTATCTTTTCTTCAAGTGCGGCAGCTGCCATCGAAAGCCCGGTCGCACCAATACTCCCTGCGACAGATTTCAGGGTATGCGCGGTTCGTGCTGCTGTTTGCATATCACCTCTTTGAATCATTGTTCTGATTTCTTCAGCAGCTTCACTCCTGGATTCCAGAAATGTCGCCAGTAAGTCCCGATAGAGCTCTGCATTGCAGCTACTGCTGAACTTCAATCCGGTTTGGAGCGATATGTCGGGCAAATGTTCGGGAAGGGTATTTTTTTTGACTTCCGGAATGACCTGGGTGGTTGATTGAGCAGGGGAGGTCACCGGCTTTTCAATGTTGATCCACGTGGCCAGGGCGGAGAAAAGCTCATCCAGATTGATCGGTTTAGTGATGTGTGCGTTCATTCCGGCGTTGCGGGATTTCTCCCGCTCTTTCGCCAAGGCATTGGCGGTCATGGCAATAATAGGAAGATCTGCATAGAGTGGATCCGACCTGATACACCTGGTTGCTTCGTAGCCGTCCATATCGGGCATCTGTATATCCATGAGCACCAGGTCGTACTGTTGTCCCTTACTGGTTACCATCTCCAACGCTTCCATACCGTTGACTGCGATATCGACGATTATCCCCTCAGCTTCCAGGATTTCTCTGGCAAGCTGCCGGTTGATCTCGTTGTCTTCCGTTAACAGGATGTGCAAACCGTTATATGAAAATATTTTTAATATCCGACTGTTTTTTGAAAGCATGTTCACACCTGCTGATGCTCTGTACTTCCTTCGTAATTTCCCTGTCTTGATACTATTTGGAGACAGTGGCCCGAATTATCTCAACTATAGCGCGCTATTTCCTCCTTTAATATCGGGGTATGTCCGTATTTGGTATCGGTGAGTTGATGCAGGATGGAAGGACTTTATCTTAGTGTGTTGCCGGGGAGTTACCCTGACAGGTGAACGGAATGGTAATGAAGCGGGATTTTACTCCGCAGGATACAGAAAAGCCGCCCTGTGATAGTCACAAAGCGGCTTTTCAATAGTTTTCTGTAGTTTCTCGTGAACCCTATAGTTTACGTGCTGCTTGAAGTGTTTCCTCCCAACTGCTTATTTTACCTCCTGATGAAGCTATAAAAGCCTCCGCTCCATCTTTTGTTGCAAAGGCCCACTTGGGAACCTGCGTCATAACGCCCCGCTTGTTGCCACCCATTACCCAGACAGCCGTTTTGGCATCAACCAGCTTTTGGGTGGTACGGTCGGCGACCTGAAGAGACTTTACTTCACTTTCCGCATGTTTTTTCAGTTCGGCGACTACACAGTTCAGGCTGCATAGTCCTGATTGAGTACCGTTATTGTAGCTGATCAACATCCTGCTGTACCCGTAGGCCTTGCGGTCCATACCGCATTGGCTGCATGAACGGAACTGATCGATGTCGCTGACTTCCGCTGCCGCTATCAATACGACACTGAAAAATGCCAAAGCAATGAGGCTGAAAATACTGAATTTCGTTTTCATACATAACTCCTTGTCCGATAATTGTGATGTTACGGCAATGCCGCCAGGGTGGCCTGAAGCCGGGTTCCGTCCCTGAAGTCTTCATTCAGCCTGATAATGCCGGTGTTGTCAACGACGACCGTGGTTCCCATGGTGCCCTGAAAATTATTTTCCAGCGTGTGATTAACATCAGCAAGCGTAACAAAGACTCCACCGGAATACCCGTTGGCGGAGGCGGCGCCTGCCGCCCCGGAAACCGAACCGGAGACATAATCTACCAGATAGAAATTCACGTCAGGAAACAGCGGCGTAATCGTTGATCGCATGTTACTCATATGGCTGTCGCATATAGGACACCACATGGTGAAATAAAATACCGCTCCCTTCTTACCTGCCAAAGATGATGCCAGCGTTACGGTCGCACCGGTTATGTCTGCAACCGCAAAATCAGGAACCTTTTGACTGACGTTGCCCCCGCTGCTGCCCGCCTGCACAGCCGGGCGTTTGTCCTCCCCTGAAGGAAAAAGGTTGTCGCCGCACCCGGCAGAGAGCAGAAGCCCCCCGGTGATCATTATTGTGCAGATCAATTTATAAAAAGACATAGCGCACCCCCACTGAAACCACATCGGTTGTAGGGAAATTGTGCCCCCATCCGTTTTGCTGAATGGCGTGGTTCCAGCCAAGTCGTAAGCCCCAGTTGTGGTCGGTGCTTGAGTAGGCAGCGGCGATTCCCAGCGACTGTTTGTCAAAACCGCTGTCACTGGCCTGTATGCCGTTGTAGCTGGCATTCCCCTCGTTCAGGTAGGCGTAGGATGCGGTCGTGGTAATGCTGTCACCACCGGTGCCGTAGATGAAAGTGTACCCTGCCGATGCCGAAGCGGTAAAACGATCACCCAGGCCCTTTGTGTACGGTTCCACGTATTTGCCGTATTCGCGATTGACCGAACGGTCGAAATATGTGCCGTACGCGAGTGAAAGTGACATGTTCCAGGGTCGTAAGGATTTTTCCACGAGAAGCATGCCGTCCAGACGGTAAAAACCGCGGCCGGTTATGTCAAAACTGCTGTTTTTGTCATCGTATGGCGATATGCCGGTGGGTATCAAGAGAGACATGCCGACCGTTATTGCCGGGATCAGGTCCTTTGCCTCGTAGATTTTCCAGGAAGATTTATCATCCAGAAGATCATAAGAGATTGAAACGGTTGTATCTCCCAGGCCATCTGATCTGGATGATGTACCGGAATAGGTATTGTCATTCCAGACATAGGGAAGGGAAATACTGGCCTGCCAATCTTTAGCAAACCGGTAACCCAGTCCCACGTTCAGACGGAACTGTTTCAGATCCGATTCCGGCGGATCAGGCCGGTGCGATCCTTTTTGATCCCAGTAGCCGTCATACAGTTCAGTATCAAAGGACAGATCGGCAACCGCAACCGCATATTTGGGCACACTCAGCGAAGCAGCCGATCCGCCGCCACAGCAGGATGCGGCCTGTGAAGAATTGGGAATACAGGCGGCAGCCGCCCCAAGGACGGCTGCCAAAACAATGGATATCAGGTGTGTTCTCATAATTATTGTGCTGCAGGAGTTACATTAAAGGTCTGGTACCCGTTAGCGGCTCCTACCGCAGTACCGTCAGTAGTTTTCTGCTCAGTTACGGTGCCGTCACTGACGGAAAGTTTCACATAAATCCGGCCGGGTGTACCCGCCGTCAGCCCTGTCAGTCCTGATGCAGACCAGTGGCCGTTTCCGAGGTCGGTGGCCGGTACCCATGTTGTCTTGTCGGTTGATACCTCCATGGCAATAGAAGTCACTGTCCAATTTGTATTGGACTGGTTTTTCAAGATACTTCCAACCGTAACTGCCGGGAAGCTCAGGGTCATGCCGTTTTCCTTGGTGGCCAGAAATACCCTGAACGTGTAGCTGCCGTCTATGGTGTCAGTCAGGCCGTCGTTGAACAGGAACCAGGTGCGTTTTTCCATTCCCGCCATGCCCATGATTGAATCAGTAATCCCTGACAGTTTCGTCAGCATGTCGTTGCCTGCTGTTGTGCCGACAATCGGGTAGAAGGTGGCGGATTCAGTGCCGATGGTTACCTTCAGTTCCCAGACACCCATGGACATGCCGTTCACAGCGGAGGACATGACATAATACACGGTGCAGGAGTAGGTGCCGTCGCCATTATCGACCGGATCTTCCATGGGTGTTGTGTGGCTCTTGGTTGCCATATACATGAACGGGCGCAGAGACAGCGTCTTGCCGCTGGCCGGGCTGTTGTCGCTGCGATTGGTAACTTTGATCCTGAAGGATGATTTGCCCATGGCCGCAGCGCTGGTACCCGGAATATATTCGATTTTGTAGCTGGGGGTCAGAGCCGTTTTGACAAAGAGAGGAGTGCCGATTTTATCCGGAGTTAGTTTCGATTTATTCAGGGCACTGGTTTGGAATGTCATCAGTGACAGTGCAAAACGATTGGCCACGTCATCTGAAATTTCGATTCCAGAGTCCATAAACACATGAGTCCCACCCGTTTTGACACCGTCCAGTACGCCATCCGACAGGTCATCGGCAAGAGCCTGGATCAGCTCAAACTGCTGGGCAGGCGTCAGTCCCAGATCCTTGGTCAATTGGCTGAAGGCGGCGGCTCGCAAACCGGCTAACCGTTGAACGGTGGTTGATGCGCTGGACATGGTGGCGAAGGCCGGTTTAACGGAACAATCGGGGGTGTAGCCAAAGGCTCCGGAAAATGCGGTTTCAGCTGCAGATCTGGTCATTCCGCCGGCGATAAGTTTCTGCACAATGGTGCTGGATGGGTCAATGGTTACGTTTGAGCCCGCCGTGAGAGTGCCGCCCGGAACAAAGGCGCTGAGAGTTCCCAGGGCAACACCGGATTCCTCAGATGCTTCATCAGGGAATGTCCCGCCGATGGTTTCGAATGTCAGGTCTGATGCGAGGGATGCGGTGGGTATGACGACAGTGTATGCGCCGTTATCCAGACTTGGAGTGGATTTTGCGACTTCTACGCCGTTCACCTTCACAGAAACAACTGCTCCGAGAGTAGGTCCCGCCAGAACCGTTCCTGTTACTGAAGTGGATGCGGTCGTCGGGCTGCTGCCTGATCCTCCTCCGCAACCGAACATAATTAGTGAAAGGCCGAGTATGGAAATATATTTTAGAGTTGAGTCGAGTGCCGATTTCATATAGTTCTCCTTTATGATTCGCGTATAAATATCTGTATATGTGAGAGTATTTACTATTCTAAGAGAGCTTAGGTGGAGGGTCGGGCGGGTCGTCGTGACGAGATGTCAGATGATCTTTGAAATTAGTAAAGGTCGTTGCGATGTGGGGGATACTGCACAGTTCCGTAAAATGAAAGGGTATCTGCTCCGATGAGTCGCCGGCAGACAGGGTGACATGTTGTCCGTCTTTACCGGGACACCCACAGGACAGTATGGCTGTTTTATGAGTTGAAGATTCTTTCTTGCAGCAATCCGGTGTGGATGTAACGTCATCTTTGTGCTGAAGCGAACTATGCTGAAGTGCTTTCTTCGCACAGCAGCAGGTTTTGTTGACACGGCTTTCGGTTGTACAGCCGTCTATACGGCAGTCGCCGGTACATTCGCTCGCCGGGGCATGTGTGCCCGGTTGTGAATACAGGGCCGGTGAAGCGAGCGGACTTAAAGAAATCAACAGATAGATTACCGTCAAAACTGAGGCAAAAATGCTCCGTTTTCTGTACCGTCCCGCATGTGTGTCACATTTCAACGTTCCCATGTGAAGCTCCATCAACCGTTAACCTGAAACAAGCATTTTAAACACTGAGCAACTGAGCAACTGAGCAAAAAAAAGAAGAATTCTGGTTATAACCAGAAATAATAACTCACCAATTTGGTTATGCATGTTGTTGACGTAACTGTACGATTTCTCTGTTGCTCAGTTGCTCTGTGGTTCATGAACTGCCGATTTTAGGATTAACGCAGTTCCCGGCTTAATTCGCGCTCAATGGCCAGTTCCTCGGCCGCTTGAGCTTTTACCTCATTGGTGGCGGCCTCCAGTGCCTGAACAAAAGTACTGATCCTCCCGCCATATGTGGCAACAAATTTTTGAGCTTCCTCCATCCCGACAAAAGCCCATTTTGCCTCGGAAGTCATCACACCATTCATGCTGCCGCCGATGACCCAGACAGCTGTTTTGGCGTCGGTCAGCTTATACGTTGAGTAATCAGCAACCTTAATTGAGCTGATCCGTTTGCAGTCTTTCTGCTGCATTTCCACAGCCAGGCAATGAAGGCTGCAAAATCCTGTAGCGGTGCCATCGGCAAAAACAGCAAGCATCCGGCTGTAAGCAAAATTGGTCCGGTTCATGCCGCATAGTGTACAGGATTGAGGACTCTCGACCGTTGCAGTTATATTGGCATGGGCAAAAGTTGCCAGCAGGGACAAAATTATTATCAGCACCCCGTTCTTCATACGATCACCTCAGCATTCATAGGCCTGTCCGTCCCTCATCTCTATTGATCTTGCCGCGAGACGACCAAGTATGGGGTTATGGGTTACCATGACAATGGTAATACCCGCATTTTTGTTGAGATCCTGCAGAACTTCACCTATTTCTCCGGATCGTTTGGTATCGAGATTGCCGGTCGGCTCGTCGGCCAGAAGAATTTCGGGGCTGTTTACCAGAGCCCGGGCGATGGCGACCCGCTGCATTTCCCCACCGGAAATCTGTCCCGGCAGATGGTTCATGCGGTGATCCATGCCGAGCATTTTAAGAAGTCGATCCACCTCTCCCTCGACCCCCGGTTTTTTATAAAAAGTCAACGGAAGAGCAACATTTTCACGGACCGTGAGGGTAGGGATGAGGTAGAAATTCTGGAAGATATAGCCGAATACTTCGCGGCGAATTCGAGTCAGAGCTCTTTCTCCCAATGGTTTCCCATTACCAAAGATACTTTTTCCGGCCAGATGCAGCTCTCCTGATGTCGGATTTTCGAGGCAGCCGAGCAGGTTCACCAGGGTCGTCTTCCCGGACCCGGACGGCCCCATGAACGACACAAATTCTCCCCGTTGAATGGTAAGAGTCACCTCGTTCAGTGCATGGATTTCTTCATTTCCCCGCCGATAAACCCGCGTCAGGCCGCGCGCCTCCAGCGATACGTTATTATCGGTCGTCATCCTTCGCTCCTTATTGATTCCAGCGGACGGACCCTGCCGGCTTTCCAGGCCGGGTAAATTCCGCTTAAGAGTCCCACAACCACTATGATCGCCAGAGTGAGGCCTGCAAGCTTCATATCAATGTCCACCAGCTTCCCTCCCGGTGCATAGGGAAGGATTATTCTGACCAGTAAATCCGACAGTCGGGCAAAGACGAATGCCAGACCGATCCCGGCGATCCCGCCGCTGGTGCAGAGGATCAGGGTTTCGATCCAGACCAGAATAAAAATGTCACCCGGCATTGCTCCCATGGTTTTCAGGATGCCGATTTCCTGCATCCGCTCCAGCACCGACATGAGGATGGTATTTACGACGCCTACCATGGCAATCAGCAGGGCAATGATCGCAATGGAAAGTACCATTACCCGCGCCGTGGCAATCAGCTTCATGATCGTCTGCTTTACCTGGCTGAAGCTGACCACCTGCATGTCCGGCAGCTTATACAGCGCTGTTTCCAGTAGCGTAATGTCGGCGTCTTTTTTTACCTTGATGCCGATGGTGGTTATTTTGTCCAGTCCGCAAATATTCTGAAGTTTTTTCAAGGGGACGAAGATGGTGCCGTCATCCTGGGAACCGGTCCGTTCCAGTATGCCCACCACTTTGAGCGGGACGTTTTTTTCCGGTACCATGATCATGTCTCCCACTACCCGCTGTTCCAGTTCTGCCGCTTCGTACCCCATGACCGCTTCGGCAGCCATAGCCTCATGAAACCAGCCCCCTTCGTGAAACCGGAAAAACGGCTTCATTTCGGGAAACGTGGCAACGTCAACGCCGTAGTACCCGGCAATACCACCACCATCACCCTTGTTTGGATCAAAGAAAGCCTGCATCAGAATCGGGGTGGCTTTGTCCACTTCCGGCCGGGATGTGATCGACTGCACCACATCCTGTTCAATGTACCTCAGTCCCGCTCCGCCTTGCAGCATCATGGTGGCCGCTTCGTAGGGGCAACCCTTGGCCATGATCATGACTTGGAAGCCCAGCATCTCGATGCTCTTGTCGATGGCTCCCCGGTAGCCGAGCATGAAGCCGCCCAGGGATACGGCAACGGCTACCGCAAGAGCGACTCCGGCCACCGTGAGACCAGTCCTGACCAGCCGTCGGCGCAAGTTCTTTGCGGCCAGCCCGACGTAGCGTTTGATGGGGAACCGGTCCTTTGCGTAAACTTGTTCCATAAATCTCCCTTTAATCGAATCTGACCGCACTAGCCCAGAACTGATACCCATCTTGGTAGGGGACCATTTGCCCCTCGACACGCGCCCGGTGTCCGTTCTTTCTGGGTGCTTTCATCGCGATTTCCGCAATGTCGATCCGGAGCAGGTTCTGACCGGACTCGAAAAAAAAGTAACAGCCCATTGTGGTACATTGCTTACGCACTTCCCCTTCGATGAGGAGGGTCCTACCCACGAAATCTTTCGGCCTTTCGATGAGACTTGCGACGTCGGCTTTCGGCACCCCAGTAAACGAGCCGAATTCGCTGGGCAAGCGCATTTGCTGCCAGAGGAGGATTCCTCCCACCACGAGGATCAGGCCGCATAAGATAAAAATCGCTTTCATCGTTTACCCCTTAGGCGGTTTCTTCTTTAGTAGGGCCTCTTTCGCTTTCTCGAAAAACGGCTCGAATTTGCGTCCATACACGAAGAAATCGAGTAGGATCAGATTCTTTCGTATGCCACGAAT
>JANXZX010000060.1 GCA_025355325.1 Geobacteraceae bacterium
GGCGATGCAGTCGTCGGCGTGCTTGACCACGCAGAGGCGCTTTTCCTCATCCAACTCAAAAACCTTGGTCGGGCAGATGTCGATACACAATTCGCACCCGCGACACGACTGTTCGTGAACAGCTATTTCAAGTGACATGGCGCTTACCTCCGAATGGTCTTGACGGTTTCGCCGCCACGGGTGATGACTACTTCCAACGGCATTCTGCCGACCGCGTGGGTTGCACAGGAAAGACACGGGTCATAGCAGCGAATGCTGAATTCTACGGCGTTCAACAATGCCGCGTCGTCTGTCTTGCCAATGACATGTGATTGTGCAGCCTGTTCGATAGAGCGATTTATGATGGCGTAATTCTGCTGGGTAGCCACAATCAGGTTGGCCGCGCGAATGATGCCTTTCTCGTCGATCTCGTAGTCATGGATCAGCGTTCCGCGTGGTGCTTCAACATGACCAACGCCTCTTCCACCTTTGAACGTCACCGGCACCCGTGTTTCGCCCCAGATAGCCGCATCATTGAGAATTTCGTCAGCACGCTCAATCGCCCAGATAGTTTCGACCAGCTTGGCATAGGTCTGAAACACGGTCAGATGACAGGGACTGCCGCCGAGTTTGGCAAATTCGGCATATTCGGCATCAGCCATTTCAGTGCCGAAACGCCTCATGGCATTCATGCGTGCCATGGGGCCGACGCGGTATTCATGCAGGCCATTGAGGTTAAAATGCACCTTCTTCATGTATGACCAGTCAACGACTGATTCCACCAGATATTTGTCGTAATCTTCCACCCCGAACTCGATCATGGTGGCGCCGGTTTCGTCAATCGCCCGCAATTGGCCTTCAATCAGGGAAACCCGGTCATTCAGCACTGTACCCAAACCCCATGACGGTGCGACCCAGTCATTGAGCATGGCGGGATGTTTATCCAGCGCATTCAGCAAAAGTCCCTTGACCGCAGGCACGACGCCGGGCAGCATCGAGCGGGCTTCCGTGATCCATTCCTGAATGATTTTTTTCTTTTCCTGATCAAGGACAAAAGTAATACCCCCGGCAACGGAAGTAACCGGATGGGTTCCCCGACCGCCGACCATTTCGTTGATCTTCTGTCCGATGGTGCGGAGACGTAGAGCAATCTTGGCTAATTCCGGATTTGCCTGAACGATACCGACCACATTCCTCACCGCCGGATCGGCATCAAGTCCCATCACCAGATCGGGCCCTTGCAGAACAAAGATCGAGAGGCTGTGGGAGTGGATGATATGCCCCATATACATCAGTTCGCGCAGCAGCAGTGCGGCCGGTGGGGCTTTGACTCCGGCGGCATTGTCAAGGGCGTTGGAGGCGGCGATATGGTGGGCGGTCGGACAGACGCCGCAGATGCGGGCGGTAATATGCGGCATACGGTCCGCTTCCATGCCGATGAGGATCTTTTCAAAACCGCGCAGCTCGTTGACCACAAGCCCGGCGTTTTCAAGGTTGCCATTGTCATCAAGATTGATGAACACCTTGGCATGCCCTTCTATCCTGGTGACCGGATCAATTCTGATGGTCTTGTTCATGCCGACGTCCTCCCCGCTTCATAATCCTCATTTTCATCTTCAATCCATTTCTGGATGTGGAACGTCGGTTTGCTGCCGATCATTTTCGTTGCCATGGTGTAGGAATAATGGGATTTGGAAGCCTTTTCAAGCGAAGCCACGATCTTGTCACGATCAATTTTGGTCAGGCGCGACATGCGATCGGCAATTTCCGTCCTGATATCCCGGTTCGGTTCAGTCAGGATCTGCATCGTCGCCCCGGCGCAACCGGTGCACGGGACTCCGTTTGCGGGGCACGGAGCAAGACAGCGGTCGATGGTGACAGATCCCATGCAGGTATATCCCTGACTCAAAAAGCATTGTTCCGCGTTGGGGAAACCTTGCGAGTTGGTCAGGAGCTCGCTCACGTCGCTTTTCTCCATTTTGCGCAGGCATTTTGCACATACCGAGCGCCTGTTTACTTCCGGCTGCCGCCCCTCCACCAATGCCGACAGCGCTTCAAAAACAAAAGCCGGATGTGGTGGACAACCCGGCAGGTACAGATCAACATCGATAACGGAATCGACCGTTGTGACAACGGATTCCATGAGTGAAACTTCTCTGCCGGGCGGGTTGGCCGATGTGGTGGTTTTATTTTCGAGGTAGACGGCCCGACCGATTTCTTCCGGAGTATGGATGTTGCCGGCGCCTGCCGGTCCTCCGAAAACGGCACATGATCCCCAGGCGATAATAACATCGCAGGACTTGCGCATCTCGATTGCGGCATGGCGGTCATGCTCGTTACGGATTGCGCCCGAAACCAGACCCACCGTTGCGTGAGGATAATCCTTGATATCGGTAAGAACCGGGCAGCGCTGGATTTTTACCGCCTGCAGGACACTGAGGATTTTTTCGTGCAGATCGACGATTGCGATATGGCAGCCGGAGCAGTCGCTCAACCACTCGGTGTTGATGGTGACTTCACTCATGACGCCCTCCTGACGATCAACTTTTTGTAACAGGCGTTTTCGCCGGCGTGGGCAATTTCAAGCGACGATTCCCGCCCCATGATGTTTTGCAGGGCACCGGCAAAGAAGCCGTACATCATATTGCAGAGTGAGCCTTTCTGGGCATGTCCGAAGCGATACAGCGACTGACGGATCATGCAGTCACGGAAGACCAGCATAACCTGTGTGCCCTCTTCACCTTCCAGCACCAACGTTTCCTGATCATGGGTTTTAAACGGCTCGAACAACCAGAGATAATCGTTATTTTTCAGGACTTCTCTCGTTGATTCCAGCGCCTGCAGAATGTCGCCGGTTTGCGAAACCCCTGCCGACATTTTCTTGCCGAGGTTAACCCCTGCCAGATAGGATATGCTGTTGGCTGATTCACCAATCGCCTGTTCCGTGCCGGATGCGATAGCACCCAGAAATACCATAGCGTCCTGCAAGGCGAGCCTTTGCTGGCTTGTCTCCATTAACAACTCCCTTCTATACGAGATGTCCAAGATTTAAATAGACGACCAACTTCTGATTGATATCGAGAATGCCTTCAATCCACGGCTGCGAAGCGGTATCAATGGGAGGCGGCTGGATATCTCCGGTATTAATGCGAATGACATCAGATATCTCATCAATGATGAATCCGGTTAACTCGCCATTGAAATCCATAACGGCAATGCAGCTCATGCTGTCATCGTCACTATCGGAAAAACCGAACCGGTTGCGCAGGGACAGGATGGGGACAATGGAGCCACGCAGGTTGATGACTCCCTTTACATAATGGGGGGAATTTGCTGTCTTGGTTATCTCTGTCATGCTGGTGATTTCTCTGACCCGCATGACATCGATGCCGTACTCTTCACCATTCAATAAGAATGTGAACAGTTGGATGGTGGTCGCTTTTGTCGCTGGGTTCAAGATGCCCCCCTGCTGTTGAAATGAAAAATCATTTGCAACAAAAATACATTTTGTCAAAGTGTATACATAATAAGTGCAACGCATGCAATTACTATTATATTCAGAAATTAATATTCATTAAGTTTTATTTATGGTGATACGGAAGGGGATTTGGCTAGATGCTGTGGGGCCTATTCGGAAGCCTTGTCTTCGATGGTGCCGTCTGACTGCCGATACAGATTCAGCTCCTCTTTGGTGCAGAGGAGCTCTGCCAGAAGCTGTTCTTCGTTCAGCACCAGATCCCTGATACGAGAGAGGGTAAGCGAGGTGGTCAGAAACGAGACCAGACGCATGAACGTTTCCCAGTAAATAAAGTAAGGGCGGGAGTAAGGGTGATGGGTAAGTCGATCAGATAAATACCAGCAGATTCCACACACGACGGCCATGGCAATACCTTCTTTTCTGCCGCCATACCAGGCGGCAATCGCCACCGGTATAAAATAGAAGATAAAGAAGCCGAATTCATAGCCGGTGACAAAATCCAGGTAGCACATCATGGCAAGAAAAGCGGCGCTGGTGAGCATCGCCACTGTCCTGTGCTGTTCAAAAACCAAAGGATGCGAGTAGCGCCACCCCTTGACCGTCATGGCCGCCTTAGCATGTCTCATGCACGGTCTCAGGTTGTTCCTGTCAGCGGAAGAATCATCTGTCAGCCGAATCGCCGGACCGCCCGGATTTTTCTTCCTGCCGATATTTGCCAGGCTTGTCAAACATGGTGAGATCTTTAAGTTCCTCATCACCTTGCATATGAGTGCCGATTTCTTTCGGCGCTGTAAGCCGGTGACCTCCTTTTGCATCCAGTAAATTTGCGGCCAGATCCACCTCGGATATATCCGGATTCAGGTGTACTGATTTGGGACGCAGTTTTTTCTTGGATGCATAGGCAATGCTGCTTACCAGTACCGCAGCAGCCGTAATGGTAAATATGATGGAAAGTCGTTTTCTCATACTGATTACCTCACGATTGATAAGCTTTGAATCTACTGCCACGTCAGCACAAAGGCCCGCAATCTTCCGCCATTCTCATCACGATAATACACCACTTTGATAGTATCGGAAATTCGGCCACGCTGAATTTCGTACCCTTCTTTTTTCTCGGTAGCTTCGGGCTTAAAGACAGCATTCTTTGCAACCTGATGCAGCACACCCTTCATGAAAGATTCCGGTACGCCACTTCCACCACGGTCAACGATCTGGATTGCTTTGATGGTCTTGCCTTCACGCAGCAACTTGAATTCGGTTACCTGCCCTTTGTATCGCTCCCAACCCGGATTTTCGGCGGTATACTTTTTGTCATACCCATACCGTGGAATAAAATCAGGCAGGTTTATCGGTCGATCTTTGGCAGCTGCCGCAGGAGCCGCATCCTTTGAATCACGATTTTCCGCTATTGAGGTCATCACAGCGGTATCACTCATTCGGTCCGGAGTCTTGGGAACTGTCGGGGATACGGCCATTGCCGGAGCGGGTGTTTTGGCCGGACCGGGGGCCGGAACCGCCGGAATGGCTGTTTTGGCAGGATCAGCAGCCGGGACTACCGGAGCAGGTGCCTGTGCGGCAGGCACCACAACGGGCGCAGGCGTTTTTTTTGCTGTAACAGCCGTATCTTTGGAGGTCGATTTATGCTGCTGAAAAAATGTAATGGCCACAACCGCAATGACAACCGGAGCCAGCCAGATCAGAAAAGAGCCTCTCTTCGAACGGGCCGGTTTCGCTTCAACGGTGTCGATACTTTCGGCAAGCCAGTCATGGGTCAGTAAAGGGGTTGCCTGTTCGAGAGTTTCAGCTTCGGGCGTGCTGTTTACCGCGCTGTCAAAGGAACTGGTAAATTCGGAATACACTTTCAGGCGCTGACGTGGAGCGTACGTGAGGCCCTGTTCTTCAAGCGAAGGTTCGGGAGTGACTGGTGTGATCGTTTGAAGTTGCTGTTCCGGTGCAGCCGGTGGAGGTGTGGGCAAAACAGCATTTACGGGTGTCTCCGTTATTGCGGGATAGTCGACAGGGACAATCGGCGGTGGCGTGAAGTTGGCTGGCACAGGCGGTTCCGGAGAATCCGCCTCAATTATCTTCTTCGGTTTGTTCAGAAGCGCGGCGAGCAGATGCTGCAGGCGGGACAGCAATTGACTGTCATCAACTGAAGTATCAAGCCAGCCCTGATATGGCTTCAAAATTGCGTCACTCGTCTGAGGGGGAGAGGCAAGAAGGACAAAACGGGAACGCTTGCGACCCAACTGTTTTTTCAGATGCATGATCAGAATATCGGCCGAGAGTCCGGACAAATGGGTCTGAACAAACACGACATCAGGCTTTTCAATGGCGATTTCTTCGCCGCCCTTTTCAAGGTTGTTGACAACCCGGAGACGAATATTCTTGTCTTCGGTCAAGCGGCCAAAAATTTTTCGCAGACGCGCCACATCGGTGATTAATAGCAGATTGCTCACAAAGAACTCCTCCAACAAAAAATTGTATTGTACGGGATGGAAGCTCGTTAATCAATACTTTATGCTGATATAGAGCATTGTGTTTGTGCTTTTAGTTTGACAAAACAGCGTCATGAAAATTATTATTACAAGATTGATATTCTGACGCGAATTTATTGGGGGGATTATGGGTAAATCGTTTAAAATTGCAGTTCTGGCGGGCGACGGCATCGGCCCGGAAGTTATGGCCGAAGCGCTTAATGTTCTTGATGCAATAGAGAAAAAGTTTGACATAACCATTACCCGAACCTCCGCAAACGTCGGGGGAGCCGGAATCGACATCGAAGGCAAGGCTCTGCCGCAAACTACGGTAGATATCTGCAAAGCTTCTGACGCCATACTGTTCGGCTCTGTCGGCGGCCCGAAATGGGAAACACTGCCGCCGGACGAGCAGCCTGAGCGTGGCGCCCTGCTGCCGCTGCGCAAAATATTCGGTCTGTATGCCAACCTGCGTCCGGCTATCATCTTCCCGTCCCTGACCGGTGCTTCATCGCTCAAGGAAGAGGTGATCGGCGGCGGTTTCAATATTCTGGTTATCCGCGAGTTGACCGGCGGCATTTATTTCTCTCAGCCGAAAGGCATTGAAGGGACAGGACGTGACCGGATCGGTGTTGATACGATGCGTTACAGCGTGCCGGAGATCGAGCGGATTACCCACGTGGCATTTCAGGCCGCCCGAAAGCGCGGCAAAAAAGTGTGCTCAATCGACAAGGCCAACGTTCTGTCAACATCCGTTCTGTGGCGCGAGATCGTCATTGGCATCGCCAAGGAATATCCGGATGTCGAGTTAAGCCACATGTATGTTGACAACGCCGCGATGCAGCTGGTCAAATGGCCGAAGCAGTTCGACGTAATCCTCTGTGAAAACATGTTCGGCGACATCCTTTCCGATGAAGCCGCGATGCTGACCGGTTCGCTCGGCATGCTTCCTTCCGCCTCGCTGGCAGAAGGCACCTTCGGCATGTACGAACCATCCGGCGGCTCGGCACCTGACATC
>JANXZX010000074.1 GCA_025355325.1 Geobacteraceae bacterium
GTGTTCAACCAGATGGCGACGCAAAATGGAAACTTTTTCTTCCGGGGTGTAATTGTGACGTTTCTTTCGCATGGACTTTCCTCCGTTCGTGATGGTTTATCACAAACGAACCAAAAGTCCTATTCACGCTGAGCCAAAACATGACCTTCCAAATGCAGCAATTCCGATATACGCTTAAGCCGGTCAGTCGGAGATGCAATACACCGTGACCAAAATATTTCTGGGTATTGCAGTTTGACGGATAATAGTCATTGAAATAAATAAAAAGCCCACCAATATCATTCGGTGGGCTTCACTTTTCTTTGAACATTCGATTACCTTTTAGGTTTTAATCCGATCCAGAATACGAATCGGTCTGGTTCTGAATCCTATGTTTGGTTCCACTTTGGTGGAGTCTCTTCTAAAATGATACGTATGCCTCCTTAATTGGTTTATCCATCTTTCCAGCTGGTTTAATAATAACATCTACGAAGTAAAAAAACAGTCTATGAAATTAAATTTTAAGAGAGTATCGTTGGCGGATGTGACTCAGTGAAGAAATTGCATTTGAGAATTCTCCTTGATCGCCATGTGCTGCACAAACGTTGGATTTGCCACTTACAGGAAATGAAAGAAAGTCACTAAGCATGAGAAATTTTTTGATCAGAAAGTTTGTTCTGGATTTTTTGGTCGGATTCACCGTCTACTTTGCAACAATGGCTTTAACAATAAATGTTTCGGAAAAGTACTCCTTCCCGGCATTCATTTTGTTGCCATTTTGGACTCTGATACTAGTTGTGATCTATTCACAAAACTTTGCAATTACAGCGAACAAATGGAGCAAGGAAACATACAGACCCCTCTTGATTACCCATTAGATATTTCAATGGGAGAGCCGGTTAGACACCGATTCCCGCTAAAGAGCGAACTGAGGTAACGTCTCAAGGAAACTGATATATGGATTTACGCTCATGCCGCAACCGTCCTTCAGATATTACACCCTGTTTTTCCTTAGCTCATCCAATGGATAGAAAGTGCCACGCCAATAGATTCCACCTTGGGACAAGTTCAGTATCATGGTGCGCAGCATGATGAAGATGAAGAGTGCTGAAGTCAGGGGGTAGCCGATGGCATACCAGGAAGGTGACAGGTGAAAGCGGGAGCTGTCGGCAACCGTGAAAAGAATCAGTGCAACGGCCAGGCCATAGATGGCCTGCGTCCAGCCGCCGGTAACAAGGATCGCCACAAAAGGCCAGATGCTGCAGAGTGAATGAATAAGAACGCCCGCCACGATCAGCGCTACATTATAGTCCGCACCTGAAAAAGTGTTTTTCTCCAGCCCTTTTATCGCTTCACCCACGGATGAATACCATTCCACCTTCAGAAACTCCGGCGCATAAGCTGCCTCCTGACGGAATCCCGCTTTCTTGATGATCTTTCCCAGTTTGATGTCATCATCCGGTCGCAGGCGGATCGTCTCATGCCCGCCAACATGCCGGTATGCGTCCAGCCGAACCATGTTAAAAGCACCAATACCAATATGAAAATAACTCCCGGGATTCCGTGCCTGCCATGGCCGGGCAAAGAAGGAGAAGATCACAATAAAAGCCGCCCCGAACATACCAAGGAAGCGAGTCGGCATATGCATGGAGGGAGTTGCAGCCAGATGATCAAGTTTATTCTGATCCATGAAACGCACTGCACGGGTAAGTACGGTCGGTTCCATCACAATATCGGCATCGGTGAACAGCAGCACGTCGCCAGTGGCCCGCTGACTGCCGACCCACTGGGCGTGGTTCTTGCCGAGCCATCCGGGAGGTAACGTATCGATATGAATGACTCTTAAACGCGGATGATGCCGTGCCATCTCGTCAAGAATGTCACCGGTGGAATCCTCGGAACGGTCGTTGACTACAATCAGTTCATAATCGGGATAAGCCAGATTCAGGAGGGACAGCAGCGCATGACGGATATTCCGTCGTTCGTTGCGTGCAGCCACAATAATGGAAACCCGTCGCATAGTATGATCGGGCTCCGGTGAAACTTCACGCAGGGCCCGCACGGAACGGTTGCCGATAAACAGATCTATGGTTGCATAGACGGTCAGAATGAGGGTGGATACGGCAAGTCCGAACATCATGGCAGCTTCCTATATAAAATCACTTTTTTACCAGCAGTAGTTAGATTATTGTGTATTGTCAACGCTAGATTATTGTGTGTTGCCTGGGCTCGATTATCGTGTTCATGCGGATGTCCGGATTGCCGCCGGGGAAAGTTATCTCCCTGCCACGCCAATAAATCCCCTCATAAAATGACAACCGATTACATTGTGGTATAATTGTCTCTGAAATCAGGTGACCATTATGGATGATGTAATTGACTGTAATTGCCCGGAGAAACACTCAGGCCATATTTGCATGCTAAAGCATAAAGGCCTGATATATAAACTCAACAGGTTAAATGACTTTCCAAATGTTGTCTGCCTCAATTGTTGTGAAGAGGCCGATTCAGAAGAGAATGTATGCTCTCCGGCACCATTGTTTCTTTGATAGAAAGGAGAACGACATGGATGCGATAACTATGTTCTTAAATGGTTACGTGCCGCCGGCACTAACACCGGCATTAAGGGATGAAAGCAGCGGAATCCTGATATTGCTTTATCTTGTTTTATGTCAATTGATTGTGCTGGGGTACATGTTACCGGCCAAAGAGGTGATAATCAGATTTCTAAAAGACTCCATAGCAGAATTTAGATCGCACATTCACCATACTCACAAATAAAATAAAGAGAACGCTCGGATATCAAATAAAAAGCGCACCAAGTTCAATTGGTGCGCTTCTCTTTTTCGTACAACATTTATCTACCTTTTAGGTATTAATCCGATTCAGTGTCAATCGGAATGCTCATGATTCCTATTTTCCACACATGCTCTGTGGAGTTACTTTCTTCAAAATAGGTAAGCCCTCCTTTTGTAACACTACAAATCGTTTCTATTGATTTGACTTTAAGACACACAAGAAAAAACTTGTTTCAAACACATTCTCTTCAAGGTTCAAATCTATATCCGAATCAAAGTGAGATCCGGTTTCGTTTGCTTCCTGTTTCCGTTACCTGTCTGGCGGAATATCATTCTGCATGGGAGTTTTCCTCCTCCTGCCGTTCTATGATTCCTTCGATCTGACTGAAGTATAACATTCTGAATTTAATAAAACAGTCTATGAAAAATTATTTTAGGGGAGTAGAATCAGCAATTGTAAGGTAATCCTGCCCATCAAGCCCCTGACATCATTTGGTTCGATTTTGTAATTCTCCCCTGTTATTGTTGTAATTATCATAGGACATATTCGCCCTTTCCAAACAGTTACGGGTATCGGATGACTTGGAATTTTCGTAGCACTTCCTCCGTTGCTCTTCTTGAAATCCAGTATACCAGGCTCTATATGTGCATCCCTGAACTGATAGACATAAAATCATTAACTTTAGGAATAATATCAAGTAGCGGTACATTCAATTATCTCAAAATTTAATTTATATTCTGCTGCAAGGCTACACCTGAATTATACAGGATGGAGAATCAAAGCGCGGATTATTCACAAGTGTAGGCACTTGAAGGGTTGTCATATGATCTGAAGGATATGGTTCGTACAACCTCACCAGCTCATACGGGTCATGCATATTTCTGTTGAGCCATAAATTATAATCATTGTGGCTGAGTATAACAGGCATACGATCATGAATCGGTTTCATCACCTCGTTAGCCACGGTGGTTAAAATGCAGCAGGTTTCCATTTCCGACCCATTTTCAGCTGTCCACTTTTCCCAAATTCCGGCAAATCCCATTATCGAATTATTGTTAAACCGAATGTAGTAGGGTTGTTTATGCGTGTCACCAGTGACTTTCCATTCATAAAACCCTGATGCCGGAATAATACATCTATTGTATTTGATCGCATGTCGAAAGGTTGGTTTCTCAATTACAGTTTCGGATCTTGCGTTAATAGGAGCACGTTCGGGATCTTTTGACCACGAAGGAACTAATCCCCATTTCAGAAAATCAAGCTTATTGCGGTCACCAATGTGCCTGATTGCAGCGATAGGCTGGCCCGGAGCAATGTTATACCTTGGTTCAAGTAATGGGACTTCTTCCAAATCAAAGCCTTTGGCGAGAGCTTCCGGAGAAATTTGTAAAGTAAATCTGCCACACATATTTGATTCCTTCTGAAAGGGTAGGGGAGTGACGTTAGAAATGCCCCTCACCCGCACATTCTATCACCTTACAAGCAGCCACTTCAAATAGGAAAATATGAAAACCGAACCGAACTCCAATTGGTATAAAAGTCCTATACACTGCTTGTTTTCTGTCAATAACATTGTAACTAGCTGTAATCACACATATGCATCTCATAAGATCAGATGGTTAGTATTTGTTTTTCATACAGTAAACCGGTCAATGCAGTTGGGTGTATGTTACTGAAGATATACTCTGTAAATATAAACGGTGTAATAACAGTATGTTGCGTATTAATTTAAAATAAATTCAAAACTTGGCACCAGCAGTGCAATAACAAAAGACAAGAGCAATCAAATTCAACAAAGACTTTAAATAGGAGGATGTCATGAGAGCACTTATCACCACTATCGCAGGAACATTAGCTCCAGTATCAGCATTTGCAGCAGCATCAGGTATAACTGAAGACAGTGGAATTTTTGTTTGGATCTTCCTTGGTTTCTTTGCAGTGATCGTAGTTGGACAGATACTTCCTGCAATAATGCTGATGACCGGTCTGGTAAAAGGACTTACAGCAAAGACAGAAGTTAAAGCTGACGTGAAAAACTAAACCACTTATTAGTACGAACCACATACTAAACTGATATTACAATAATAAGGAGATCGCCATGAACGCCAAACAGACTTTAACAACAGTATTAAGTACAGCAGCCATCAGCCTCATCACTTGCACCGGCGCATTTGCCTCCTCAGGCGTAACAAACAAAGTATTCGTAAGTGGTCCACTCATCCTTCTCTTCCTCGGTTTCTGCGCATTAGTAGTGGTTATGCAGTGTGTCCCGGCAATTATAATGCTGTATGGAATGATCAAAGGATCAATATCTGTGAAGACCGGTGAGGAAGTGAAAGTTAAGAGCTAAAATGTGCTAAGGGTTAAAATTTGAATAAAAGCAAGGCCACCTCCTGGGGTGGCCTTGTTGCGTTTAAGTCTGGTTATGTTTTGTCACTGTTGTTCAGTTTGCTTTTTGCCTACGTTGCAAAGCTACAGATTGATGGTAGACGGGGAATTCATTCCCCGTAAATGAGTGAAATAAGTCTGTTAACCTCGGAATTTTAAATGGGAATGTCCCTGGAGTGATCTCAAGAGAAAGCTTGCCAAAGAAGGTTATTCCGAGTTGTACGAAAAAATCGTACGACTGAAATTTGCCGCAGCTGATGGCAGCTTTTACGCCACTGACTGTACCGATACAGAAACTATGTAGAAGGCGTTACAGGTTCGTATTTGAATAAAAGCGAGGCCATCTCTTGGGGTGGCCTTGTTGCGTTGAAGCCTGGTTGTGTTCTGTATGAGGCATGGCCTGACATTGGTTCTATAGACCACAAGCAGATGACTCATATTTCTCAATTGAGAATTACTTTCTGATAATTCCCATTTATCATTGAATAATTTGTCGTTTTCCTTGGCATACCCACCGAAAATCTGGTATTAATTAAAACCAGCGTATACAGTATTTCTATTAATTTAGATTATTGCATGTCTTGTGCTGACCGCGAAAAGCCATGAGGGCCGGGCTGAATGGTCGTTGAAGGTGAGTTAAGAATGGTGGCACTTTGAATGAACGTTTAATTCTGCGACACCCCAGCATAATCTGAAGAAATGAGGACCTGATGGCGAGTGGAAGAGCTTGGACACAAACTGAACTCATGATTGCAATGAATCTTTATTGCAAGCTCCCGTTCGGCCAACTTGACCACCGGAATCTATTGATCATCGACGTTGCACAGAAGTTGGGAAGAACCCCAAGCAGTCTTTCGATGAAACTCTGTAACCTTGCTTCGCTTGATCCACGTCAGAAGGCGCGTGGGATCAGAGGACTTGACAGTTCAAGCAAGGGCGATAAAGAAATTTGGAATTTGTTCAATGCCGATTGGGAGCGTTACGGGATTGAGAGTGAAGAATGTCTACAGACTCTTCTTGCAAAGGATGCTGATAAGGAATCCAACATTCCTGCGCTGGTGAAAAAGCCACAAAAACAATCCGCCATAAAAATGCCTGCAATATTTCCGAACGGCGCCACAGAAACCGAGGCGACAGCCAAGGTACGAATAGGCCAGCGATTCTTCCGTCAGAGCGTGCTTGCCTCTTACAACAGTCGTTGTTGTATAACCGGTAAAGGAATCAACAAATTTTAGAGGTGAGCATATTGTGGAGTGCTACGCTATCAAAGATAATGTAGTAGTAGCAAAAGACAGGATCGATGTTCCAATACAGACAAATTAATTACAAGAGTCACCTTGAAATGCAATTCGGTAAACCAGCACTAACTCAGTAAATCAAATATGGAGGGAAATTTATGGCATCAAATTCCCCAGTTGAAGTTATCGAATCCCAGATCAGGGAATGTTATGGTCGTGTCGTTTGGACTCACAAAACACAAGAAAAGTGTGCTGACATATTGAATAGAAGGCATGACAGATTGAAACTATGGCAAATGATTCTTTCAGCAGTAACCACATCAGGAATACTTTTGGCAGTTTTGGGTGACTCCAAGCCTGCTGGCATAGCTGCAGCAATTATATCTGTTTCTCTCACCATCTTGAATGCTTACGCAAAAAAATATGATTTAGGTGGCATGGCACAAAAACATGTCGATGCCGCAGTGTCAATATGGAATATAAGAGAAAGCTATTTGTCATTATTGACTGACATCAGAGCGTGTGATCTAGGCTGTGACAAGATTTGTGCTATTCGAGATAAACTACAGACTGATTTGCACAAAATATATAAAGGGACACCTCGTACAATTAATAAAGCTTATGAAGAAGCCTCAAAGGCACTAATGAAAATGGAAGAAATGACTTTCAGCGACGAAGAGATTGACAAGCTTCTTCCCAAGAGTTTGCGTAAGACTAACACGTAACACTTATAGCTAGTGTCCCGTTCAGTTGGCCACAAATAAAATGAGACGGAGAAAATTATGAAGAAAAAAATTTTCATCAGCCATGCGGTTAAGGATAAAGCATTAGCGGATGCGCTTGTAGATTTGTTGCAAACAGGAGCAAACATTTCGGCTGATGACTTTTTTTGCTCATCTCTTGAAGGGTTAGGAATCCCGGCGGGTAAAAACTTTATTGAATGCATTAAATCTCAACTCCAAGGACCGGAGACAGTGATCGTCATCCTTTCTCCAAATTACTATGAAAGTCATTTTTGTCTGTGCGAGCTTGGTGCAACATGGGCAATGTCGCATAGCCTGCTACCACTTCTGGTTCCACCGCTCACATATAACGACATTAAAGGTGTGATGACTGCTGTCCAGATCCCAAAGATTAACGACAGCGACATGATGAATCAGTTTGTTATGGAGCTAACAAAAATCCTAGGTATATCAAATCTGAACCTCGCAAGATGGGACATAAAGAAAAAAGGATTCTTGGAAAAGCTTCCAGCTATACTGAAGTCCTTACCTTCTCCAAAAGTCATTTCACCAGAAAAGCATAAAGAACTAGAAGAATTGATGGAGCAAAGCCAAGAAGCTCTAACAGAATCTGAGAATGAAATATCACTGCTGAAGGCAAAAGTTAAAAAGTTGAAGCAATGCAAAGATGCAAGCGAAGTTAAGGACGTTGAAAAGGAATTTTCGACAGATCAAGATATTTTTGACGATTTAGTCGAAAAAGCTAAGGATCAACTCGAAAGGGATAAAGGGGTCGCGTCTACACTTTTTACTTTGTGAAAGGGATAAAGGGGTCGCGTCTACACTTTTTACTTTGTGTTATGTGTAGACGCGACCACTATGCTTCTCCCTCTTGAATTCAGTTATTTAAAACATTGGTAGCCCACTTATGGCACGACGTAGACGTAATGAAAAATCACTACCGGAACTGGCTTTTGGTGTTTGCATGTTCATTGTCGCAATCACAATGTTCAATCCCAAACTCCGGGAACAGATATTCTCCACAGTAATTTCAATTGTCGCCTTTTTGCTTTTGATCGGAATTATTGGAGTTGCAATTTACCTCTTCATTCAAGCCAGAAAAGCTGACTCCAGACCTGATACATTCCGATCTCCGCAGCCAGTAAACAACGTAGATTCTTTAAATAAACGCTTTCCGAATGCCTTTAAACACGAAGAAAACCGAGCTGATGGCTTTATTATTCCATTGCCAAGCAGCAATGAGCGAATCCCGCTAAAATCACCGGAATTGTCGCAGACCGAGCTTGATGAAAATAAAGCATTGTATAAATCTTTGTATTCTCGCAAATGGGATGTATCCATACTGAGGGATATTGAATGGAGGCGTTTCGAGAAGGTTTCTATCGAATTTCTGCGAATGTCCGGTTTTGTCGCCAGCGAAACTAAAGTCGGTGCCGATGGTGGCGTTGATATCCGGGTTGAAAAGCCTGGAGTGGAGAACTCTGCAGGTATTGTTCAATGCAAGGCTTGGAACACTTATAAGATTGGAATCAAACCTATTCGTGAGCTTTTTGGTGTTATGGCTGCCGAGCGTGTTTCAACCGGAATTTTTATGACT
Organism: Geobacteraceae bacterium; assembly: GCA_025355325.1. GTDB lineage: Bacteria > Desulfobacterota > Desulfuromonadia > Geobacterales > Pseudopelobacteraceae > JACRCG01. Next base: position 8,745 of record JANXZX010000074.1, read on the forward strand.
TCTTGCGACTTCACTCCCGAAGCCGAAGAATTTGCAAAAGGGAAAATTACTCTAATCTCAGGTAATAAGTTCATAGAGCTTATCAGTAAAAAATCCGAAGATGACCAGAAATTCCTATTAGATATTGCTCTTGATGGGGATTACAAAACTCCTACCTGTCCGCAATGCGATGTCAAAATGACGTTGAGAGAGTCATCAAAGGGACGCAATTCAGGCGGTCATTTTTGGGGATGTATTAGATATCCACGGTGCAAACAGACGTTGATTTATAAAGAAGCCTGAACATCTTTAAAATCTTACCAAAAGTCAAAGAGCGGGGTCAGGTCTCAACCGAATACATTTCTATGTTTTGTATAGTGTTGAGACCTGACCCTGATCAATGCTGTGCTAAGCTCTAAACTGGAAAGGGAGGTAAACTCAAACAATCGCCGTGCACCTGACGTTTGCCTTTACGGCCGTAGCAGCAAGTTTTGCTGCTCGTTTTGAAGGACGCTTGTGGCTCAGCAGCTCTTTGGCATGTTACGAAAGAGGCGGAGCATCAGCACCGATAACAAAGCGGTCAGAAACCGCAGAGAGCTTAACCTTGCTTGGCCTGAAAGCGGTGCGGTTACTTTTCGTATGAGATGTGGCAAGAGTTTTCATGGGTAAAGAATACAACAACAGCAACTTAATTACAATTAAGAAAAACAGATAATAAAAATAGATTAGAATAACCAGGGGCACTCACAAGTTTTTTATTATGGTGAGTTTCTTGTTTATCGGTTGCTCTCTACAGCCTCGACGTGATCATCTCCATCGGCTGGTTGGCAGAACATGCCGAGAAAAAAATCACGTTCATCATAATTGACATAAGGTAATATCGGGATAAAATTAAGCTTAGAATTTGAGATACACGATAATACCAAACCATCTGCGAGGGTGGGGCGGAAAGCCAAGGGTCTTACCGAGACAGCCGGGTTGCCGAAATATCTTAAAGATATTCTGCACCCGGTTTTTTTTGTCCATCCGGCTTTTTCATAATATGCAGCGGATCTTATCTGTTTCCGAACCAGGAAAGGAGAAAAGTGATGTCATCAATAACGTCATTGTTCCGGTTATTTGTACTAACGACTCTGGCTCTGGTAGGGAGCGCCCTGATCACCGGCGTACCGACACCGGCAGCGGCTGGACAGGCGAAGTATGTGATTGAGATCAGCGTTGACGGCGGTGGCTCAAGTTACATTCAGTCACAGATAGACCTTGGTAAGCTGCCAAACTTCAAACGGTTCCAGACCCAGGGAGCCTGGACGAACAATGCCCGTAACGATTATGATATAACGGTCACCCTCCCGAATCATGTCACCATGGTCACCGGTCGTGGCATCAAAGGTATCGAAAGCAATGGCCACATGTGGACCAGCAACTCGGATCCTTCCAGTGTCGCGACCGCAACTGACTATTCGATCCAGAATAATAAAGGCTCGTACGTGTACGGGGTGTTTGACGTGGCGCACGATAATGGGCTGCACACGGCTCTGTATGCGACAAAAACAAAGTTTTCATTATTTGAGCATTCATACAACAACGGAAACGGTGCACCGGATAACACCGGTACTGACAATGGGCGTAGTAAGATTGATGTCTATGCCTACAATTCGAGTTCCTCGACGATTACCGGCAATCTCATTGATGCTATGAAGGCTGACCCATTTAATTACGTGTTGGTTCATTTTACCGATTGTGATACCGCCGGTCACGCCACCGGTTGGGGAAGCACTGCGTACAACAATGCACTTACGGCTGTGGACGGATACCTTGGTAAAATTTTCGATCTGGCCACTGGCACTCCTGCCCTCCAGGGAAAAACAGACATCATCCTGACCGCTGATCACGGCGGTAAAGGAACGGATCATTCCATTAACACCGAGTTCTTGAATTACACTGTCCCCTTGTATGTGTGGGGACCGGATGCAGAGGCCGGAACGGACCTCTATGCTCTAAATACAGCAACACGGACTAATCCGGGACCGACGACGCGTCCCGCGTATACCGATGAGGTTCAGCCGATACGTAACGGCGAGTTGGCCAATCTGGCCCTACACATCCTCGGGCTCGCTGCGGTCCCCGGTTCGACCATTAACCCGGCACAGAACCTGGCTATAACTTCACAATCAGCTTTCGGTGAGTGCGGGAGCGACAGCGGCAAAGCACTGACTACCGCGCCGGTAAATCTGTGCACCGCAGGTGTTGCATCTGCTGTCAGCGGTTCCGGTCCCTGGACCTGGTCCTGCACGAACGGTGGGGTAAGTGCAGCTTGCAACGCGACTGTCCTCACCTATCCGGTAATTACTACCAGTTCGCTTCCCTCCGGCACGCTGGGTGTTTTATACAGTAAAAGTCTGGAAGCCACCGGAGGGACATCCCCATACACCTGGTCGCTGCCCAGCGGTTACCTCCCCTCTGGTCTCAGCTTGTCATCAATCGGCACCATCAGTGGAACACCGTCTGCTGCAGGTTCCACCAGATTTACCGTGAGAGTCTCCGATGCGGTAGATTCCACAGCCGAGAAAACGTTCGATTTGACTATTGCTGCCGGTCCCCTGCAGATAACCACCGGATCACCACTCCCTTCTGCGTCCAAAAAGGTGTCGTATTCAACAACTCTGTCGGCTGCCGGCGGGGTATCTCCCTATACCTGGTCTGTCTCTTCCGGTAAGCTCCCGCCGGGACTTTCCCTGAACAGCAGCACCGGCGCGATCATCGGCAAGGCCAGCAAATCAGGAACCTCCACGTTCACTGTTAAGGTAACAGACACCATGAATATTTCGTCGATCAAGGTATTTATGCTTACGGTAAAATGACGAACCTGACCTTGAGCCTCCCTCTTGGGGAGGCTCAATAGATGGGTAGGAAAAGTCCTTCTTGTTGACGATGAAGAGACGGTACTCTCACTCTGCTTTTTGTTGCCCTGCGTTTTTTAACCGGTTACTTATTTTTTTTGTCAGCCTTTTTAATCTTCTTATCTGCTTTCTTTTCCTTCGGGGTTTTGGCAGGTGCTTTCTTTTCAGTTTTTTTACTGTCCTCGCCTTTGCTCATAAAACCTCCTCATAATTACGGTTATAAATCAATGCGACCATTATGCGCCTGAGTGCTACTATACCACATTTTGAAAGTTTCTAAATCAACATCCTGGTTTATCCTCGCAGTGGTGGGTATTCGCTACACCAACGATGAAATTGTTCAAAACATTGAAGGCGTGTATGATGACTTGAATCAGCGGATCGGAGAATCCGGAATAAATGTGTATCGGGCAGCAGGAACTACTTTGATTGCGTAAAGATAAGGAGCGACATATGGAACAGAGAAAACTTGGTTCGCAGGGGCTTACAGTATCAGCTCAGGGGTTGGGCTGCATGGGGATGTCTGATTTTTACGGTACACGCGATGAAGCTGAGTCAATAGCCACAATCCACCGCGCACTTGATATGGGCGTTACCTTTCTTGACACCTCTGACATGTATGGCCCTTTCACCAACGAAGAACTGGTGGGCAAGGCTATCAAAGGCCGCCGTAATAATGTCGTAGTTGCGACCAAATTCGGCATCATGCGGAGTCAGCCGGTCAAAGGTGGCTGGGCACCTATCACCGGCATCAGCGGCAGGCCGGAATATGCCCGTTCAGCCTGTGATGCTTCTTTGAAACGCCTGAGAGTCGATCACATTGATCTCTATTATCAGCACCGGGTTGATTCTGAAGTGCCGATAGAGGAGACTGTCGGAGCGATGTCGGATCTGGTTTCAGCTGGTAAAGTCTGCTACATCGGGCTGTCTGAGGCGAGTGCACAAACTATCCGGCGTGCTCATGTCATTCATCCGGTTACAGCGCTGCAAAGTGAATATTCCATCTGGAGCCGTGATCCGGAAGACGAAGTGCTGCCCACACTGCGCGAATTGGGAATCGGTTTTGTTGCATACAGCCCGCTTGGGCGTGGTTTCCTGACCGGGCAGATTAAAAGTCCCGACGATTTTGCGGCGGATGATTACCGTCGCAACTCACCACGCTTTCAGGGAGAAAACTTTACAAAAAACCTGGAACTGGTGGAACAGATCACGGCCATTGCCATGAGAAAAGGAATTACTCCCGGACAACTGGCTCTTGCCTGGGTGCTTGCGCAAGGGGACGATATAGTGCCGATTCCGGGAACCAAGCGCAGAAAATATCTGGACGAAAATATCAGTGCTGGAAAAGTGACTATCAGCGAGGACGAAATGTCGGAGATTGCTGAAGCGCTCCCTAAGGGAGCTGCTGCCGGAGGGCGGTATCCTGAAGCTATGATGGCATTCCTGAATCGGTAACTGTTTTTGGCCTTTCGGACTACGCTGCCCGGAACTTTTCAACTTCGCTCAAAATACTGTCGGACACAATCCCCCCGGAAAACGAACTCCCTGAACGGCAAAGATGATCATCGGCACGCTTCGGGTGCGCATAACTGTTGATCCTAAAAACGGCAATTCATCTCACGCGAAGGCGCGAAGACGCAAAGAAATCAAGGGCTTGTTAAACAATCATGCTTCACCAGACAGGTGATTTGAGTATTTTACTTAACCAGCTGTATTTCTTCGCGAACTTCGCGACTTCGCGTGAACAGCTGCTTTTTCTAGGTTGATACATCACAGTTCCAGCCGCGTCCCAGGACACTCTTTGACAATGCAGTTTGTTTATATGTCACAAATGTATTTAAATATTGACAAATAAATAATTGAATGTATTCTTTCCCGGCAAGGAGCGATGCAACCCGACATGTCAGATCAGCACGAAAAAAAACCGCGTGGCCGTCAGGTCGGTTGGCGCAAGACGAATGCCATGCCGAGTCGTATTCCGGCCATGCGGATACCTGTTCAGCTGGACGAGTGGCTGCAGGCCGAAGCTGAAAAGCGCGGCTTGCGGATAGTGGATATGGCACGGATGGTATTGATGGAAACCATGAGGGGGGGATATGACCAGAAACGCGCGAGTTGATGAAAATAGCGATTTCCAGCAGATCGCTCTACCGCTTGACCTCACCGTTGGAGAACACATTCTGCAGCGTACCCGTTTTGAAGCTGATGGGGAGACCGGTTCATGGTACGAACTGTACCTGGTGGTGATACCGCACGGCTTTCTTATCGAAAAGCACTCCGGATCATCAAGGGGGCACGGCAGGGTGAAAAAAACCTGGTCCCGACGTTTCCTGCCGGATGCAAAACGAAAATATTCCCAGATACTCAGTTACCAGTTAAGCCATACGCGGCACAATCGAGGAGAGTGCAAGGGTTCGCACAATGAATTCGAAGCTCAGCAGAAATTATTCGGCTGAAGCTATTTATACCGGCTTACGAGCGATTCAAACAAATAATCTGATGGGTGGCCCACCTTATGACAACTTCAGACTTTCGTGTCTCAACTCACAAACGCACCCAGTTTATCTCCATCACCTCCAAAATCACCGGGATCATCGCAAATAATGGCTGGCGCGACGGGGTACTGACGGTCTTTGTGCCTCATACGACTGCCGGGATAACCATCAACGAAAATGCCGACCCGGATGTGGCACGGGATATGGAAACATTCAGCGATGAACTGGTTCCGCAGAGCAATCGTTTCCGCCACAGCGAAGGCAATTCTGATGCGCATATCAAGGCCAGCTTTTATGGATCATCGGTTCAGGTGATTGTCCGGAACGGCAAAATGTGGCTGGGAACCTGGCAGGGAATATATTTCTGCGAATTTGACGGGCCGCGTGACAGGAATGTTTATGTGGCATTTACCGGTTGAAGCAGGTGTTGAAAATCTTGTCCGACCGGTAAAAATTACACTAAAATAATGTTGTTGCATTTTATCAGGCATGATATAAGTAATCATGGCTGAAATAAAGATCATAGACAAATCCTTTATGGTTTCCCGCAAACGCGGCAACGGTACGATCCGTTATGAAATCTGGAAAAACAATGGTGTGATTTCGCGATATAATTTAGCCTATATAAATCACAATATCTTCAGCGGAGATAATGGCAGAGTCATTGGTTATGACAACCGGCATGGGCACCACAGACACTTTAAAGGTGTTGTAGAATTGGTAGAGACAACAAGCTTTGAGGAGATTGAAGACAGGTTTGAAAAGGAATGGATAATTGTGCTGGAGGAATATAATGCGCAACGTCGTCGTTAGAACTGGAACAACTAAAGAATATTTTGCAAAAGTACGTGAAATTGCCAAGCAGCTTGATCGCGGCGAAGTTCCAAAGTCGGCTTACACTCTGACTTTCGAAGATCCGGCAGATATGTTTGCCATTATGTCGCCGGCCAGGCTTGACGTTTTTCGCGCTGTCAAGTCGGAACCGGCGTCAATAACCGCGATTGCTCTTGTTCTTGGTCGTGACAGGAGTTCAGTCAAGAAGGATGTTGATCTGCTCGTTAATGCCGGATTACTCAATGTTAAGGAAGTTCCTCTTCCGGGGCACGGCAGACAGAAATTTGTTCGTGCAACCGCTGATATTATCCATTTGCAGGCCATTGTAGCCTGATCCGTACTCACATATGTGCAAACAAGGAAGCCTCTATATTTTAGAGGCTTCCTTGTTTCTGGTATCAATACCTTATCCGACCGGCTTATTCTTTCGAGGTGATTCTTTCTATTCCGGATGGAAACTGGTCAGCTGAACTTTGAGATGTTGTTCTGTAGTAATTTCATGATTTCTTCGGTGGTGCGGGAATGACCGGCAAACAGAACCATTCCGTTTACTATGAGGGCCGGCGCCGATTTAACCCCATATTTCATAATGGTAGCCAGGTCACTCACAACCTCAACCTTCCCGTTAATGCCGCACGCTTTCAGAGCCTCCAACACGCTGCCAAATATGGATTTCTTCGCTTTTCCGATAGAATCGATCACTTCAATCTTCATATCCGTCCTCCGTTCGTCTGTAAGTTGTGCCTGGTACGTAGGCAATACCCTGACAGTATTATCACTCGAAGGTGCTTTTTCAAGTGTCCGCAGTAAATAGCCACTATTCCACAAAGCCGCCTGTCCGGACCTCCGATAGACTTCCATTTCTGAATATCAGTGTGTGTAATAGTGTCGAACCCTGATTGTACGTCCATTCCTGTACTTCTATGTAGACCGTTCTGGTGCCTGGCTCTCCGTTCTCCTTGACGAATTCTGTAATAACAGGCTCTTCACGCTTAAACGTGTATGCCGGGGTGTCACATTTACCGGCAACAGTTGATATGCTGTAACCTGTGGAAACTATAGAGCCATTTGGACAGCGGAAATTGTCGGCAAATGCCGGTGTCGAGAAACACAAAATGATTGTACAAAAAACAAAAACAATCTTCATGCTGTGCTCCAATTCAACTTTCATAATGCCGGATCATTATCCGCCTATTACATGAAGGTGTCCATTTGTATCATCAGAATAAGGAGTGAATATGGAGTAAATGAGGATTTAGTGGCAGCAATCCGGTCTGACATCACTTGGAACTGTCCCCGTCAGCGGAGGCCGATTTTACTGAACAGGATGCCGAGGAACCGGTTCAGGGGGTTATCACGCGGCAGGAACGAAATCGGGGGAGGTTTTCTGACACCGATTTCGTTCAGTAACCTCTTGATCTCTTCGTTCCCGCCCTTCAACATCCCTTCCCGGAATACCTTGAGTGCTTCCGGCTTATTACCGTAGAGAAGGTTGATCTTTCCAAGGTTGAGATAGTGGACCGGTTCGTCCGGTTCCAGTTCCAGAGAACTCAGGCAGAGTTCTATCCCTTTCTTTATCTGGCCGCGCTGCTTTGCTATGCAGTATCCCAGGTAGGAATACCAGGATGGGTTATCCTTTAAATTCAGTGCTTTCTCCACATGAGCCAACGCCGCCAAGGTTCGTCCAGCTGCCAGTGCTTCCAGGGCCTGCTCGAATTCTACGACAGCACCGACGTCCGGATGTAGTTCCATTTACTGCTCCTGTTGAAAAATAAAAAAACGGGTTGCCAAAATTATTGATATTTCGGCAACCCGGCTATCTCAGTAAGACCCGTAGGCTTTCCGCCCCATCCTTGCGAATGGTTAAGTATTATCGTCTATCTGCAAATTTTCGTGAAGCATACGTCCTTATGGAATTTTGTCAACACATTTATAACGTCCCGCAGGGGGAGCCGCGGTTTCGGGCGAAGGAGCTGTTCGAAACCAGGCCGACAGGCCATCCCACTTTTCCTCGTCATAATCGTCGAACCTGCCCCATTTATTCTCATCATTTGGTATATTAATTAGTAGATCAAGGAGAGGCGGGTTC
>JANXZX010000084.1 GCA_025355325.1 Geobacteraceae bacterium
CTGGTGCGGGAGTTTATTATTGCACGCATAGGTTAAACGAGTGGCATTCATGCCCGGCGGCGTAAATTACAGTTGACAAAGCGACCGACTCTTGGCATTTTACTCCTCCATCGCGGGAATAACTCAGTGGTAGAGTGTCAGCTTCCCAAGCTGAAGGTCGCGGGTCCGAATCCCGTTTCCCGCTCCAAAAGAAATTCAGGACTTAGGCTTAATTGCTTAAGTCCTTTTTTCGTTTGTGCAACGTCTTGTACGACCTTTCCATTTATCACTTCGATTACCTTTATCACTTATTAAATAATCGATGTACAGCAGGTGCTTGCAGTGAGGTTGCCAGGATGTTTGACTATTGCGGATTGTATCATGGTGACACTTTTCGAGTGTGGTTTGGGGGTGGACAAAAGAAAAACCCCGATGGTTGAGTGCAAAGGGGCTTGAGAATGGACATAATATTCCCGGCCACCTTTGCCTTTTGAATTACGAAAACGGGGATTACAGCGTGAGCCGTAATCCCAGTTTCAGGTGGAGTGTTACAAGTATGTCAAATCATTGAGCTTATTCACACGTAAAGTTGGCTTCAATGCGACGATTCTGGGCTTTACCTTTAGCGGTTTTATTGTCGGCTACCGGCTTGCCTGCTCCATAGCCCTTAGCCGTAATTCTATCTGGAGCAATTCCGAAATTGTCTGTCAGATATTTCTTGATGCTGTCCGCTCTGCGCTGAGAAAGTTTCAGGTTTAATTCTTTGCCACCGGCATTATCAGTGTGACCGGAAATCTCACCTTTAGCCTTGGGGAATTCCTTCAGGAAATTTCCAAGCACTTTGAGCTCTGACTCATTATTTGCTTTGATAGTGGCTTTCCCAGAATCAAACTGGATAGCAATTACTGCCGGTTTACTGCAATACTTTTCGGCTGCTATGACAGATGCAGCGGAAGCCGCCGGCACAACAATGGCCACAGGTGCGGGCGGCGGAGGTACCGGGCAACCGTCTTTATCGACAGTCACACCTGCCGGAGTATTTGGGCACTTGTCGAGATAATCAGGTACGCCATCCTTGTCTGAATCAACGGGACAGCCATACTGATCAACTGCAACGCCAGCAGGTGTATTAGGACATCTATCTGTAGCATCGGGCACTCCATCACTGTCACTGTCTATTGGTGGAGCAGGCACAACCACAGGAGGGGGTGGCTCAACGGCTTTGACAGCTGGTGGAGGTGGTACAGGCTTCATTGCCGGCTTTGCCCCTCCAAAAGGAATATATAAACCAATAAGACCTTCAATATTACTGTAGGTTTTGTCATAACTGTAAATCAGGTGGCGAACATCTGCACGGAATGCAAAAGAGTCGTTTACAAAGAATTTTGCACCGACACCGTAATCATACACGCCTTTGACTATACTGTTGCCGGTGTCAAACTGAATTCCGCCAAACCCTGCAGCCAGATAGGGAACAAAGGAGCTGTCCGGCATAAAATGATAAAGCAACTGACCGCCATACCGGTACATGTCAAGCTTGGTCGAAGTGCTTTGAATGTCCGTTTTTACATAGTCAAACACCCCTTCAAATCCTATGCGCTTGGTAAAGTTATACCCGGCTCTTGCTCCATACATGAGGTTGTCGCTCAGATCCTGTGAATTCTGGTACGCGTACAATCCCATGACCGGCGAGAAAGAGAAGTCTCCTGCCCGGTTCGCTGCGGAAGCGGTTGAGGCTGCCGCACACAAACCTAATGCCATAACAACTAATGTTTTTTTCATACTGATCTCCTTTCTTGATGCAATTTTGCCCACGATACTCAAAGGATGTTCTTTTTACAACAAAAAAGACCAAATTTGTCTTATGTAGCCAGTCCTTGATTCAACTGTCCAAGCCTGGATTCGATAATGGTGGTGAACTTATAATTTAACATGAGAAATGCTACCACAGAGATAACAAGAGTCAAGGAAGGCCTAACAAACTAGTAAATATCCCATATTTTATTAGCAATGATGTTGATGCGTCCGAAACCAACACCGTTTGCAAATGCCAGATTCACATAACGATATTGACCATCTGGGTAAAAGGCAAAAATGGGATCACTCTACTCATCAAGCGGCGAATGCTGACATTACCCGTTCACGTCATTTAAACTCCAGTTTGTAGAATAGATCCGCACCGCTCTCGCTGCCGGTTTGTGTTTCGATCTGCCATTGTTTGAAAATGTCATATCGCAGCAGAAACAGGCTGCTTCCGGAAAAAAGTGACCTGCCGAAGCTGATATACAACTTCGGGGTAACATACTTGCCTACGGTGAGCACTGTCTCGGTGATTCCTGGCTGCTGCATTTCCGGTATGGTTCCGGGGGCGGTAACCTGCATCGGTTTGTAGCCCATGGCTCCGGCAGTTCCACTGGCACCTCCCTGAATGTTGAGGGTACTCAGTCCGAGAGTGGCTTTTATCTGATCCTGCAAATCAGCAGCCTGACCGGAAGTGAGCAGTGCACTGGCCGCCTGGGATACAAGGCTTGCCTGTTCGCCACTGTTGCTGAGCGGATGGCCGAGAACTATGTATGCCAGGATATCTATATCAGGCATGGCCGGTTCGGAGTAGAGTTTGGTGACCGGTTTTCGGAGAGTTCCGGTAACCGTTACCCCGACGCGCACATCACCGACTGTTCGGAGGGCCAGAAAGTCGAGCGATGGGTTGTCGATGGAATTTCCGACGAAGAACGTGCGGCCCCGGACAATGTCAAGGTTCACTCCGTAGGTGCGGTATACCCCTTTGACCACCGTGATTGCGCCGTTGCTGGTAATGTTGTCGAGACCGCTGAGAGACAGATCCATAGCCCCGCCCAACCGGGCGTCGATCCCCACCACCTTGACGAAAACACGTTCTCCGGGCACCACCCGTATCTTGATGTCCAAAGCTAATGGAGAATGTGCGGCGAGAGGCGCAAATTTTCCTTCAACGACGGCATCGCTGCTTGGCCCGATGGCTGTGCGCGCCGGCGCACCGATGTAGTGGAGTTCCGGAAGGAGCAGTTCACCACGCAGGGTAAGCTTTTGCGGTGTCCCTTCAAAACTGAGCTCAGGGGAACTCTGAATCTGCAATTCTGGAAAATAAACTGTTTGGAAATTTTTGCCCCGGATGGTGCCTTGATAGGTAATAACCTTCCAGTCGGCCAGAGTGAGGCGTGCCGTCCCTTCGAGGTGGCCGGGGCCGGATACCGCCCGGAAGGTATCGATCACAATGAGATTCTTTTCCAGATGTGCCGTGAGTTTAATGTCTTTAAGGGTAATGCCGGCAGCGGGGAAATATGATTCTCCCCTGGCCAGTTGAACCGTGCCGCCGATCTCAGGCATCTCCCAAATCCCGCCGACCACCAGGCTGACGTCAAGCTCTCCCGAGCTTTTTCGGAAAGATTCGGGAAACAGGGCGGAAAATATCCCTTTCTCCTGAAATGTTCCGGTCATGGCCGCCTTGAGAACTCCCTTCTGATTGACCTTAACCGGGAAACGGGCTGGAACCGGCAGCTGAAAGTCTGCCCGGGCCCGGCCGTAGTCGGTCATTGTAAGGAAAGCTGAACCGGTAAGCACCTCATCCTGCCACTGCCATGAGGACTGTGCCTCCGCTATGGCGAAGCTCAGCTCGCCGACTCCTCTTTTCTGATGCAGCACTCCGCCGGAAACAGCTGTCGTGCCGTTCAGTTTGAATCGTTGTCCGGGAAGCAGCGTTCCGCTCACCCGGCCGTTGAGATGTCCTTCGACTGTCGTGTCGGGCGGAAGCCACGGTTTAAGTTGTGTAAGGTCAATTCCGCTCACATCCACTGTCAGTTTCCCGCTTTCCGGTATGACCGGACCGAGCGGTGCGGACGATACGAAGGTCCCTTCAGCTTTGCCGCCTGCCGACTCACCGAGCTCGAAAGCCATCCGCAACCCCCGCTCATTACCGTCGATTGTTACCTGACTCCGGTTGATGGTGATGATCCCGTCCTGACTGGTAAATGTCCCGCTGCCAGTGGCATTTCCCGCCAGGGTACGCAGTTTGCCGTCCCGAAGATCCAGGCGGACTTTGCCGGAGCTGCTTCCGGAGATTGTTGCATCTTTCAGATACGGATTGGCTCTGGTCAGGTCTATGTTGGTCCACGCTGCCCTGAGTCGTCCTCCCGGCGGTTTCAGGTTCAGATCGGCAGCAACTTCAAGACTCTCCGCCGCTCCTGCTGTGATGGTCATGGAGGCAAGGGACACCTTGTCTTTGCTGGCGGAGAAAGCCGTCGGGGCCGAAAGCTTCCAGGCCCCGCTGCTGTCTTTTCCTTCGAGGTGGTTGATCATTCCCTTCCAGATGTCGGCGCTGTATCCTGCCGACAGGGCAAGCTGCGCCGTACTGCCGGCTGAACGGAATGTCGCGTTCATGGTGTGGTTTCGGAGCGTTCCTTCTGCCGTAACGGTCATGGCATCCACCATGTAAGCGTCATAGATCACGTTGCTCAGAGATGCGGCGACATGCAGCGGGTAGTCAGCGCCTTCATCAAGTCGGGCATCGATAGTGGCGGATGATATGCTGGTGCCGGCGTAGGCAAGACTGTTTCCGACTCCGGCAGCGGCGCCGCTGAGACGCCCATCGCGCCAGCGTACCCAGCCGTCGGCCCGGAGCGTACCCGCAGCGCCCGGAACAAGCCGTGAAAAGTCGTTGATGTGCGCGGCTACGGTCAGCTTCCGGTTCAGTTCCCCCGCAGCGTTCAGGTCAAAGCCTTTTCCCTGAAGTGCCAGCCGGGAAATGGAAAGATTGCTGCCGGTAAAACGGGCCTGAAGCCTGCCGGTCAGAGCCTGACCATGCAGGCTGCTTTCCTGAAGATCGCCGCGTACATTTCCTGAAATGATCCCTGTCACTGATCGTGTCAGTCTGCCTGTTGCACTGAAATTAGCCACGCCTTTCCAGGTCGGGTCGAATTTCGCAGGGTTAAGATTCCTTCCGCTGAGCGCCCCCTGAACCGCCACTCCATCGCGCCAGTCGATATCCAGGTTTCCTGACAGTGATCCATCGAGAACCCGGGAGGTTAGCGAGGTCAGTTTCATCCCGTCCTGTGTCCCGCTGTATTTCGCGGAAACAGAAGCCGCCTGCCACCCTGCCGCTCTGTTGGCCAGGGCGAAGTCGCCGCGATAGCTGTTCAGGGTTCCTGCGAATTTCAGTGTGCCGGAGAGATCGGTCGGTACGTTCAGTTCGGGGGAGAGATCGAGGCCGGCTGCTTTTATCTGCAGCGATAAAACCGACTCCAGGGCTGTCAGGACAAGCGAGCCGTCGGCGGTTATGACCCCTTTTTGCCCCGCTTTGGTCAGACGAAGCTTGCGCAGCAGTATGGAGTTTTGGGCCATGCCGATAGTTCCGCTCAATTCCAGCCGTTTCTGCCCACGTGCAGATCCGGCGATGGTGAAGGCCGGGGTAAACTGTTCCGGGTTCGTGCTGCCGAACACAACCAGTGTGAAGCGATCCATGTCCGCCGTCGCCTTAGCCGGGATGACGACAAGGTTGGTCGTAAGTGCCGGCCGGTTGAAGCCGATCGAAGCGCTGCCGTTTATCCGGCCGGCAGTGGATACTGCCGTGAGGTCCTTCATGGAGAGCTGGCTGTTATGCCAGGTGACTGACGAAGCGATGTGGGCAACGAGCAGCGGCTGTTCCTGCAGACGGCGATAGCTGAAGTTAGTTACCCGCAATTGTTCGACAGCGACGTCAAGCAGCCGCACACTCCGGGATACTGTCGGCCAGGTGAGAACCGGCGGCTTGTTATCGCGCGGGGTGTTGTCCTGAATGTGTACCCCTTCGAGAGTAAGTTCCTCAACAACGACCGTCCCCGCCAGCTGAAGAAGCGGTTTCCAGCGCAGTTCCAGAAAATCAAGTTCGACTTTTTGTCCGGCAAGGTTGATGCGCACATTGGTGAGGCTCAGATGATCGATGATTTTACCATCGACCTTTTGCACCGAGAATGTTCCCCCGCTCAGGGAGGTAACTTTAGAAAGGAGCCACCGGGTACCGGGTGTCGTGTCGACGACCCAGATTGCGGCTGCGATTGCCGTTCCTGCCAGGGCAATCACGACTGCCGAGCCAATTGCTGTTTTGGTCAGACGTTTCACAGCTCGAACCCCACGGTAAAATGGAAATGGAGCGACAGGTTGTCCGCTCCGAGAGGTTGGGCTACTGAAAGGTTCAGGGCTCCTACCGAAGTGAAGTAATGCAGGCCGATCCCGGCTCCCTGTGCCAGTCGGAGGGAGGAGAGCGTATTAAAGGTATTGCCGGCATCATAAAAAAGCGAAACGCCCCAGTCCTTGAAGAGAGCCCGCTCCAGCTCAATACTGCCGGTGAGGAGTTGCGTACCGCCAACGACTTTACCGGAGGCATCGCGCGGACCGAGTGATTTGTAGGAATAGCCGCGCACACTCTGATCTCCGCCGGTAAAGAAGCGCAGCGAAGGGGGGATGTCGCGTAAGGGATCGTTCAGCATGGTCGTTCCCCCTTTGGCGCGGGTATGTAGGGACAGGCGCCAGGGAAGAGGCTGGATGTGGCTGCCTTCGCCCAAAATCTGGACCAGTGCCGTATCCGAGCCGAGCGCCTGATGCGTCCCGTGAACATCAACGGCATAGCGAAATCCCTTCCGGGGACGTATCGGGTTGTCGTACCGATCATGAGAAAAACGGAGGCCCGGCAGCACGATTCGTGAAGTTGAATCTTCGACGCCCACGGTATAATCTTCATATTGAACTTTAACGTAGGCGGTACCAAGTCTGCCGGTGCCGAAACTCCGGTTGCGAGCCAGCTCCAGAGCCAGTATCCGGCTGGAATAGACGGATGTGTCCTCCTGCTGCATATTCAATTGCAGGGTTGTAGAGCTTCGAATGTCTTTCGCACTGGGGATGATATAGCCGGTCGCCAGGCCCTGAGCCGTTCGGCAACATAGAGGTGGGAATACAGTTCATGCCCGAGGTGAAACATGTTCAAATCGCGGTACCTCACGGTAAAGCGGGCCCCGGTGTCGGTGCCGTAGCCTATGCCGGGGCGCAGGCTGAAACGTGGTCCCTGTTTCAACTGAATGGTTATCGGGACTTTGTAGGCTTCGGTATTCTGTCTTTCCGGAGAGACGATCAACTCTTTGAAGCGTTCGGAGTTGGTGAGGTTTCTCTGGGTTTCACCAAGAAGCGTAAAGGAAAATGGTTCTCCTGGCAGGTAGGTCAGATACCGGCGCAGGAAGCTGTCCGGGTAGTCGGGTGCCCCCAGAATTCGGGTGGCGCCGAAAAAATATTTTTCTCCCGATTCCATTGCCAGATCTATGGTGGCAGTTGTGGCGGAGCGGTTAATGCGGATCTCGTGCCGTGAAAATGCCGCATCCAGATAGCCCAGTTCCTGAGCGCGTGAAGCAAGCGCCGCCTTGGCCGCTTCGTACCTCTGATGCAGCAGTACGTCACCTTTCATGAGCGGGAACGATTCGATCAACCTCTGCAGGCGCTTTTCACCGCTGCCCGGTCCTGCCAGCGTTACGGTTACTCCGGACAGACGCACCTGTTCCCCCGGCGTCACTGCGACCAGCAGTTTATAGCGGCTTTCTGCCGGTTCAACCGCAACTGTGACGACGGAGTTATAATAGCCGAACGGCTCCAGTGCGCTCCCGGCCTTTGTCTCTGCCTGCCGGGCATAACGTTCGAGCCAGAGCGGATCAACCACACCGTCTTGCACCACTCCGGGCGGCAGAACGAGCGCTTCCTGTACATTTTTCAGTACATCGCCCTCAATGCCGGTGACAATGATCGTGACCGGTTCAGCGGCATACAGTGGCCGGGCAAACGTGAGGCAGAACAGCAGAAAAGCGAGGACAGCGTGGAATGTTTTATATCGAGGGCCGATGATATTTTCAGGATGATGTGTCTTCATGGCCTGCCAGTACCGCCCTTGCTAACGCATCGATTTTCCGCATACGGCGTGAATACAGTTACGGCAGATAGGTGAGGCACGCACCGGCAGCCTTGCGCTTTAGTTTTGTGTGTTTGTAGTTGGCTGCAAAAAAATCAATTGCCTCGCGCATGATATGCGAAACGTTCTGATGGGTTTTTTTCATAAGGTTTTCAAGGCATCTGAGTTCTTTTTCGTTGATCCTCATGGAAATTACATTATAGCGTGGATTCTCTTTTATTCTAGTCATGGTTCATTTCTCCTTAACAAAATATCTGATTTTTTTTGGTGAATTGTCTGTGCATTGAAAAAGCCCAGGGGCCCATGGAGGGATAGCAGCCCCTGGCAGTTTTGAACACACACTGTTATTTTCAACTTTCATGCCAGAGATTACATTGAATAGTTGTGTCGTAACCACACGATATGTTTTAAAAAAAATAGAGACGGTGAACAGTGGGGATGAATAACCGTCAATAGAATCCGTCACGCTTGACGAAACTGTTATATGTGGCGGGCTTGTTTTTCTGCGCTCCGGTCAACGACGATCATTGTTCTCGTGACGTTCACCGCCATGTCCGCCCCCATACGACCCACCATGATGATTGCCGCGGCCACCCTCTTCTACAGGGATCCAGAGACAGCCGGTTATCGTTGAAAATGCCAGAAGCAGAAATGTCAGCCTGATTAAAATTGATTTTTTCATGTGTCTTCCCCCTGTTTTGTTTGTATTTGTGTTCGAACATCTGTCGTAAGATGTGAGCAACTAATATGCCAGAGAGAACTTATTGGCACCATTGGTGCAACAGTTTGATATGATATGGAAAATTATATGGCGGAGAAGCGAAAGAAGAGAATTGTGTTGCAGGAATCCGTCACAATTACAAGTGACCTGTCATATATGAAGGATTTTGGTGATGTGAAGGTTTTTATGATGTAGTTATATTCCTCCGCTGGTAGCGGACTTGTTATGGTAAAATGTAGCGTGAGTATAATCGAAGTTCTCTTCTGCTGAAAATAACGCCTGACCGATACGAAAGGGGTACCATCATGTCAGATCCATCAGTAAGCGAAAAAGATTGTCTTCGTATCCGGGAGATGACCATCGACGATTTTTCCGAAGTTTTTCACATCGGTGAAGAGGTTTTCACCGCCGAATCCTTCCAGAGCCTCTACCGTACCTGGGACGAATACGAGATTACCACCCTCTATAACTCGGATACCGAACTCTGTCTGGTGGCGGAGGCCGGTGATAAAATTCTCGGCTTCGCACTGGGAACGACGGTCACGAAACACAACTCACCCTGGAAATACGGCTATCTTGTTTGGGTAGGTGTTCGCAGGGACATTCAGCAGGGGGGGGTGGGGAGCGGCCTGTTCAAGGAGATCAAGCACCGCATGAAGGAACAGGGGGTACGGATGATGATCATTGATACATCCGCCGATAATGATCCGGCTATCAGGTTCTTTCAAAAACAGGGGTTCGGTGACATTCAGGAGCATGTCTATATGTCTCTCAACCTGACGCGCAAGAGCAGAAAAAAAACGCTGAAGGCCAAAAAATCATGAGCGGCCGCCTGGAACAGGTATGGCGGGCGATCGATCCATCCCGGTTGCGGAAAACATTTCTCGATCTGCTTGACATTTACTCGCCGTCCGGCAAGGAGGAGGATATCCAGCTTTATCTGGAAGATGTCCTGACCCGGGCAGGGTTCCACGTCGAACGGCAGGAAGTGGAGGAGGATCGCTATAACCTGCGCGTAACCATGGGGCCTGAAGAACCGTGGCTGTATATGGTGGGGCATGTGGATACCGTTCCGGCGTGGGATCTGGATTCCTTCGGACCTCTTGAGGAGGACGGTGTCATTCGCGGGTTGGGGAGCGCCGACATGAAAGGGGGCTGTGCGGCGATGGTTGAGGCGTGGCTGGCGCTGGCCGAAGCCCTGGAACCCGCAGCGCGCCCCTCGGTCGGGCTGCTGCTGGTTGTCGGAGAGGAGGAAAACGGCGACGGCAGTGCGATGTTCCTGAACTCCTGCCGCCCATCATGGGTAGTGATCGGTGAACCGACCTGTCTGGCTGCCGGATTTGCCCATTACGGGTATCTTGAGGCCGGCTTCGTTACGCGCGGTCTTCGCAGCCATTCATCACTCCCCGAACTGGGGCATAATGCGGTTGAATCGATGTTGCGGGTGCTGCTGCTGCTCGGCAACGACCCGCTGTTTGATCGCGCGAAAACGGAGATCGTCTATTCAATACGGGAAATGAGGTCGTCGCGTGCCGGTTTTGTCGTTCCTGACCGTTGTAAAGCCTGGATCGATCTTCATCTTCCCCCGGAGAATGACCCGCTCATACTTCAGGATGCAATTCGCCGGATTGTCACCGATGGTGGCCGGATCATTCCCGGACTGGATCTGGACGTTACGTTCGATTTTGCCTCACCGGGCTACAACCTTGGCATCGACAACCGTCTGGCAGAGGTTCTGCGGGAGGTCTATCCGGATCTTGGCCTATCGCTGCAGATGGAACCATTTCGTTCTCATTCCGACGGCAACCTGTTTTTTGCTGCTGGCGTAAAACCGCTTATCCTCGGCCCCGGATCCCTGGAAACGGCGCATACGCCTGATGAACGGGTGGTATTTGAGGAAGTGTCGTCCGCTGCCCGCATTTATGCGGCGCTCTGTTTAGTAAGTTTATGAGCACTTTCATGATGGTGCTCCTGAACAAGCTTTATGCCATCAGGCTCTCACTTCAGAACAGAAACAGAAATAACGAAAAGTTGCTCCATGTTCCGGGGCGGTTTCTTAGTGGCGGAACGAGATTTTACTTTCCCTGATGAACTCTTTTTCCGTTGACTGCGTATTTTTATCAGCCTGTGATGTAACTATTTTACAATCAAGTTGCTATTTTACAATCAGGTCATTTTTTACTGAGGAGACATTTTTAATACTTCGAGCAACTTCACCCGCTTTTGCCACACTCTTCGTTGAATCTACAAAGCCACTTAACTGCACAGTCCCTTGATACGTCTTCACATTGATCTGCAAGGATTTTAGTGTTTCTTCTCCAAAGATAGCTGATTTTACCCTGGTTGTTATGACGCTGTCGTCGACATACTCACCGGCTGTTTCGTGTTTTTGCGTTGACGCACACCCCATAAATGCTGCAATCAGTGCGACGCTGGACATGATCTTCATAATGCGGCTCAGTTTAAACATAACGAATTCTCCTTTTTTCGATTGGATGCCTGTTTCATAATCTGACAGGTGTATCGCAACTATCGGGCCATAAATGAGTCGGGAAAATCAAAACGTAACAAGCCGTTTTTACAGGAGTTGATTGAAAGGAATAATTCAGGGGAGGCGATGGCAGGTGCGGAAACCGCCATACGTAACATTTCTGTTACATATGACAGGTGGGATGGCGGGCAGATTATGGTGAGGAGTTGTAACTTGCATGGGGCAGTGGCTATATGGCGGTGAAAAGGTTGTCTGAACATCAAATACTTCTTGAAGGTCTTGACGTGTATATACAAACTGTATATATTTAAGTTATGTTTGAATGGGATGAAACAAAACGGGAAAAGAACCTTTCAAAGCACAGTCTTGACTTTCGGGATGCCCGACTGATTTTCGACAGTCGTAATGTTGTGCATGTTCCTGCTGTTAAGAATAATGAAGCTCGCTTTGTTTCCATCGCCATGATCGGTGAAAAGTTCTACTCAGTCGTATGGACATGGCGGACAGATCATCGACGTATCATATCTTTCAGGAGGTCACGCGATGGTGAGGAAAGAACATATCGTCAAATACACGGATGACGAGTTGACAAGCTTAACCAAACAGGAAGGCTCTCTGTCAAACTGGGGCAAAGCTGCCGGGATGACAAGTGCTGAGGTTGAGGCGAGTGTTGCTTTAGATTCGGATGAAGCCGGAATGGTAATGGATTGGGAGAATGCAACACTTGAGTTGCCGCAGCCTAAAGCTGTGCTGAATATGCGAGTTGACAAGGAAATACTGGATTATTTTCGTAAGACGGGTAAAGGCTACCAGTCACGAATTAATGCGGTCTTGCGGTCGTATGTAGAGCGAAAAGTTCCAGGAGCACAAAAAAAGCTCGCAAGAGGTTGATGGTACATTACACATAAAAACACCTTCAAACGGCAGCCCGCCACCAAGCCTTATAAATCTGAGATCGCTTGGGAAATTTGCACAATTACCTCACTGATCTCTTCCGGTGACAGTATGTAATCTATGAATCCGCTCGCAATTGCGCTTTCAGGCATATCCGGTTGCACCGCTGTCTCAGGTTTCTGTGCGATGGTAATGCCCCCGACTTCCTTTATGCCACGTAACGCAACAGACCCGTCGCCATCATATCCCGAAACAATGACCGCGATGAGTTTGCCTTCCCAGTTTTCGGTAAGAGAACGCATAGACACGGTAATCACGTCCGGCCAGCCCCTTGGTTTGGATATTGGCTTCAGGCGGAACTCTCCGTCACGTACATGCAAATCGCGTTTTTCCGGAATAATGAACACATGGTTGGGCTCAATATCCAGTTTTTACGTAATCAACTCAACCGGCATTTCAGTGTAATGGGGAAGGATTTCGTGGAGCATGGTGGCGACGGTTCTCAGGTGATTGACGATAACGATAGCAACCCCCATATCGGCAGGCAAATGCTTCAATAATCGAGTATAGGCATCAAGGCCGCCGGCTGAGCCCCCACGCACACGATGGGGAATTTATTTTTATCACTTTTTGTCTTCATGTGAGTAAACCCGACTTACATACACTATTTGATTTTCATGATAGCATCGTGCAAAACCGCTCTGACTTCACTCCAGGCTTGTTCCGTATCTGTTTTGGCGTTTTCCCATTCGTCATCGCTGACAGCCGATATCCCCTCGAGCTTTATCGCCGCTGCATCTTGCTTGAGCTGCAGCGCTTCAATAACTTTTACATATTCGAAATATTTCTCGTATGTGGCGCTTTCAATTTTGTATTTGAGCCGATAAATTTGTGCATCCCATTCAATCATCTGTGCAGAAATTCCATCAATGTACTCTGTCCGATTATCAATCACATTAACCTCACTAATATATTTCATTTGTTATGCAGGACTATTCTACTAATGAGCATATCGCGTGCCAGTTGTCCGTCTGCATCCTTAAATACCTATTGTCACGCGGATACAGCATGTTAACCGGGGTTGCTGCACGGCATATCGAAATGCACTGATTAGTCTGACCTAAGTATATGACGGAACTGCATTATATTGAGGGTGGTTCGCAGGTATGGCCCCGTTATATTTGGCGGTTTTGATGGTGTATTCAGACTCAATCTGTCCCGCACTATTTGACGGTAATGTTAAAAATGATGGCCTGCCTTGACGGTTCATTCTTCTCTCTTCGCGCTCTATTCTTATTTTAACCATATAATTCGGCTCGTTGCGCTTCCAGTATTCAAGGATCTTCTCTGGCGCGCTATTTGCTTTTGTGATGATACGTCGTGATGAAATTTCAGTGCAAACATCTACATCCAAGGAATAACAATGGAAAATCAATCTGATAACAAAACCCCGATATTCGGCCATATACCCGCTGAAGTGGAAAAATTCAATTTTCTGTTTCTGGAAACCCGGAACGGCCTCGATTTATCAGGTCAGACTCAGAAATCAGATGAATGCAGCTACGTCATTTTTCCTACCGTTGATGCAGCCGTTCTGGTAGCGGTTCAGGGGCAGAAAACCTTTCAGGGTCAAAGCCTCGAAGTGCGTCGGGCTGTCATCGCCGCCATGCGTGCCGCTGCCGTTGCCAATGCCGGGCGTTGGGCTCGCATGGCGGTTGAGGAGACAGGCATGGGGCGGGTTG
>JANXZX010000107.1 GCA_025355325.1 Geobacteraceae bacterium
CCTGACATCGCCGGCCAGGGCATTGCCAACCCCATCGCCCAGATCCTATCGACAGCCATGATGCTCAAGTTTTCCTTCGGAATGCCTGACGCTGCCGATGCCATAGACAATGCAGTAGCTAAAGTGCTTGACCAGGGATACCGCACCGCCGACATTTACCAGAAAACAGCCGGCGAGAAGTTGGTGAACACACGGGAAATGGGTGCGGCAATAATTGCAAATCTGTAGGCAGTATTTGAACAAATAATCTCAGAAAAGGAAGACAACTATGAAAGTCGGAATCGTCGGATGGCGCGGTATGGTTGGTTCGGTTCTCATGCAGAGGATGCAGGAAGAAAACGATTTTGCATTGGGTTTCGAGCCGGTATTTTTCACAACCTCACAAGCCGGGCAGCCGGCGCCAATGAATGCAGGGACGCTGAAAAGTGCCGATGATATTGCAGAACTCAAGAAACTGGACGTAATTCTCACCTGCCAGGGGGGCGATTACACTAAAGCTGTTCACCCCGAGTTGCGCAAACAGGGATGGAACGGCTACTGGATCGATGCCGCCAGCTCACTGCGCATGGAAAACAACGCCGTCATTATTCTCGACCCGGTCAACCGCGACGTAATCGATGCGGCACTGGCCAAGGGAGAAAAAGATTTCATCGGCGGCAACTGCACCGTCAGCCTGATGCTGATGGCACTTGGCGGACTGTTCCGCGCCGGAGCGGTGGAGTGGATCAGCTCGATGACCTATCAGGCCGCCAGCGGCGCCGGCGCTCCCAATATGCGCGAACTGATCTCACAGATGGGCGTTTTAAACGACGTGGTTGCAGAAGAGCTGAAGAATCCGGGCTCGGCAATTCTCGAAATCGACAAGAAAGTTACCGCCACACTGCGGGACGGTTCCATGCCGACCAAAGAGTTCGGCTTCCCTCTGGCCGGCAATGTACTTCCCTGGATCGACCGCGAAGTTGAGGACGGCCAGAGCCGCGAAGAGTGGAAAGGCTTTGCCGAGACCAACAAGATTCTCGGGACAACATCTCCGATTCCGGTTGACGGCATCTGTGTCCGCGTCGGCGCCATGCGCTGCCACAGCCAGGCATTGACGATCAAACTGAACAAGGATCTGCCGATTGCCGAGATCGAGAACCTGATCAAAAACGACAACCAGTGGGTAAAACTGATCCCCAATACCAAAGCTGATTCTCTGGCCGGGCTGACCCCTGCTGCCGTATCGGGAACCCTGACGGTGCCGATCGGTCGTCTGCGCAAGATGAAAATGGGTCCGCAGTACGTATCGGCCTTCACCTGCGGTGACCAGCTGCTGTGGGGAGCGGCGGAACCGCTTCGCAGGATGCTGCGCATTCTGCTTGAAAAGTAGATGGAACGAGTGCTTTTCCGCGATAGCTGCGTAAGTCTTCATCGGTACTTGTGCGGCGTACCATATGGTACGCCTCCGCGCCCCGACTCGACAGCCTGGCTCTCACGAAAAATCACTCGTTCCAAATAAAACTTTGAAACGCCCCGTATGGGGCGTTTTCACTTTGTGAGAACCCATGAAAACTGTACCTGCCAAACCCGAACTTCTTGCCCCGGCCGGCTCGCTGGAATCCTTCTTCGCCGCCATGGAGAAAGGGGCCGATGCCGTCTATGCCGGACTGCAGGATTTCTCGGCCCGCGCCCGGGCCAAAAACTTCACCCTTACCCAGATGGAACGTATGCTGGCATACGCCCACGGCATGAACCGGCGCATCTACATCACCCTTAACACCCTGGTGAAGGAGAAAGAGCTGCCGCAACTGGTGGATACCCTGACCGCCCTGGCCGGAATGCGGGCTGATGGTATCATTGTGCAGGATCTGGCGGTGGCGCGACTGGTACACAATCACTTCCCCTCCATTCCGCTGCACGCATCGACCCAAATGACCATTCACAACACTCCGGGCGTCAAGATGCTACAGGAACTCGGCTTTCAGCGCGCCGTACTGGCCCGTGAACTGGCGATTGACGAGATTGCCGCCATCACCGCTGCCACGTCGGTCGAGATTGAATGTTTCGTTCATGGTGCGCTCTGTTTCTCCGTTTCAGGACAATGCTTCTTTTCGTCGCTGCTCGGCGGTCACAGCGGCAACCGCGGCAGGTGCGCCCAGCCGTGCCGCCGCCTCTATAACCACCGCGGCAAAGAGGGGCATTACTTTTCCACCAGCGACCTGTCGGCAATCGATCTGATCCCCGATCTAATCAAGGCCGGAGTTACATCACTCAAAATTGAGGGGCGTATGAAGTCGGCCGAATATGTCGCGTCGGTAGTCGAAGCGTATCGCACCGTGCTTGATGCCCCGGAAAAATCGCGCAAGGAGGCGTTGACCGCCGCCAAGGGAATCCTGAAATATTCGTTCGGACGCACCCCGACCAAAGGATTTTTGTCGTCACAGCAGCCGGATGACATCGCCAATCCCTGGCAGAAAGGGGGAACCGGGCGGTTTGTCGGCCAGATCAAAAGCCTTAAAGGCAAATGCCTGTTCTTTGAAACCAGGGATACATTATTCGTCGGTGACCGCCTGCGCGCACAACCCAAAAGTGACATGGCAGGTCAGGCCTGGACCGTGCGCGAACTGTTTCTCAATCGGAAGAAAGTCATGGAGGCCCCGGCAGGCAGCCTGGTGGAAGTCGAGACGCCGTTCGCCTTTTCCGTCGGCGATTCAATCTATAAAGTTTCTTCCCGTGAAGCATATACACTCAGCGACAGCGCCTGTCAGCGGCGCCTTGACGGAGGGCTGGGGGATAAACGCCCCTGTCAACTTCATCTTGAATATATTCCCTCCCCCTTGACGGGGGAGGGTCAGGGTGGGGGTGAAAGTGCCAACAGAGCCGCTATTGCCGATTCACCCACCCCCCAGCCCCCTCCCGTCAAGGGCGGGGGGGCATCTTTGCTGGTTGTTTCAGCCGCCGTGGCGGGTCAGAACCATCGCTTCAGCTTTCCGCTCGGAACCCTGGAAGCGGCGCGCAGCGGCGATATGCAGGCGGTATTGCTCAACCAGTTCTCGAAATGCGGCGACACCCCGTTTCAACTTGAATCGCTGGAGGCACCCGATTTCCCGGCAGTGCTGATTCCGTCAGCCATGTTCAAGGATCTGCGGCGGCGCTTTTACCAGCAACTGGCCGAAGCTATCACCGCCGCTTCCCGCGAACAGCTTGCTTCGGCCCGTACTGGCGCATTCCGGGAGCTGGAAATTGTCCGAAAAGGCGCAAAACGGCCTGCATCACGTGAGCAGTTGACTGTGGTCGTAAGCGAACCGAAAGAGTGGCGCTTTCCAATCCAAAACGGCGCTGATGCAACACTGCTGCCGCTTACAAAGGCGGCTATCCACCAGATTCAGTCTTCCGTACCACGCATGCGTGGTTCGGAAGACCGCATCATCTGGCAGCTCCCGTTCATGCTCTTTGATCGCGATATCCCGCTGTATCGCGATACACTCCGCACGCTGCACCGATCGGGCTTCCGCCGTTTTGAGGTTGCCAACCTATCCCATTTCGAACTGTTGCGCGGCTTTGAAGGTATCCATATTTCCGCCTGGCACCGCTGTTTTAGCCTCAACAGTCAGGCGCTGGCCGCCTGGCGGGATCTTGGCGCCGAGTCGGCAACGCTGTATCTGGAGGATGACAGCAGCAACATTGCCGAAATACTGAGTGCCGGAATAGACATCGAACGGCGGGTAATGGCGTATTCGCCGCTGCCGGTTATGACCACCAAAATACGCATCAAGGATGTGCATGCCAACACACCGCTCCGCTCGGATCGGGGAGAAACATATCGTGTCACCACCCAGGACGGCTTGCAGACGATCAGCTCAACGCAGCAGTTCTCTCTTACGGCCCGTCACAGCGAACTATATCAAAAGGGGTGTTCCTCATTTGTGATTGACCTGAGTGAAGAACCGCGGGAGCGGTGGGGTGATATCATCGCCGCGTTCAAATCAAACCGGGAACTTTCCGGCACGACCGAATTCAATTACCCTGCGGAGCTGATCTGATGAGATCAATTATCGCAAGCATCCTGTTTATCCTGCTCATAACGGGTAATGCGTCAGCCGGGAGGATCATCGAAGGTATGGTGCGTAACGTTTACGATGGCGACACCCTGCTGTTGACGACCCGAGAGGATAGTCGGCTCAAGGTGAGGCTGTACGGTATTGATTCGCCCGAGACTAAGAAGCCGAATGTACCGGGTCAGCCGTACGGGGATATTGCGAAACGCACTCTGATGTACAAAATCATCGGCAGACGGGTAAGCGCCGAAATTATGGATATTGATCAATATAAACGAGCCGTGGCAGTTATCCGTTATGAAGGCAGGGACATCAATCGCGAGATGGTTACGGAGGGAATGGCGTGGGCATATCGTCAGTATCTTCAGGGTGCGTATGCATCGGAATATATTGACGGCGAAGCCAAAGCCCGTTCACGCCGCGCCGGACTCTGGCGAGAGGCAAATCCTCAGTCCCCCTGGGAGTTCAGGAAAAAGCATAAGGCGCGGTGGTAGGATACTCTGCTGCTGATTTAAGGTACAATTGCCGTCTAAATGGCTCTAGAAACCGGTCAACAGAAAATCAATAGCAGAAATAATAACTGTACGTTCATCTACCATGGTCGCAACCTTTGGACCAAGGTCTCGAACCGGATATCCTGCAAGTTCCGGCGTGGACATGAAAACAATTTCTCCCAAAACTGACAACGGCGGGCATAGTTTTCCCATGGCCTGTCCAAAGATCTCGGTTCGTACAAGAGGAACAATAGTGCGAGTTGCAAGAGATTGATGAAGATCATGCTGGACGTCGAGTAAATAAGGAATGATTCCCTGTGACTCAGGATCAACATTCGAATAGACCTCATATTGAGCCATCAAAATCTCCTCTTATTTGCCGCAAAAACGCCATGTTCTTCTATATGCGAATTATAACTGTCTATAGCGGCCTTGTTTTCTTGAAGCCATTTTTGTTCAAGCCTGGACTTCACAGTCGCCAGGACCGCTTCCTCAAAGATCTGAGACAGATTAACGCCAACCTCTTTTGCAGTCCTTATAAGGTCGCTGTTAGCGTTTAAGTTGACTGGCTTCTTAGGTGCCGATGTATCATATATGTGTGTTTGCATACCCATCACCTCATGCGCATTCGTTATACGCAGATTATTAGCGCAATTTGTGTTAAGTGCAATAATAATATAACGGATATCCCCTTTTGTACGACCTCTGCATCAGATCTAAATTTATCTGACGGGGATAACGACCTCTATTTCAAGCTTTTCAGCCAATGCGGCCAAACGGCGATCCAAGGTGAGCAGGACTGCGTTGTTTCTGCGGGCAAGCACCAGATACAGCGCGTCATACACGGGGTGGAGATGATGGCAGGAAAGAGCGAATGCTTCCAGCGATAAAGCAGAACTTGATTCAATCCGGTCCGGCAGCTTCATCACCTGCTCCAGGGACTGCTGGCAGCGTGCCATGGGCAACAAATCGGCCTTCCGGTACTTCCAAAGGGCATTACAGACTTCTGAAACAAAAAGGTCAGGCGCAATAACCAGGGATGCCTGCTCCAGCGGATTCGAAAAGATTTCCGAACCGGGAACAGCAAGGACGATTCCAACGGCAGCACTGGCGTCTATTACCACGTTCATCGTTCCCGATCCTCTCTGATCAGCTCTGCCGGGTCCGGCAAACAAGCTGCCTTATACTGGACAGATGCCTCGCGAACCTCTTCCAGAACGGCTTTGCGCCGCGCACGTGGATCGAGCTCAACGTTTAATCCTCTGGCAATGGCAGAAACCGCTTGCTGAGCGATGGAGCGATGTTCTGCCTCCGCCTCGCGGCACAAGCTCAGATAGATATGTTCCGGCAGTTCTCGAACCTGTAAAGATGGCATAAATACCTCCTGAAATCAGGTTACTGCATTTTTCATACAAATGCAAGCGTGAGGTATGAAATGGAAATGTTTAAAATATTGAGGTTGAAAGCTGCTGATGCCTTTACTACTGCAATCCGGCACTTCCGAGAAAGTTATTCATCAGCTTCCGCGAGATTGCGAAGTACGCCGCTGCACCGCTGTTGAACACGGATACCAGTTCATCAGTTTTATGTACCGTTGTTTTGTCCCACGCACACCAATCCCGGATAATCGCCTCCGTCACCTCCGGATGAAACTGCACCCCCCACGCACATCCGCCAACCCGGAACGCCTGATGGGGGCATGCGGCAGATTCCGCCAGCAGAACCCCTTCTGGCGGAATATCGAAGCTGTCATGGTGCCACTGAAAAGTGCGAAAAGTTTCTGAAATGCCAGCAAAGAACCGGTCACCCTCGCCCTTCCGTGTTAGTGAAACATCCAATACACCCCGTTCTTCCCAACGATGTGAGACCACCGGCGCACCAAGGGCTGCCGCCAGCAGTTGTCCTCCGAGACAAATACCGAGATACGGAATTTCCTCAGCGATAACTTCGCGGATAAGCGCCTTCAATCCGGTCAGGAACGGGTGTTTGGCATCGTCATTCGCACCCATGGCACCGCCAAGGACGATCAGTGCCGATATGTCGCTAACCGCCGGGAGCAGATCGCCGCGATACGGGTGATGCACGACATACGGCACCGTCAAACCTTCGACAATATTGCCGGGCGGAACTTCCGGATCATTCTGGATTATGTACAGCATAGTTTCCTCCCGGATGTCCCCTACTGCCTCAAGCATTCTCTGGCCGACCCCTGGAGATAATCGAACACCTCGCCGCGTGTCGTAATGAAGCCCGGCATATCGTTCAGCACATCTTCCAGCAGATTCAGTACTTCGCCGTCAGCACTGCCCAGTTCATTCATGACGGCCGACATCATCGGCAGTATTTCGTAAAGATCATGCCGGTTGAATGGCGCTGGATCGGGCAGCCCGGCAAATTTTGGTTCATCCCGGTTGGCAACATCACGCGGATATTTGAATTTGAAATCGGAAGCCTTGACTGTGATTGGCATAACTAAAGTACCTCCAACTTAATGTCCACCGCAACCGCCGCCACAACCGCCGCCGCAACCCGGCTTGACAATTGCTGCAGCCTTCGGTTTATCGCACAGTGCCAGGGAAGATCGATCTACATACCAGGCTTCATCTTCCATTTTACCCTGCAGCTCGTTTTTCTTGAGCATCATCAGCACCCGCATTTCGGTTGTTTCCAGCAGCAGAGCCGCCTCGGCAATCGGTACAAAAGAAGTTCCCGTTTCACACATAATGTACTCTCCTTACGCCGCCTTCGGCAGCGTTTCATTTTCAAGATAAATTCCCATCAATTCACTGTTAGTCAGATCCCGCTTGCGACGGCACGACATGGCCCGCGTCATTTCGAGCAGCGGCTGCGCCAGGCCGCGGTCAACGGCAATGCCCATACTGCGGAAGCGCTCAATCAAACCACCGGTGCCGGAATGTTTGCCAATGACGATGCTCCGGGTCAGTCCGACTTCCGCCGGGTCAAACCCCTCGTAATTATGCGGATCCTTGATGACACCGTCGGCATGCAGCCCTGACTCGTGGGCAAAGACCCGCTCGCCGACCACCGGCTTGGAGACCGACAGTGGGCGGTGGGATGCTTTGGCGACGAAGAGAGACATTTCCCGGAAACGGTGCGTGTCAATGCCGGTATAGACGGCGCAGGCATGCTTCAGCCCCATGACCACCTCTTCCAGAGCGGCGTTACCGGCCCGCTCGCCGAGGCCGTTGATCGTTGTGTTGACGAACTTCGCGCCGGCGCGGATGCCGGCGATGGCATTGGCGGTCGCCATGCCGAGGTCATTGTGGGTATGCACCTCAATATCTACCTCCGGCACCGCCTGCCTTAGAAACGCCACCTTGTCAAACATGCTGAACGGGTCCATAATCCCCAGAGTATCGCAAAAGCGAAACCGGTCGCCTCCCAATGCCCGGGTGATTTCCATCAGCTCTACCAGAAAGTTCAGGTCGGCACGGCTCGCATCTTCGCCCCCTACCGAAACATAGAGGTTATGCTGTTTGGCAAAACCGAGCGCCACTTTCAACTGTTCCTTGACCGCTTCACGGTCTTTGCGCAGCTTGTGAACGATCATCTGATCGGACACCGACAGTGATATGTCGACGGCCTGCACGCCGCAGGCGATGCTTGACTTGATTTCGGGGACCAGCGCCCGGTTCCAGGTGATCAGACGGGCATTCAGGCCAAGATCAACCAGTGAGCGAATGCTGTTTTGCTCTTCCACACCCATGGCGGGAATGCCGCATTCGATCTCGCCAACGCCGATTGAATCGAGCATGCGGGCAATGGCAATTTTCTCCCGTTTTGAGAAGACAACCCCGGCGGTCTGCTCGCCATCGCGCAGGGTGGTGTCGTCAATTATAACCGGGTGACTATTTTTTGAGCATTCCATAACTGCCTCCCGAAAAATAAAACGCCGAAACTCCAGTGGAGAAGCGGCGGCGTTGCCTTTTCTGTACATATCTGGTATTTAATTTGCACAGGTCGTACCAAGTGAAAATCAGACCGGCACTTTTTTCCACGCAGCAGACCGCTCCCCCATATTACCGGAAAGCGGGAACAGGAACCTGACGATGCCATCTCCCCAAACTTTTTTCGCCGCTGCAGGCAGAGCCGCCGATGACGTGCTGTCGGCCCAGATCCGCTCTATCCAGCAGACTGAGCTGGTAGCTACGCTGTTGAATGCCATGCCGATAACCGCCATGGTACTCAACGAGCACCGCCAGATAATTGCGGTCAATAACCGCATGCTGAAAGCGTTTGGTATTTCAGATACCGGCTCATTGATTGGCCGGAGACCTGGAGAGGCGCTAGGATGCATACATTTCAGTCATGGACCGGACGGCTGCGGCACCGCAGCGAACTGTTCCGTCTGCGGCGCCGTCAGGGCAATTTTGGGCAGCTTGGAGAAGGGAGATCAGGTAACAACTGAATGTCGTGTTATGCTGGAAGATGATGGCGGAACCGCCCTTGATCTTGAAGCGACCGCCACGCCGCTCTATGTTGCCGACAAGCGTTTCACCGTTTTTGCACTCAAAGATATCAGCGCAGAGAAGCGGAAACAGGTCATGGAACGCGCTTTTTTTCACGACATCATCAACACGGCCGGAGGTATCCACGGTCTCGCCTGCCTGCTCGTCGAACAGGAAGATATGGCGGGCGATAAAGACAGAGAGTATCGTGGGTTAATGATGATTCTCTCCGGCAACCTGATCGAAGAAATCATGCATCAGCGCAGGCTGTCAGCCGCCGAGCATGGAGAATACCTCCCGCAACTGGAAGAGGTTGAACTGAATAATCTGCTACAGGGGGTGTGTGACCTGTATGGGCACCACATGCATGTGCCGGGCCGGGAAGTCCGCCTTGAACCGGGAGAAAAGTGCCTGATCAGTACTGATCCCCCGGTGCTGCGAAGAATAATCGGCAACATGGTGCTTAACGCAATGGAAGCAATTCCTGCTGGCGGGATCGTAAAGGTCGGCTTCGTTCATTCGCCGGAATCGCTGCGCATCACGGTAAGCAACTCCGGTGAGATGGCGCCCGATACCCAGCTGAAAGTGTTCAAGCGTTCGTTCAGCAGCAAGTCTGCAACGGGCCGCGGCATCGGCACGTACAGCATGAAGCTGTTCGGAGAGCGCTATCTTGGTGGCAAAGTCGGTTTCAGCTGTGCGGAAGGACGGACGGCATTTTTTATTGATCTGCCGCTATAAAACTCTGAATGCAAACGGATCAACTCTCCCCGGTAACAGACTTCTTCGTATGAGCCGGAAATAGAACCAGAACACCAGATTGCTATGCCACCCCCCCCATTGGGGCCTATAGGCCTACCTTGATAATTCATATTTTTGTATACAAAACAGACACAATATTGTTAATGAGAAACTAAACCATCGAAAAATTCACTATGGAAATTATTTTGATCGTGTAATTTGCCATTTATCAGGTATTCCTTTGCGACCACTCACACTTCAAAAGCTTTTCTTTACCCTGCTTGCGTTCCTGATCGGCGGCGCAGTGCCTGCCTTTGCCGACAGCGAAGGACTTGAGTCGCTTGGCATCATTGAAAAATCCGAAGGACCATCCGTTACAACATCCCGAGTCCCCCGGCCAACGTCAAAAACAGCCGAAAACATAACCGTCATTACGGCCGAACAGATAGCCCACCTTAACGCCCACACTCTGGCCGATGTGCTGCAAACCGTTCCCGGCATTCAACTCGATTATCTCCGCACTCCAAGCACCTCTACCTACTTCAATATACAAGGGGCATTAAACACCACGGTGCTGGTATTAATAGACGGTATCCGTAATAACGACTATCAGCAGAACATGGCTCTGCCCGGTTTGATCCCGGTCCAGCAGATCGAACGGATCGAGATCATCAGGGGAGCGGCATCAACCGCCTGGGGCTCGGCCCTCGGCGGTGTGATCAACATAATTACCAAATCGCCGAATCAGGAACGCTCGGCGACGGGGATGCTTACCGGCTCGACAGGCTCGCAATTTACTGCTGACAACCGCGGCGAACTGAGCGGCACCATAAACCGCTTCGGCTACTATCTGACCGCCGGCAATCTCCGCTCGGACGGCCTTTCCCCCAACACCGGCACCAACCTGAACAGCCTGTACGGCAAACTAGCCTACCACCTTCCGGGCAACGGCACCTTGACAGTCGGAGCATCACAACTGACCGCCTCTCCGGGAACGGATGAGGCGGATATCGGTCCCCCCCGCAACTGGGGCTTTGTTCATGACAACAACGAAAACCGCCGCACCGGCGGCTTCCTCAAATTTTCCCAACCGCTCGGCACAAAGCTGACCCTTGATATTGACGGCTATCTCAACAGTCGGGATGACCATGCCAAGTGGGGTGGGCGTGATGGGCAGGGAGCTATCACCTTCTTTAATGACAGATTCGTGAGGGAAGATTCACACGGGACAAATGCCCGCTTGACGTGGGGTGATGGGCAGAAGAACCTGGTGACCGGATTTGAATATGGTCATGTCCATGCCCGTGGCGGAGATCTGCTCAACCCGCCGCCACTTTATGACATGACCTGGGATAGCTGGTCCTTGTACGCTAACGGGGCCTACACGTTAGACCGTTTCACCATTCTTCCAGGCATTCGCTACGACATTACCGGCACCGCCGGCGACAAAACCAGCTATTCACTCGGTATCACCTGTAAACTTACCGAAAGCACGACACTTCGCGCCTACGCTGCTGACGGCTTCAGCTTGCCGACACTTACCAATCCAGGCACTCTGCAAAAGATAAAAACCGTTCAAAGCGGCGTTGAAAGTGGCTCGATTCCATATCTCTGGCTGAAGGGAACTTATTTTTTCAACACCCTGCGCAACAGTCAATCGGGTGGCCAAATTACAACCACCAATCAGGATCGCCAGGGGTTCGAGATTGAGGCCCGTACCACACCTGTTTACAACTTCTCACTTGCCGCCGGCTATACCTACCTGTACGTAAACAACAGCGACACCGGCGAACGACTGCAGACCAACAGCGACCAGTCAGTTCCTCCCCATCTTGTCAAACTGGCGCTGAATTATGATCATGCCGACCTTGGACTTCATGGCGTACTGACCGGCAACTATGTCTGGTGGAATTCTCCGGCAGACTACCCGTCACGCAGCAGCGGCATGATCTGGGATCTGCACCTCAACTGGAAACTGAAGCCGGTATATACGCTGTCACCGGAACTGTTCTTCTCCGGCCACAACCTGTTCAATGGCGCACAGAGTGTTGACGAAGAGCTCTACCCCAATGCAAAGCGCTGGTTCGACGGTGGAATACGGGTGAGGTTCTGATGAGGCGCCTCGTCCTTATCATACTCGCCCTGGCGACCCTGCTGCCGTCCCTGGCACACGCCTACGACATTCTCGTTGTTCAGAGCAGCCGCAATGCCGGTTACGAAACGGTCCTGAAAAACTTCCAGGCATCTACTAAAGCCTCACAGAGGGTAATAGTGCTGACCGACTACGCCGAAGTGGATACCGCCGGTATCGTTCGTGAAGATCGACCCCGGTTGATACTGGCCATAGGTGATGCCGCCATCAAAGCGACCGGCAAGATCCAGAGAACTCCGCAAATTGCCGTGATGTCGCTTGAAGCTGCTTCAAAACCCAATATTACCGGCATCACGGTCTTCGCCCCTCCGGCGCGCTATTGTGAACTGTTCAACCAGATGAGAGTGCAGCGGGTTGGCATCATCCATAATCCGGACAAAACAGGTTGGTACCTGGAAAAAGTACGCAAGGCAGCCGAAAAGGCTGGAATCTGGCTGGAAGTACGTTCGGTAAAGACACCCAAAGAGGTCCTGGCCAAACTTGACTCACTGGCCGGCAAAGTTGATGCCCTGTGGATGCTTCCCGATACCACAGCGGTTACCCGTGAAACAACCGAGGCCTATTTCCATTTTGGCCAGAATCATGCGGTGCCGATAATCTCGTTTGCCTCAAGCTACCTGGGATTGGGAGCAGCAGCAGTAATTGAGATGGACCTGCCCGCAATAGGACGTCAGGCTGGCAACATGGCGGCAGCACTGCTTGGAGGGGCGATAATCGGCACCATGCCTTTTGAAGGTCCAAGCCGTACTGATATCAAGACGAATCACACCATACTTAAAAAGCTCAGTCTGGATTTCATGCTTTCCGAGTAACCTTCCGAAACACAGGGGACACTCATGTCGCCACACATGCGGACGATACTCTTCCGGTCATCGTTCCAGTTCAAGCTTCTGTTTATATTCACTCTGCTAACCGGCCTGTGCTCTGTTAGTGTCACTTCCCTCCATATAGTTTTCGAAATTGCAGAATACCGGAGAAACATCTCCGAAAAGCTCCAGTTGGAATCACATCATTTGGCCGAGACCATCCGCCTTCCGCTTTATGCCGAGAATCGCGCGACCCTGCAGCAGTTTGCTGAAAAAGCGCTCCATATTCCGGAAGTACGCGCTGTAATGATAAGCAACGGTGCCGGCAAGGTATTGGCAGTCGCTCAACTGCCGGTTATTGATACGAAGACTGAGACCATCAAAGTAGAAGCCGATATCCACGGAACAGGCATGGCAAGTTCTCCTGATTCGGCCATCAGCGGCGGAAGCGACCCAACCGCCGCATTGATCGGCAAAGTCCGCCTGGAGCGTGGCACGGATGATCTGTCACGTAGGATTCACCGGCTTGTCCTTGTCTCATCAGGTATTGCACTGGCATTCTGGCTGACCGTCTCCCTTCTCTGTCACCTTGCCCTCCGGAAAGTCACCCGATCTTTTAAAACCCTCATGCATGGCATAGCCACCATGCAGGGTGGTGATATGTCTTCCCGGATAGAAGTTGTTTCTGACGATGAGCCGGGCATTGCTGCCAATGCCTTCAATGAGTTGGCAGTTTCGTTGCACCGGCGGGATGAGGAGAATCAACAACTTCATCAGGAACTCCGTGACAGGGAACAGCATCTTAAGCTGCTGCTGGAGATCACTGAGCGGGATACGCGAATTCGTCTGAGCATGGCATCCGCGAATGCCTTTTTGTTCGCGTGGGACATAGACCTTACCACGAAAATAATTTCCTATTCTGATGGTGTAGAGCACGTCTTCGACACTGAAATATTGAAAGATGATTTTTACGATCTGAAAAAACTAGCTTCACGTATCCACGAAAAGGATCTTGTCCGCCTCAGAAGTTTTGATTCAGGCGCAGTATCACTCGATGAGCAATTTAGAATCAAAGTCATCGATGAGAGCTATATCTGGGTCGAGATTCACGGGAAAATCATCTATGAGGATCAAGGTAAACCGGTACGCGTAGTTGGAATCGGTCAGAATATCACGGAACGGAAACAGCTTGAGGTTGCCCAGCGAAGAGTAAATGCCCTGGCACAGGATCTTGCGTTGGCAGAGGAGCGGGAAAGATACAGAATTGCCGAAGAGCTTCATGACGAGGTCGGCCCAAATCTCCTGTTCTGTCTGATAAAGCTGGAGTCCCTTCGTTCGATGTCGCCCGATCAAGCATATTATGACCAGATTGAGCCGATTGAAGACATTATCAGCCTCTCTATTGAAGAGCTCAGATCACTTACTTTCCAGCTTCGTCCACCAATTTTATCAACCGCCGGGTTTATGCCCGCTCTAAAGTGGCTTGTTAATGAATTTCATGATAAATACGGGATTGAAGTGAGCATTGCAGCCACTACAACTGAACATCAGATGGATATTGAGTGCCGATCTACCCTGTTTCAGGTCGTCAGGGAAACTCTGGTCAATATAATTAAACATGCCGGAACCAAACAAGCGGCAATTTCAATTGAAAAGAGTGCGGGAAAAATCATCGTCACGGTTCAGGATCATGGTATCGGCTTTGATCCGGCAGTGAAATTGATACCGAAAAGTGACACCCAGGGGTTCGGAATGTTCAATATCGGTCAGAAGATTGAGCATATCGGTGGTTCAATAGTGTTTGACTCCAGGCCGGGAGCGGGCACATTGGTTACGATCACCGTTCCTGAAAGAATAACAGCCGGGAACACGGGAGATACCGTATGAACATCCGCATACTGATAGCCGAAGACCATAATATCGTACGTGAGGGTTTAAAGGGATTACTGGAAAAGGAGCCGGA
Organism: Geobacteraceae bacterium; assembly: GCA_025355325.1. Classification (GTDB taxonomy): domain Bacteria; phylum Desulfobacterota; class Desulfuromonadia; order Geobacterales; family Pseudopelobacteraceae; genus JACRCG01. Next base: position 14,660 of record JANXZX010000107.1, read on the forward strand.
CTTTTCCATCGTCGGCGAGGCCGGAAACGGATTCGAGGCGGTGCGGTTGGCAGGTGAACTTAAACCGGATGTCATAATCATGGACATTTCCATGCCCGGCATGAATGGTACGGAAGCGACTCGACAGGTACTTAAAGCCAATAGCAACGTCAGGGTTTTAGCACTCTCCATGGAGTCAGATCGGAGATTTATCGTGGATGCGCTTGAATCCGGGGCGTGTGGTTATGTCCTCAAGGACGCCTACTTCAAGGAACTGTCTGAAGCCATCCGCGCAGTTGCCAAAGGGGAAACTTACCTCGGCCCACGCATTAATGAGCTCATCATCAAGGACTATCTCCAGCGGATACCCGATGGTCTGCCACTGAACTTTACCAGCCTCACGGAACGTGAACGCGAATTACTGAAGATGGTTGCCAACGGCAAGAATACCAAAGACATTGCCAGCGAACTGGACATCAGCAACAAAACTGTGGAGGCGCACCGTCAGAACATCATGAAGAAATTAAACCTGTTCAGCATCGCCGAACTCACCAAATTTGCCGTCCGCGAAGGATTGACCTCCCACCTTTAGACTTTTCCACCCAATGTAGCCCCGATTACGCCTAAGGCAAATTGAAGTCGTCAGGAATTTTTGCCTGATTTACAAATTGTATACGCCGTATAGAATATCTCACCGGTTGAATATACCCCTCAGTTTTTAAGCCTTTGCGACTGAAGTAACAGATTTAAGGAGGTCGCATTGATGATTGAACAATATGTCCATAATCTTGCCGAGGAAATGGGGATAGAGCTTGCCGACGTGTCACTTACGGATGGTACAAATTTAGGCTGCAAAGATGTTCAACTGTTAGACATCTCATCTAAAAAAAAGCTCGTGAGCACGTTAATTTTTCGTATAGACCTCATGTATCTGGAAAATGGGCAGAATAACTGTGAATTAGAGATAAGGATACGAAAAGCTTTATTACAACTGCAGAAGTGTGATTATTGCTGAATATATGGCTGCCACGCCATCATGACAGGAGTCGCAAGTGAGGCAGGCAAAATCACCGGATAAGCGCGATTTCCTCCTGAGTGATCACAAACCTGACCATTCAGACAGGCTTGATTACCCCGTACAATGGGTTTTCGGTGACTTATATATATGTAAGAGAAAAATGAATTGTTGCCACAGAACTTCATTCGGACTTAACGATTACTGTTCGTGGTTGTTGGGAAACGGCTCGAGTACAGAACCCGATCCTCCATGCATACGCAGGATGAATGAGTGCGTGAAAGAGCAAAACAGCGACATCGGACGCAATATTTAAACCGTATGGCTTATGTGAGGGAATTCAATTTGATCATCCGGACTAGTGTTATGCCTTCAAGCAGTCCCCTCAAAGCATTTTCCATGATATTCCTACTTTTCCCCATTACCCTGGTCTTCTCACTCATGGAGAGGAGAAGTTTTGACTTATATCTAACTGTTCGATTTTTGTCTGCACTGATGCTTGTCCTTATCCTTTCCCCTTATACGGTTGACAGTGCCACTGAAAAGCCGGTGGTCTATTTCGGCATATATCAGCGCTATCGACCGGACAAGATGTACGAGCGGTTTCAGCCATTGATGGATTACCTGAGCAGCGCAACCCCCTACCAATTTGAGTTGAAGATCTGTTTAAATGACAAAGACGGGCTGAAACTTCTGGCAGAAAATAAAATTCAGGTTGCTATATTGGAAGATGCGGGGACAATGCAGGCGATTATTCGTTATGGGGCAGTACCTGTAGTCAGACCTTTGAACAAACTGGGAAGTGCAACGCGTCGATCCGTAATTATTGTGCCGAAACAATCCCGAATCGGAACTATGCATGATCTTAATGGTAAGCGGATAGCGCTCGGCAAATACCACTCGGAAACCGAAAATTTGCTGCCGCGATCAATGCTTGCCGAAACAGGTGTTAAGCTCGCAACACTAACCAATCTATCCAATCGCCAAGCCGTTTTAAATGCAGTATTGAGGGGGGATTTTGATGCGGGATCCGTTGAGGATGAAGATGTCGACCGATTAAATAATAAAGGTTTTCGGATTATCGCCACATCCAGGCCTGTGCCTTCCGATCCTATCGTTGTTGCCAATGGAGTAGATCCAGTTGTTGTCTCATCGGTTGCCAAGGCGCTGCTGAAGCTGGATTGTGCCAATCCGGCACAGCAGAAACAAATCAAAATTTGGGACGATGAATTCAGATATGGATATAGTGCGGCTTCGATTTCAGATTATCGCACCATGGCCCGCCAATACCGGACCAGGTCGTTTGGCTGCGGAGTGGGTTGTCACCGATGAAGCCACGATTCTATTCGAGAATTGATTTCAACTATATTTTATACACAACTCTGATTACCTCATTTTTTGCTATTTTGTGGGGCGGAGTTGCCATATACAACGAAAAAACGGATCTTCTTAAAGAGCTTGTAGGCCATGGGGAGCAGCTGTTGAGCAGCTTTGGGACGCGAGCGATTAACCAGACTATTTATAATGAAATGGGGATTGAAACAGGTTCTCTCGATTTATTATTAGAAGAACTGGTTGCCAATGGTGATTTCCCCGTAACATACGCTTCTTTCGTCGACCATCGGAATATATCTTTTGTCCACAACCACTCAGGTAATTACGCATGTCCAAATGAGGTCCCGTTAGTTACAGCAACCCTGAAAAAGGGTACATTTATCAGCGAAATATCCAAAGGCAATGATGGCAGCGAGGCGTGTCTTAGTATTGCCACACCCTTGTTTATCGGCAGCAAATATTGGGGGAGTTTGCAGATAGGTCTTTCCACGGCTGAGATGAAAAAGGAACTCTCTGCTTTTGGTAGAAAAGCGGTTATTTATTCGATAATCACAAATCTGCTTATGGTGACGGCTATCTATGTTGTCGGCCGAAGACATGCTAAGCGGTTGTTAAAACTCTCTCTTGCCCTGTCGAATACCATACCCCAAAATCGGGAACTGCCAGTTTCCGGTAATCACCGGGTTATTCCGGAAAATCGAGACCGCGACGAGATTGGCCGGCTGCATCTGACGTACCTAAAAATGCGGCAACGGCTTAAGCTGAGAGAAAATGAACACCAGATGGCGGTTGAATCGCTGTTCCTGAGTGAAAAAAAGGCGACTGTCGGCAATCTGGTAGCCGGTGTGTCGCATGAAGTGAATAACCCTTTAGCAGCCCTTTCCAGCTGTATATACAATCTGGAATATATGCCTGACAGTGAAAGGGACGAGAATATTTCAATAGCTAAGCAGGCGGTGTACCGTATTCAGAAAGTTGTCGGGCAGATTCTGGACTTCAGCAGAGTGGGCAATGCCTCATTTACTTCAATTACCAGCGATGCATTTTTTGAGGAAGCAGCATTATTCTCAAAAATGGCGATAAAAAAATCGGGATGTAATCTTCAGACACATGATGCCTGTGCTCCCCCCATCTGGATTGTCATTGACAAAGGCAAGATTAATCAGGCAATTCTTAATCTGGTAATGAACGCCGCCGATGTATCACCGCCACAGCGTGACGTAACGCTGAAGGCATATAATGATGATGACTGGTACTATATCGCGATAACGGACCACGGCCCTGGGATCTCTGAGTTGGACGCAGAAAAGATATTTGCGCTGTTTTATACTACTAAAGCCCCTGGCGTTGGAACCGGCATGGGCCTTACGATCTCAAAAAACATCGCGGAGATGCACAGGGGAACCATCATGCTGGACAGCACCCCGGGCGAAACAACGTTTACAATAAAAATTCCCATATCGCAGGAGTTGCTGTGAGTACTGTCACTTTCGTGATCGACCACATCCTTCGTAACCGCAACCTCTAACCACAGCTCCCCATTGTCGCAAGGCCGTAAATGAACATCGTAGTAGTTGAGCGGCAGTCTTCTCGGCCCGTTTCAACTGCCTGATTGGAACTTCGGATTTCTCGCGACCACCTCACTTTATCTTAAAGAACTTCCCCGCCGTCTATCCTCATAAAGCAATAAAGCAACTACGTCCCGCCGGCATTCTCCAGTTTCTGACTAATTAGACATAATGTTAAAAAGTCCGCAAAATCCATTTATTCTTGTGGTAATCTATACGAACGAAGCTACAGGAGGAGGAAATAGCAATGTCTGATGATCGCAAATACAAATTCTCATGGGACCTTCTCGGGGACATTCAGGCAGGACGCCCCAATCTGGGCAATACGACCCGGCTTGAGGTATACCGTTTACTGCAGTTTGCCTTCCGTGATGTGATAGAGCAACATGTCGGCACGGAAGAAACCGATAAAATATTCTATGAGGCCGGTGCCCTTGCCGGAAAAGAATTTTATGCCCATATGCTTACGCCTACTGCGGATTTGAACGATTTTGTCCGCCAGTTGCAAGAGGCGCTCAAGGATCTCGGCATCGGCATATTGCGAGTTGAAAAAGCAGATTTGGCAAAAGGGGAGATTATCATCACCGTGTCGGAAGATCTCGACTGTTCCGGCCTTCCTGAGCTAGACTACGAAATCTGCAGTTACGACGAAGGCTTTATCTCTGCATTATTGGAATGTTTTTCCGGGATAAAATTCATTGTCAAAGAGATCGATTGCTGGTGCACCGGCGACCGTACCTGTCGTTTTGAAGCAAAGGCGGTGGTATAACGCATGAATCCGGCATCAGAAAACAACCTCGCACTGCTCGATGCAGCCGTCAAGAACCTGCATGACCTGCTCACGGCACGCACCGTTTCACCGGAGCCGCCGGAAGAACTGGCGGTCATAGGCGGGTATGCACAGCTTTACGCGACTCTGCGTGAAGTCAGAACCGCGATTATGGCGTTCTCTTCAGGCGACTTGAATTGCAAGGTCATGATGAAAGGATATGTGCCCGGTTCGATTAAGGCATTACAGGCATCACTGAACCATTTGACCTGGCAGACCAAAATGATCGCCTCGGGAGACTTTACCCAGCGGGTGGATTTTATGGGTGATTTTTCCGAATCTTTCAACATGATGGTCGAACAGCTTGACCGGTCACGGACCGAGCTTGAAAGCATGAATCGGCAACTGTATGAAAACAACATCAAGCTGGAACAGCAGGCGGAGGCTTTGCGAGAGAGTGAAGAGCGACTGCGGCATATTGCCGAGAATGTCAGCGATGTTATCTGGACACTTGACCGTTCTGTAGAACATTTTACCTATATGAGCCCCTCCATTGCCGGACTTCGGGGACTGAGTGTCGATGAAGCGCTGAGAGAACCTCTTGATCAGGCAATGACTCCGGAATCTCTTGTCTCATTGAGGAAACTCCTGTCTGACAGGTTGATTAAAACGGAAGGGGGCGGTGATGCCGGTTCCGTCTCGGAAGTTATCGAGGTCGAGCAGTTCTGCCGGGATGGCAGAATTATTAATGTGGAGGTGGCCATTTCCGCCATCACCGACTCGGATGGTCAAATCAAGGAGTTTGTCGGCGTATCCCGCGACATAACCGCCCGCAGGAAGGCGGAAGATATTTTAAAATACCAGAGCACTCATGACTCTTTGACAGGTCTTTACAACAGGGCATTTCTCGATGCCGAACTCGAACTTGCCGTCCGCGGGAGAAAGTTCCCTGTCAGTGTTATTGTAGCTGATCTTGACGGGCTCAAACGGGTGAACGATTCGCTGGGGCACGAAGCGGGAGATAAACTTATCAAAGGAGCTGCCGCTGTTCTGCTGATGGCGTTTCGCGGAAATGACATTGTTGCCCGTACGGGAGGCGACGAGTTTGTGATACTTCTTCACGAAATGGGCCATGAGGAGTCAGCGATAGCATGCGAGCGCATCAGATCCTGCCTTGCGATCTATAATTCAGAGAGCGGTGATCTTCCCGTCAGCATATCGCTGGGCGCCGCGACCGCTTTGACGGGCGACGAAATCCTCGCGGCGCTGAAAACGGCGGATGAACGAATGTATGCCGACAAGGTACAGCGCAAGCAGCAACGAACGGATTGAGGTAATGAACTATAATCCGAATCTAAGGGCTTCCGCTAACCAATAACCATTTGACAATGTACTAAATAATAGTACAAAATAACGCATGGCATGGACAGTAGACATAGGCAATAAAGCATCTAAGCAAGCCGCGAAGCTGCCCGCAAAGGTAAGGGATACGCTGAAAGCCCTCATGCAAGAAATTGCCAAGACTGGCCCTGTCAGGGGAGATTGGCGGAATTATTCAACGTTGGCAAATGGGGATCATCATTGTAATTTGAAAAAGGGGCGGCCTACCTACGTTGCAGTGTGGCAGGTAACAGATAGAACTATCAGAATTGTAGAGGTGATTTATGTTGGAACACACGAAAAGGCACCATACTGAAAGCGTCCGGTTTTACGGATCGCCCCAGGTACTCAATAAAATCAGGAAGTATGCGTCTACGGCTGGAGCTGTTGAGGCTTCTTCTGATTCAATACCGGCAACAGAATTGTTCCCCGAACTGGTAACAAACCCTCAAGGCACGTATTTGAAGGGTATCCGGTGCCGTGAAGATATGACGCAAGTAGAACTTTCGGAAATGACCGGAATACCCCGCCGACACATTAGCGAGATGGAATCCGGAAAGCGCCCTGTCGGCAAAGAGAATGCAAAGAAACTTGCTGCGGCATTGGGAGTTACTGACTATCGAATGTTCCTGTAATTCTTCCCGAACAATCGTGCTTGTGAGCCCGCCGAAAGGCAGCAGAGGGCATGGATCTGATTCATGCCCTCTCTTTTTGAGGTTCATTCTTTTTTTAACCGGCTATAAGCATTTCGATGTGGGATTTTGCCTTTTGGTTGTCCTATAAAATGTGTCTTGGAGTGCTGTTGTGACAGGTTTCAGCTTTCCTTCAGGATCGCGTTTGCAACCTGTAGCAGCGTTTTGCGCTTGTCCATCGCCGTTTTCTGCATGATGCGATACGCCTCGGCCTCCGGAACGCGGTTCTTTTCCATCAGAAGCCCTTTGGCTTTTTCAATGATTTTACGGTTTTCGATAAGCTCGCGCAGATCATCGATTTTTTCTTTCAGCTCTTCGACTTCTTCCACATGCTGCAGCGCAATTTCAATGGCGGGCAGCAGATCCTGCTGACGGAGAGGTTTGGTTAAATAAGCGGCAATGCCGCTGGCGGATGCCCGTTTTACAGTCGCACTGTCACAGGAACTCGTCAGCAGCAGAATCGGGATTTTCAGCTTTTTTCTGATCTCTGTTGCGGCGGTTATCCCGTCCATTCCAGGCATGGACACATCCAGTATCGCCATGTCCGGAAAACATCCGAGCGCCATCTCTACGGCTTTTGCACCGTCTCCGCACTCCAGAATTTCATCAAAGCCAAGGTCGGTCAGCATGTTCTTCAGGTTGGTCCTGATAAGCGGTTCATCATCACAAATAAGTATGGATTTGCTCATGGTCAATTTCCTCCGTACCGGGGAACTAGCATGAGGCGTGCCATAAATAAGGGATCAGCTGATCATATATCCCGGATAACCTCTTTAAGGGCGCTCAAACGATACGGTTTTTGAATAAACCCGGCCAGCCCCCTGCCGATGAACTTCTGAGTCACTTCATGCTCGCTGAAACCGCTGGACATGATTACTTTGACATCCGGCTTCAATTGTCGCAGTTCGCGAAAACACTGCTCGCCGTCCATATGCGGCATGGTCAGATCGAGAATCACAAAAGCGATATCAGGGGTGCGCTTGAAGATCTCCACCGCCTCCACGCCGTCATTTGCGGTGATGGCCGTAAAACCGAGCTCTTCGAGCATTTCAGCTCCGATGCCACGGATCGTTTCCTCGTCATCGACCAGCAGTACGGTGCCGCTCCCCTGCCAGTTGTCCTCATTTTCGTTGATATCGAACAGCTCGGCAGGACGGCTTGATGCGGGCAGCAGAACTTTGAAGGTGGTTCCCTTCTGTTCCTCGCTGTATACTTTGATCGCCCCTTTGTGCCCCCGTACTATTCCGAGTACGGCTGCCATACCAAGTCCCCTGCCGGTGAATTTAGTGGTGAAAAACGGATCGAACAGTTTAGCCAGCGTGTCCTTGCTCATGCCGCAGCCGGAGTCGGCTATTTCAAGACACACATACAGGCCGTCGGTCAGATTTTCGTCCAGCCACACATCTTTCAGGTAGCTCTGGTCACAGTCCATGCAGCCGGTTGTGATGCCAATGACGCCGCTTCGCTCATCTATCGCCTCGGAGGCATTGATCACCAGATTCATAATGATCTGACGCATCTGGGTCGCATCGGCTTCGACCGTGGGCAGCGGCCGATGCAGATTGAGCCGCAGCACCGCCTTCTTGGATATGGACACCTCCAGCATGTGCAGCATCTCTTCCAGCAACGTATTCAGATCAAGATTTTCGATCACGAACTTGCCTTTACCGGAATAGGCCAGCATCTGCCTGGCCAGATCGGCTGCCCGTGCCGCAGACTGTTCGATGCGGTGAAGATTTTCCACGGCGGGAGATTCCTTGTTGATCCGCATCAGTGCAAGATCGGCATTGCCGATGATGGCCATCAGGATATTGTTGAAGTCATGGGCAATGCCGCCGGCCAGCACGCCAAGACTTTCCAGCTTCTGGGCGTGAAGAAGCTGACGCTCCAAAGCCAGACGTTCGTCTTCCAGCTTTTTCCGATCATCAATCGTTCTTGAAATGGCGATAATCCCGTTAACATGAGGATTGATGAGTTGGTTGCTGGCGGCGCATTCCATCCATGTGTAACTTCCATCTTTGTTCTTATACCGGTATTGCACGCTATGTGGTTTCATCGGGGTATTGAGCACCTCATTAAAAGCGGCGCTCACTTGCGGCAGGTCTTCCGGATGAATAAGATCAAGCGTGTTCAGCCCCAGCATTTCTTCCTGGGAATAGCCGTGAATCTGAAGTGCCGCTGGTGAGTTATACTTTATAGAACCATCTTCTCTGAGGATGCTGATGATATCCGGGGAAAGATCCATAATACTGCGAAAGAGTTCTTCGCTTTCCTTGATGGCATCTTCCGTGCGTTTGTGCTCGGTAATATCCAGGGTAAATCCTGCAATAAGGCTGGTTTTGCCTTCGCGTACTATCGGAAATTTTATGGTTGTGTAACTCCGACCGTTCAGTTCCTCCTCAAGCTGGACGGCTTTTCCCTCATTCACAACAGCCAGATCATCATCCGTTATCTTACGGGCAAAATCCGCCGGGAACAGCTCCTCCATTGTATGACCACGCATTTCCGCAGCCGACTTGCCGACCATATCGATAAAATTTTCACTAACCTGGATGACCCTGCTTTGATTCCCTGATATTTCCTTGATAAAGGTATATGCCGGCGTGTACTTCATGAAGAGTGAGAACAGCTCCAACGTATCACGCAGTTCACTTTCAAGGCGCTTCCGTTCCGTAATATCGTGCCAGGTGATAACCGCTCCGACGATGACTCCATCCTTGCGAATCGGGTAGGAGGAATATTCCACCGGGAAGTAGCTACCGTCTTGTCTCCAGAAAAATTCGTCTGTGACCGTTATGCCGTAACCTTCCCGAAAGGCTTTGAAGATCCGGCATTCTTCCACCGGTATCGGCTCTCCGTCCGGTGTCCTGAAGTGAATCAGGTCATGCATATTGCGTCCCAGCACCTCGCCGATATGGGCATATCCGAGTATCTTCAGGCATGATTCATTGGCAAAGGTGCAGAGCCCTTTGGTGTCGATACCGTAGATCGCCTCCACCGTCGATGACATGATAAGTCGCAGCAGCTCTTCCCGTTCCGCCAGTTGGCGCTCGGCGGTCCGGCGCTCTTCAATCTCATTCAGCAGACTGGCCCGGAAACGGCTGAACTCCTCGGAAGCGAGCTGGTTATTGCGTTCGAGGCGTTCGTTCTCAAGGACTAGAATTGAACGGAGATCTTCGCTGCTGACATGCCGATTGAGCTGCGCCAACTGGTGCGCGGCAAAGTCAGCAAGGTAGGGGAGCATGGTCGGGGAAATTACTATCTGCAATACGAGTGGTGATATTTCAACGGAAGAAAGGTGATCGCCCGGGATCAGAATCACCCCGGCCAACCGTTGCAAATGCTGCCCCAGAAACTCCCGGGCTACCTCCTGAGAGGGGGCAAACAGAGCAAAGGGGGCCTTGCGGAAATCCTGTGCCCGGAATTCGCGGCAAAACGTAAAACCATCGGGACAGGGAGTCGAGAGAGAGAAAAGGCGGGCTTTCATGACGTCACCTCAACAGGCAGACAACAAAGGTCATGTTGTGGAAGCTGACGGTGGTAAACGTACCGTCTCCATGACGGAAGGGACCGATTTCGCCGAAAGAGGGGAAGCCGATGAGCGGGATGTCGTGCCCCAGATATTTGAAAAAGGCGGAGAGCTCATGGTCGCCGCGGTCTGCAAGCAGCCACTTTCTGCCGGCGCAGCTGACGATGATCGCGGCAGACGGGATAAAGCCGAGCGAGTCCAGAGTCAAACCATCGAGAGCCCCCGAGACTCCACCGATGACGTCTTCGCGTGATGCGCTACAGACCCGCACCACGGTGCCCTGTTCAACGCTGCCGAAGGTTGTCACCGCACCGCTATCGGCATGAAGCTGCGCGGGAGTTCGCAGGCTGAAGTGTTCTGTAGATCCGGCGTGATAGACCGCCAGCGGCACGACTCCGATGTCGGATTCGCTCAATGGCTTTCCGAGTTGCCCGGCCATGAAATCCTGTGCCGGTTGTCCGCTAATGGTGCGGATCTCGCACCCCACGTTGTCCTCAACAATGCCTTCGGTTCCTATGGGTGTCCAGCCGCTGTCAGCGTTGATAGCAAAGTCGATATCACCGCATCCGGTCAGTATGGCAACCGCATCTTCATATTCCTGCCCATTGAGGAAAACCTTGCTGCTGGTGAATTTGCGGTCGTCGCCGGTCAGACCGCCAAAAAACGGTCCGGAAATTTCGGTCGCAATACCGTTCACTATGGCATGGCCGTCGGCTTTGGCGCCATCCGCCAGCACCATATGAAACGTGGCCGGTGCCGGGCAGGCCATAATCGCTTTGCGGGCGCATGTAGCGGCAGCCGTAAACGAGTCGGCCTGGACTCCCTGTTCCAGTGCGGCTGACCATGACACCTGTCCGTCACTGGAAATGCCGAGAGCGCACACACCATAGTTCTCGGCGCCGGATGTTTCATAAATGCCGTCACCGGTGCCGCCGAAAACGGTGACCGATTTGGTGCCGAGCGCATCATACAACGCCTCGAAGAACTCCGAGAAATCGGGATCATATGACATGGAGGCAAACAGGAGTATAACCTCGGGGGCAATTTCTGCCAGTGCCGTACCGATTTCGAGGCCGGCCCGATACGGGTCCGTCAGAGTGCTCTTCGAAGATAGATAGCGCATGGTGATGTACTCCTTTAGCCTGCTACTTTCTTTCCGATGCCGGTGCGGATTGCCGTCAGTAGATCAAGAGGTTTGAGCGGCTTCTGCAGGAACTCGACTTCAAGCCCATGTATCTCAGCCACGTCAATAATATCATCGAGATAACCGCTGATCATGATAATCGGCAATTTCGGCAACTGCTGCCTGATCTTTTCAACTACTTCGCGGCCGTTCATGCGCGGCATGATCACGTCAACAATTGCCAGCTGAATTTCATCCCGATGTTCGGTAAACACTTCCATGCCTTCCACCCCGTCAGCCGCCTGAAGAATGGTGTAGCCGTAGCGATCCAGCACCTCCGTATACATCTTCATGATGGCGACGTCATCCTCGACAATAAGAATAGTTTCTGTACCGCTTGGGTTGACCGTCTCCACGGTTTCGAGCGATATTCGGGCCATATCACCGGCATACAACGGCAGATAGACACGGAACTCCGTACCCTTGCCCTTGGCACTGGTGACGGAGATGTGGCCATTGTGCTTCATGACGATACTGTGGACGATGGCAAGTCCCAATCCGGTGCCTTTTCCCTTTTCCTTGGTGGTAAAGAACGGGTCGAAAATGTGCTCGATTGTTTCCTCACTCATGCCGCTGCCGTTGTCGCTGATACTCAGGCAGGCGTAGTCACCCGGCGGAACGAATATATTCCCCTCGCGGCGTGCTTCTTCATATTGTGCCATCTGCGCCGACACAGTGATAGTCCCCCCCGCCTCAAGGGCGTCACGGGCGTTGATAACAAGATTTATCAGCACCTGTTCAATCTGCACCCGATCTGCATATATCGGCAGGCGATTTTCGTTGGGGATTATGTCCAGCGTGATATCTTCGCGAATCAGGCGCTTCAGGCTCTTACGCAGGGGGGTGCATATCTGGTTCAGATCATCGTACTGCTTTTGCATTTCCTGCTTACCGCTGAAGGAGAGCAGGCTGCGGGTCATTTCAGCGGCCCGGTCCACCGAGTACGTAATTTCCTGAGCATACCCGAGATTTTCCTCGTCGGCGGCGAGAGTGGTCTGCAAAAGGTTGGCATAACCGTTGATGACGGTGAGGATGTTGTTGAAATCGTGAGCAATGCCCCCGGCAAGAACGCCGACCGATTCCATTTTCTGGGCCTGGAGAAGTTGTGCCCCGAGAGAAACCCGCTCGGAAACATCTGACAGCGTCTGAATAGCAGCTATGACCGCGCCATCGCGGTCGCGAATAGGCGCAGCAGAGAATACCAGGCGACATTGATGACCGCCGAGGCAATAGTCACCTTCGGCGGACAGGCCGTCTGGAAGCAGTACGGAACGGGAAATTATGGTGTAGAGCTTCCGGGCCTGTTCAGCACTCCCGTCCAGAACAATGTCTGCCAGGCATGGCCGGACATCCGGATAAAAGGCGCGCCACTGCTCATTGGTGCCGACAACTTCCTGCGCCTTGATGCCGGTCAGTTCCTCAAGGGCGCGGTTCCAGATCAGTACCTGATGGTCGAAGTTTATAACAAAAGTGGGGGTCGTGGAGTTCAGGATTAGATTTTCGGCAAAGTCCATCTTGTCGCGTAGTTCCTTTTCTGCCGCCAGTCGATCGGAAATATCAAATACAATGGATTGCAGTACGGTATGCCCCTGAAAATCAATGGGATTACTAAACACCTCCACAGCCCTGATTGTGCCATCAACCAGGCGGTGCTGTGCCACAAACTGCCCTCTGATGCCGTCCCGCACCTCGGAAATGCACGTGGCCAGCTCGTCAGGCGTACTGGTATTGATGTCGGAAATATTTCGAGTCATAAGGGTATCGCAGGCATATCCGTAAAATGAGCATGCGGCAGGGTTGGCGTCGATGATGGCGCCGTTTTCCGGGTCTATAATCAGCATGGCTGCCTGACACTGCCGGAACTGCTGCCGGTAGCGCTCCTCGCTATCGCTGAGGGCGCGTGCTCCCCTGCCGATAATGCGGGTACTGAGCCAGATGCCGGACAGACCCAGACACCAGACAAAACCGACAATAAGTACGTGCTTAACGTTGCTGAAGTGCATGAGGGAGTCCAACTGGGTAACCGGTACGGATACGCTGATGCCGCCGCGCACATCGCCTTCGCGATAGCCCTGGATGGCGTGGCACTTGAGGCAGGGCTGCTCCGTTTTCAGAACGTGCATGAAGCGGAAATTGCGCACGCCGTCGATTTCCTGATACTCGCTGAACTCCGGAGTTCCCCCGCCAATAATCTCCAGGGCTTTCCGCTCCCAGGCATCCGGAGCGTTTTCCGGACGGATCGGGTTAAGGCTTGTGATGTGGCCTTGCGGCGAATCAGGCGCCGAACGCATTAATTCGTAAACCTGCCGGGTCATGTAGGCAGGGTTCATCAGAGTCAGTTTTCTGCCGGATGGAGTCTCAATATCGCGTTCCGGAACATTCAGGTGGGGGTTTGGCGGAGTTTCGGCGGTGGCCGGTACATACGCGCCGCCATGTTTCGCAGCCCAGCGGCGAAACGCGAGATCCTTCTGATAACTGGCGCGGCAGATCGCCAGGGCATTTGCGGCTTCAAAGTCATAATTATCGACTATTTCCCAGGCCAATACCGTAATGGCGGCAATAGTCCAACCAAGCGCCGCTGCGATTGATATGTACCGAAGTGATTTTCGTGTTTTCAGAAGCGTACTGTTCTGCATGGGTATTCAAACTCCTTGTGGCTGGCCGCTTCGTTGCGTCGCAATGGATACGGATCGTCACAATATACCTAATTCCCCCGTCAGTTCAAATAATTACTTCGAATTTCATTCAAGACCAGCGCTGTCCTGTTTGGTGTTTGCAATTGCCTAAAAGTCCCCCCTCCCCTTGCGGGAGGGGGTCAGGGGGTGGGGGAATTTGCCATATTTGATGCTGACGGCAGCTTCACCCACCCCTCAATCCCCTCCCGTCAAGGGAGGGGAGGCTTAACGCAAAACCAAACCGGACAGATGCTGATTCTAGATGAAATTCGCAACAATTTTCTCATGCCGACATGGTATTTTCCAATAGTAGTGATTATAGTGCCAATCATGGACTTTGCAAATTTACATCAAAACGAAGAAGGCAGTTTCTGGAGCCCGGTTTATCCTGAACAGGACTTCGTTCTCACCAAATCACAGGCCCGCTCCGCTGCGCTTGTGCTGGATGCCCGCTCCATACCCTGCTGCATTGAATATGACGGGGCCAACTGGCTGCTGCTGGTGCCGGGGCATCATCTGGAGAGTGCCCGCAGGGAGCTGCAGCTGTACGAAGAAGCCAATCACAATTGGCCTCCTGCGGTGCCGGCCGAACGACAGCTCATTGAAAATACTCTGCCGACTCTTTCAGTTCTGCTGCTTCTGGCAACCTTTCACAATCTGGCCCTGATCGGGATTTCGCTCCCGGAACAGGGAATTCTCGACCTGTATGAGCTTGGCGTTGCCCACGCAGCCGCCATACTGAACGGTCAGTGGTGGCGCCTCATCACGGCTCTCACCCTGCACGCGGATTCGGTGCATCTGCTCGGCAACCTGACCATTGGCGGCGTCTTCATTATCCTGCTCTGCCGCGAGCTCGGCTCAGGCATGGCCTGGAGTCTGCTGGTGGCATCAGGAGCCCTCGGCAATCTGGCCAATGCACTGGTGCAGTCACCGGCTCACCGCTCAGTGGGTGCCTCCACCGCAGTTTTTGCCGCAGTAGGCATTCTGGCGGCGGTTAAAATGGTGCGCTTTCGCCATCACCTGCAGCGGCGCTGGTTCATTCCGGTTGCCGCAGGAGCGGCACTGCTGGCGATTCTGGGCACTGAGGGAAAACATACCGATCTGGGCGCACATCTGTTCGGTTTCGGTTTTGGCTTGATCTTCGGGATGACTGCTGAGTTTTTTGTGGGGAAATTTGGCCGACCGGGAGCGATCCTTAACCTTCTGCTGGCTTTTCTAAGCGGGGCTCTCGTGGCAGCGGCATGGTGGGCTGCAATAGAGTGGGGAGTGTGATGTGGCTCCAGGCTTGATATTCAGATACTTTTGTCAGCACTATCAAAAAATCAAGCCTTACACCAATAGGTATCGGCAATTATTTTTCTTTCGATGCTTTTAAAGCTGATTGAGCGGCTTTATCCTTGATATCCTGAACGGATGTAAAGACATCATTTACGGCTTTTTTTACTGCCTGCTTTGAAAATGTGACCGTTTCCGTTTGGGCAGCCTGTACAGACCGCTGTGCATCCTGACTGGCTTGCGGCACGGTAGTTGCCTGTTCCGCTTTGACCTGTGGATTAATATGAGCAGGGTTAGCAATTACGCTACTTGGGGAAAGCTGTGCTATTGACATGTAACCTACCTCCATTCGATTTACCCTTACATACACCATATCGGGTATCTATCTAATTTCTTGATTCAATTATTTGTTGTTTCCGCCATGTACTGCCAACTCCACTTTGCAATTTTGGATTGCATTCTATAATATTACCCCACAGAATAGACAAGCGGGTGGATTAGCCTGGGAGGTGAAAAGTGGCTGCTGAAGGAATTCTTGTGCGAGTATTGGGCGATTATGGGCCTTTTTCCGCCATGGGAAAAAGCATCGGCTATCAGGTAACCATTGGAGACGCCAGCTTTCTGGTTGATTGTGGATCTCCACTCTTTCAGCACATTGGGGGTCACGGCCTCAAATCTGTCAAAGGCTTGATAATGACACATTGTCATGATGATCATAAACGCTGGTTTACTGATCTGTCCCTTTTCTACATGTATGCTCCGGATATTGCACACAAACTTAACGTGCTTACTTCGGAGGCAATTAACTCCGGCCTTATGGTCTCCTCCGGACCGGCACTCAATCAAAGTCTCAGCCCTGATTCAAAGACAGTTATTGATCTCGACTATGTGGACTATGTCAACTTTCAGCCGATTGGCCCCCGGGCTTTGTATCGGATCGTACGACAGGAGACTGGAGCGGGTAGTTGGGCTCTGGTTGTAGTTGATGCTCAGGGGAATATCGTTGATCACGAGCATGCCAAAATCATCATTAATAGAAAAAATGGTGCTCCAAGACTTCTGCTAAGGGATCCGGATTATTGTGAATGGGTAGAGCCGGAACAATTTTATCCTTTCTCATCACAATTTTTCTACGAACAAAATCAAAACGTATATCACGACCCGACCGGTTTCACGATTGAAGCATTTAACGCGCCTGTCTGGCACGGCGTTCCAAGCATCGGCTTGAAATTTTCCACCGCGCATGAATCACTGGTGTTTAGTTCTGATACCGTTAACGACACTGAGTTGTGGCAGGTTCTTCATACGGAGAAACGTCAGCAGTGCTTATCGGATTGTACCCGCACAGAATTTGATTCATCTTCCGTTATATATGGAGATATCAATAATTTTATTGAAAGGATCTGGAGCAAAGAGCGTTATCAGGATGCTTTGGTAACTTTTAAAGATGCGACTGTTATCCATGACATTGCAACACGTAAAAGCGTTGTCCATACCGACTACCGTCGGCTTAAGCATACCGAGCTGAGTAAAGAGCATACCATTCTCACGCACAGTCCTGACAAAATGACATCAGAGTGGCCCCTGACCACGTCCGGAAAGTCTTACTTTATCCGGGGCAAATCTGCCAACGAAGTAGTTGGAAACAAACTTTTCCCCTTGGATGCTGCGGTTTATCACAAACAGGATGGCAGATATTTCGTCGGCTATAAAAACCGGAACGGAGATACAACGGTTTATGAAAACGACGGCATTCTCAATTTAGGCGGGGAATGGAATTGGGAGAAAGGCACCGGGTTGTTTAACGTTGATCTCTATGAAGATATCAACGGGAGATATTACCCGAAACTGGCGGAAGATGATGTCTCATGCTATGTGGAGCGAAAAGACGGCGAGGTTGAACAGGTCACCTATAGTAAAGAGGGGTCAGTCGGGACAGTAATAGAAGATTTACGGGGAAAGCTTGTTAATTCCGGGTGAGTTTGACCCTTCAACAATGGGGTAGCCGAATCTGCTACCCCATTCTTTTCGATACCTCGCATGATTCATTCCAACCTTTGTTGGCCATTTCTGGAATTTATTGGCATCTACAGAACAATCTCCATCTCATCAGCAACCGCAAAGCATTGTACTCCGCTCCCTGATTTTTGGATTCTCTGCCGACAAGTTTCCACATGTAGCTCCAGCTCCTCATCAGTACGATCAGGATCATGATGAAAAATGCCGAAACTCTTTACGTTGGCTGCAATAGCAAGGTCAGTAGCATCGGCATACGTTGAGTGACCCCATCCACGGGTATACCGGTATTCGTCATCAGTATATTGGGAATCGTGGATAAGGAGGTCAGCATCTTGAACGGTTTTTGCGAAATAGTCTCTGTCGGGACCGTTCGGATGGGCAAATCCAAGTTCATTGTCGGGAAAGAAGAAAAAAGTTTTGCCGTTTTCCGAGAACCGGTAACCGAAACCGCCATTGGGGTGGTTGATCGGGATTGCGCGCACTTCAATGCCGTCGCAGATGCAATTCCGGTTTTCCTGACAGGGGTTGTCACAGTGGAAGTTCATTTTAGCCTGAAGCTGAGACAGATCAACGGGGAAATAGGGAGCCTGCATCTGGTGTGAGAGATATTGCCTTATTGAGTCCTGGGCATGAGGGCCACTACAGAATGTCAAAGAATATTTGTTTGAATATGCCGGTTGAAAAAAAGGAAAACCGAGCAGATGATCCCAGTGCGAATGTGTAAAGTAGAACCGGACGCTGGTTACATCCTTTTCTTTGACAAGTGATTTGCCAAGCTTGTGAAGCCCTGAACCGGCATCAATAATAATAACCCCGCCAGTATCAGGCCTGACCTCTACGCACGTTGTATTGCCGCCATAGCGTGACATTTTCACACCCGGCGCAGGAAGTGAACCACGACAGCCCCATATCTTGATTTTCATTTGTCCTCCCTTTCTTCAGAGCTTCACTGTCTTGTACAAGAAGTTCTTGAACCGGAACAACTGCCGTTGTTCCTCATCCCTTTCCTGCCCACCGCTGAGGGCCTTAAGATAGCGCGCCACCGCCGGCATGGTTTTACCCGCCTTTGCCCGTGCTTTTTCAATTATCAACCGCACCGTTTCACGCGAAATGTCGTTACGTGTGAACGGATCATAAATATCTGTCCAGAAATTTCCCCCGGCGATAATTTTGGTAATAATCTCTCCGGCGACCTGCTCATCAAGATTATTCAGGGTTGTTGGCCTGGAAGGTGACTCCAGATTGCTGGTTCCGGCTATCGCTTCACTGATCGAATCACCGGTTATGGCCCCCTTTTGCCTGAAAAACAGCGCTCGTAGCAATATGCTGCGCAGCTCACGGATGTTGCCCTTGTAATTGTGGCGCATGAGAATATCTTTGGCATCCTTGGTCAGGTACGGCGGCGTTTCACCCGTGTCAGTCTCGGCACGGTAAGTACGATAGAGTTTCCCCAGAAAATGTACCGAGAGGTCGGGAATATCTGCACGGCGTTCGTTAAGTGACGGCAGGCGAATCGAAAGCTCTGAAAGCCTGTGGTAGAGGTCCTCGCGGAACCGCCCGGCCTCAATCTCGTCGGCGAGATTCTTGTTGGTTGCTGCAACCAGCAGCACCCTGCTGTACCGCTCGGCATTTTCACCGAGCCGCATGAAACCGCCGTTATCCAGGAAACGGAGGAGCTGCACCTGGGTCTTGGGATCGGCATCGCCGATTTCATCCAGAAAGACAATACCGCCGATATTCTCCTCCAGAATCCCGCGCCGGTCGGTATACGCCCCGGTAAACGCCCCCTTCTTGTGACCGAACAGTTCCGAATAGGTCAGCTCACCCGAGTATGCGGCTATGTTTGTTTTCTTGACCGGCAATTCTCCGGTGGGGTTAATGTCGCGGCGGTACAGTTCATTGAGTTTATTGTAGAGGTTGTTGAAAAAGAATTCCTTGCCGGAGCCGGTCTGGCCGGTTACCAGAATTGACGGAAGCCCGATGGTCGCCTCCTGAAGGATATTGCGTGACCAATAGACAATGCGGTTAAAGAGCGGCGGCGAGACGGTGTTGATGAAATCGACAATCTCCTGTGACTTCTGGCTGTTGCCGATGATGTTGCCAAGCCGGTACGAGGAAACGTGCGGATCCTTGTAGGCAACATCTGTTGTCAGTCGGCTGACTTCGCCTTGCAGGCGCTCAATGCGCTGCAGATCGGATATGTGTCGCGCCGTCAGGGAGCCGACGATTTGAAGGATCCGGCGATGCTCTTCACGGAAATAGTCGTACTGGAGCGAGTTGAGGCAGATGACGGCAATGACCTCGTCATCACAGATGATCGGCACCGCAATCTCGCTCTTCAAAAGAGCGCTCATGGAGCGATGGAAGCCGCTTCCATGCAGTTCCGCCTCGACCCGGGCGGTAATTTTCGGTTTCTTGGTGAATGCGACATATCCTGTCAGACTTCGCTCCTCCCGAGGCAGCTCGTTACCGCCAACCACGAGCGGCGGGATATACTTTTTCAGCCACTCCTTATTCTTGGCTCCGATGATGGCACCACTTTCATCCTCCACCACCAGCCATTTCTTGCCGTCCCGTTCGATGACCACTGCGATACTGCCGGTATCGGCGCCGATCAGTTCCGTCGCCTTGGAAAGAACCCTGGTTAAAAACGGTTGCAGGCTCTCGGTCCGCTCATTCAAAAGATCACTGATTTCCGAGAGCACCCGGATTTCCAGATGTTCTCCGCCAACTTCGCTGATGACTTTCTCGACCATTTCGGCATGGGTCTGCAGCAGTCCCATTTCAAAATCACTGAACTGATACAGATCACGGGTATAGTAATTGAGGAGACATATTATGCGCCGGGTATCCGGGTTGAATCGAGGAACCACGTAGAGCGACCGGAGTTCGAGCGATTCGGTCAAGGCGCGCTTTTGCAGGTTGTGCTGGGTCAGATCGGAAATATACAGCGGCTTATGCAGAAGCTCATCGGTAATTATGCCCTGATCGTTGATATAGTTGGAAATCAGCGACATCCCTTTTCGAAGATCCAATGCTCCTAACTGGTCATACTTTTTCTTGAGATTTTCATCTTCAGAATAGCTGGCAAGGTTTTCCAGAATACCGGTGCTGCCTTCCTGATGAGTCGGCACCAGCACTGCTGCCAGAGAAACTTTCTCAATGAGTCTGACCGCCGACTGCACCATCATTCCGGCAGCTTCGCGCGCTTTGAACTCCTCCAGACGCCGGGCCAGGCGGATCTGCTGGTGATAGATTCTGGCCTGGTCAAGTGGATCGGCAATCATGTCGGACAAATCCGCCAGTTGCACTTTTGCACGGTTGTTCAGCACTTCGCCGGGATGATCCTGGTCGATGCAGAGGACTCCGATGGATTTTCCGAGGCTGACTACCGGCATGACATAGCTGGAGTTGAACTTGAAGCGGGCGGCATATTCGTGATCAAGGGAGTTTTTTTCAGTACGGGAGACTTTAAAATCAAGCGGCTGCTGATTGACAAAAACGCGGGAAACGATCGCTTCATTCGAGACTATCGGAAATGTTGATTCAACAAGTTCTTTTCCGAGCGGCCCGGTAGCATGGACACAGGTAAGAGTTCCCTGCGTCAGGTCTTCCAGATATATGCGAACCTGTTCACAGGCCGCTATTTTTTTGGAGCTTTCCGCCAGGGCATACAGCAGTTCCCCGAGATTTTCCTTGCCATAGGCGGCAATTGAGGTCTGGAAAGCTTTGAATAAAGATGGAATCGGCATGATGCTCCCTGTGGCTGCGTACCGGCAACGAAAGAACTCGTGTGAGTACAAAATCCACACAGCCGGACTGTAGCGCGGGAGACATGTCAGGTCAAGACTGAAAATGTCGTGAGGTAAATAACGTCTAGCCCCGGGGACTTACCCGCCTATTTTCATTTAAACCTACAGCTTACCGATAAATGCCCCGATCTCCGCATGAACCTTTTCAGAACCCTCTCCGGCAAGTATCCCATGCCGGTCAAAGTCGAACGGTACATATTGTTTCTCTTTCGCTCCGATGCGATTGTACAGGAGTGCCGTCCCCTCTGAATTGACCACCGGATCGCCGTGAGCCTGCACGATGAGGGTCGGGGTCGTCACGTGGGCCAGCTTCGGTTCAAGATCCTTCATGAAACGCTCCAGCGCCGACAGCGCTGCCAGCGGAACGCGGGTATAGTTGATTGATGGCCGTTCCGGGATGATATCAAAATACTCTTTTGTCGCTCCGTGACAATGTATCGCATCCATCATCTTGTTCCAGGTCGTAACAACGGATGCAAATCGCGTTGAGATGTCCTGGAGGCGGAAGGGTGGTGAAATCGCAAAGACTCCGGCCAGGCCGGAAATCCGCGCGGCGGCGTCCAGCGCCAGTCCTCCCCCCAATGAAAAGCCTCCGACCACCACCCGCGAGCATAAGGCGCTCATCATGGCATAGCCGGTATCGACTGATTCAATCCAGTCACTTCCGCTGCGTGTGGCAAGATCTTCAGGCGAAGTCCCATGTCCGCGGAGGCGGACGCAATAGACCCAATATCCTTTGCTGTGCAGGTAAGACGCAAGTTCAAGCATTTCCCGGGGAGCCGCAATAAAGCCATGCACGAGCACGACACCCACGCGCCGCGACGTCCCCTTCAGCAGGATTGGAGCGCCGACAGTGCGCTCTTTGGATTCGCCGATGCGATGAAAGAGTGCATAGTCCGCTTCAAACTGATCTGACGCCTGACGCAGGAGAACATCAGCGACCCGATGCCGAACCAGCATTTTCGGCAGCCACGCCATCCAGCGCACCTGACGGAGAAGCTTTGAGAGCGGCCTTACTTCGTTTGCCACGACTCCAAGCGGATTTTCGATCCGTACCCGGTGGAATTCGGATTTCGCCGACAAGTTGGCTGAAATTCTGAGCAGCATCCCGTTCTCGCGGCGGACCACCCCCGTTTCCCTGGCCAGCTCCAGAAAGTCGCGGTACTTGTGATACCGGTCATCCGTCAGCAGGGCAACCTGCCCGATCTTGAGGCTCTGGTGGCAATAGACGAACGTTTTGTCGGGAACCAGATCGGTCAGCAAAAAAACGCGCCTCCGGAAGTCGATTTCCGATATTTCACTGGAAGGGAGCAGATTCAGCAGCGATGCGAAAAGGTGATCGTGGTTAACAGTGGTCATGCTATAGATGTCGGCCATGAAGCGGTGCATCAGGGTTGCCGCTTTCTGACGCATTACCTGTAGGGATGGCAGATGATCGTCAAAATTTATCTGCCGACGGGCAAATATATCCTGCGTGATTTTGGGGTCGGCAAGCGATTCCGATACCGGGATTGCCGCACCAAAACGGATGTCAATATCAACGCCCTCGAAAAACATGCTCCCTTCAGTCAACAACTCTTCACGCAGTCGTTCGGACATGTTGCGCGCGAAACGGTCCGCCAGAGTGCTGAGAACGTTCTCCCGTGCCCGCAGAGGGTAATAGGTCAGGTTGATCGGAACTATCCAAGTCGTTTCTGTCAGAATGGGCATCATATTTTCAATCTGAAACATGTTCATCAGGCGTTCCGCTTCTGCGGGGTCTTCAGTGAGCAGGTGATTCAGCCGTTTACGGTAGAACTCGGTGCGGAGCGCCAGATTAGCAGCGCCCGTATGTGCGGCGCGACGTCCGCCGCGGTGCAGGCCGAAGAAGGAGGGTCTGCTGACCTCTTCCTTGTCCTTGACCATCTGCCCTTCGGGAAAAATTATCCAATTCGCTTCACCGGTAAGAAGGCCTTTAACGATCAGGTGGTCGCGATCAGGATTTCTGGTGGAGACCGCCCCGACCTTTTCGAGGAAGCCGCTCATGGGCCCTTCAAAGAAGGAGTGATCGGCCAGTGACCAGACAGGGACATGGGTAAGGTTGTAAATATGATAGGGAAGCAGAAGTGTTTCGATGCGGGTGAAATGGTTTACGACAAATATGACCGAACCGCTTGGAATCTGCTCCTGGCCGTGGGTTACTACCTTGATTTTTGAAAAACTCTGCATGAGCGTAATCATGCTGCCTGTGGCAAGGTATGCGGAATATTTCATGATTGTTCCTTCCCTCGTAACCATTCAGGCAGAAAAAGGTGCCGGGCGGTTTCGTTAAACCTTTCCAGTTGCTGACTCTGCCAAGCCTGATCGCGCCCGAGTTCGGCTGCCATCAGACCAGCCACGCGCGGAGCGATATCACGGCTTGCAGCGGCATCCAGAAAAAGGGCGCGGGTGCGGCGGGCAAGCACGTCTTCCACGCTCCGGGCCCATTCGAAACGCACGGCCCAGATGACATCCCCGACCGTATAGGGAAGGCGCGGATGCAACTGCTCACGGCCTACGGGATGGGCGTCAGCCATCTGCTCGAACAGCCCTCTGTCCGAGCCATAGTTGATGTATGGTCCCGGCGAGGATGACGACGGCTCCCACCCATGCAGACGGAGTGAACGGGTAGTCGATGACTGCGGACGAAGCCCCCCTTGTGCGGCGGCAGTGTCAACAGCGGCGACGCCCATACTGCGATAGGTAGTCCATTTGCCGCCGGTTATGGTGACAAGGCCGGAAGCAGAAACCGAAAGCAGACGTTCGCGGCTCATTTCCGCAGTACTTTGTCCGCTCTTTCCCCCGGTTAACGGCCTGATCCCGGTAAATGTACTGAGAACATCGGAGCGAGCCGGTTGGCGTTCAAGGCAGCGTCCCGCATGTGCCAGCAGAAAATCGATCTCATCCTGCAATGGCACCGCGCCGGTGGTGCCGCTGTCAAGAGGCGTATCAGTGGTGCCGACAATGACGTGATCATACCACGGAATCGCGAAAAAGACCCTGCCATCATCGCTGCGTGGAATCATAACGGCGCAGTCGCCGGGCAGGAAGGAACGGTCAAGGACCAGATGCGCCCCCTGACTCGGGGTAATGAGAGGAGAACAGGCCGGATCGTCCATGCGCCGCACCTGATCGCACATTACACCGGTTGCATTGATGACTGCCCGTGCCGACAGGATATATTCCCGGCCGCTTTCACGATCAATGGTTGTCACAATTCTCATCCGCCCCGACTCAGCGGCAAGGGCGCTGACATTCATATAGCTGAGCGGAGTCCCACCCAGATCGGCAAAGGTGCGCGCAAGGCAGACAGCCATGCGGGCGTCGTCAAACTGGCCGTCGTGATAGACGATGCCGCCGCGAAGGTTCCGGCGCTTGACGGTCGGAGTCAGAGCTATCGTCTCTTCCCGGCTGAGATGGCGGGAGGGCTTCAGCCCATGGGTCCCCGAGAGCAGATCGTACAAGGCCATACCGATGCCGTAAAAAGGGCGCTCCCACCAGCGGTAAAGAGGGATGACAAAGGGGAGGTCATGTACCAGATGGGGAGCATTCTTCAGCAGGATGTGCCGTTCATGCAGCGCCTCACGGACAAGAGCCAGATTGCCCTGCTGCAGGTAGCGCACACCGCCGTGAACAAGTTTTGTACTGCAGCTTGACGTCCCGCAGGCAAAGTCACCCTGCTCCAGCAGCAGGGTGCGGTAGCCCCGGCTGACCGCATCGACGGCCGCCCCCAGTCCGGTGGCGCCGCCGCCGATTACGATGATATCCCATGGCCCGGAATTGTCGTCCAGTCTGCGCAGCAGCTCTTCCCGCGACGGATTCATGGCAATCAAGGCTCCTGCAGCCGTGTGCGCAGCCAGCCGGGGCGATTGGTCATGATCGAGTCAACACCCATTGTACGCAGATGCTGTGCCTCGGATAACCGGTCTACGGTCCAGACATGTATCTCCTTGCCGAGCTCTTTAAGCGTATCAACCAGTTCCTGATCGAGGAACACCCGGTTGGCGCTGGCCAGTCCGTCGGCGCCGGAACTGAGAAGCGTATTGAGAACGTCAGCGCGTGAGGGGAACCAGGCATCGTTGCGCACAAAGTGGCGGTAATCACAGAGCCAGCAGGCACGCCATTCCGGAAGCCGCTGTTTAAATTCCTTGATCAGCGGTGCGCTGAATGACAGCAATCTGACCCGTTCCGGAGCGATGTCTGAAACCTGCAGCGCCTTTTCCAGCGGTGTAATGATTTCCGGTCCGCTCTTGATTTCGATAAAAAACCACGTGCCGCGCGGTACTTCGGCAAGCACTTCGTCAAGTGTCGGCATCGTTGTTCCGGACCAGACCGCCCCCTTCCGGTATCCCGCGTCCAGTCGGCGCAATTCCTCCAGCCTGGTGTCTGAAATTCTCACGTCAGCGCCGGTTGTCCGTCCGGTCGTATCATCATGCATACAGACAATACGGCCATCGGCAGTGAGACGGAAATCAGCCTCTATGCCGTCAGCCCCCTGTTCCCAGGCGAGCCGGAATGATGCCAGGGTATTTTCCGGCGCATCCCGGGAAGCGCCGCGGTGACCGATTATTAGCGGCGGATTGTGCATAGAATCAGTATTCATGGCTGCAGATCCGTACCTTTTTGTAAGTTGCTGATGTTTTGGATGTGTAGCGACCGGATGAGGCTAACATGCTGGCCATGGGGAGGTTCCGGGATTTCGCGGACTGTAGCGCGGGAGGCATGTCAGGTCAAGGCTGAATATGATGTGATGTGAACAGGAGCAGAAATCCTTAGCCAGACCACAAATACGGTTGGCCAATCCGGGCACTGCCCTCAAAACTTGTCGGCAAAGCTCTCTTACCTGCTTCCTTTGCGGGCGGGATACTGACGTCCAAGCACACCTTCGCGCTTGTCTCCAGCCATTTCAACGTCGGTGATCGTGTCGGTATCGTCACCGTTGACACTCACACTAGTCTTTAATCAAGCCTCACGTGGTGCACTTACAATGTGAATTCACCTGTCCCTAGCTTCCCCCGGCATAAAGTTACGACCGAACAAACCCCCGTAACGGTTCATAATCTTGACGGTCAGCGGAACGAAGCGCATTGATATTGTGCAATCGACAATCACCGACATTGACCAGATTGCCGCTGCCCCATGTGAAGGGTTTCCGGTTCAGGAGATGAACAAGAACAATGTCGGTCATCAACCGGACATGGCGACCGTTACCGTTGGGGAATGGATGAATCGCCGTAAGTCGGTGATGGAAGCGCACACCAATTTCATCCGGTGAAAAAGTGTTGTGCTCGATCCAGACCGCGCAATCTGCACACATATTTCGTAATTCAATAGCGATCTGCCAGGCGGGGACGCCGATGTTCTTACCGGTGGATCGGAAATTTCCTGCCCATCGCCAGACGTTGCCGAACATTTTTTTATGCAGCCGCTTGATATACGTTTCTGTTAGCACATCTTTCTGCTTCCGCCTGAAGACAGCTGCTTCGGCCTCGGCAATATTTTCCTGTTCCCAGCGGTCCAGTTCCGAACGATTCGTGATATGGGTGAGCAACAATCCAGCCGCTTCGTCGGCATCAAGCGGAGTTGCGCCTTCCGGATAATCAAAATTCATGATTTCACACTCCAAAGGTCTTTTGGCATCTCCCGCATAAGTTCATCTATCATTAATTGCAGCATTTTCTGACGTTCCGGCTTTTGAAGCTGCTGATCTTCAAGTATCATCGTGTGGGTCGTGCGCTTCATCCGTTCGATGGCTATCTGCCGTACTTGCTCTCTAATGGTATTCTCCAGTGTAGAGCGTGGCACTAACGCATAGACAAATACGCAGTCAAGGGCTTCGGCAGCCTGTCGCATGGTCTTTATCGATACAGCGCCGGCTACTTCGTCTTTTTCCAATATTGGGATGCGAGGCTGTCGGACGCTCAGACGCTCCGCCAACTGCTTTCCGGTCATTCCCAATGCCTCACGGATAGCGCGAATCCACCCTTTTGGCGGTGGAGAAACGTCTTGTACATTTTTGAAGCGGGAAAGTGTCTTGTCCAGTTGCTCGACAATTATCCTTTTATGAGCTGGCTTCATAATAACCTCTGCATTATTTATTGTCTCAATGAATATAATCTAAAAGTTATTATATGCAAACAATAAAATAATACGTGGGATATTTTGTTGTGCAGCTGCCAGGAAGAAGAAAATCTATTCCCGGATACCCAAAACGACAGAAGCCGTCCCCATAAGAGGCCGGCTTCAGTAGTATCTCCTGATAGTACGCAG
>JANXZX010000124.1 GCA_025355325.1 Geobacteraceae bacterium
CAACAGAGCAACTGAGCAAAACAATGAAGAATTCAGGTTAAAACCAGAAATAATAACTCACCATTTTGGTTATGCCTGTTGTTGATGTATCTGTTTGATTCCTCTGTTGCTCAGTTGCTCTGTGTTTCAAATGCTTTTTCAGGTTTATAACTTTGTGAATTTTTAGCGAACTTCGTGTCTTTGTGGTAATGAGCTGATTTTTAGAGGGTAATCACTTCGATGTTGTCAAACCGTAACACCTGCAAGCAGCTCCTCCAGTCTCAGCAACTGTTCCAGGTTCTGACTCAAATATACCGGGCAGCCAAGCTGTTCCGGCACACGTAAATCAACGTCATAGCGATCCCCGACGAACAGTGCCTCTTCAGGAGCTAGTCCGATCTCTTTCAGTACCCGCTTCGCCATCTCTTCATTCGGCTTGGCCCGCCACTCGTCATCAATGGTAAAGGTACCGCGCATGGTATGATCCAGCCCCAGATACCCCATGATACGGGCCGTCAGGATACGGTTGTTGTTCGTGTAAATATAAAGCGGGAACCGTTTGGCCAACCGCTCCAACAGTTGGATAATCCGCTCGTCCCGCACCAGATAGGTCTCCGGCCGCAGGGTTTCGGCAAAATAACGGTGCATCGCCTGAACACTTCCTCCCAACTCGGTGCATACCGCCGAAATCGTCTGTACGATGCCGCTCTGTTCGGTCAGTCTTTGCCGGGTGGCGGCCATAGCCAGACCAGCATCTTCGTGAGAAAGTCCCTTTATTTCAGCGATGTATGTTGTGGCCGCATTCTGGATCTCGGCTGCAAAGCGGTCACACACATACAGGGTGCCGTCCAGATCGAAAACGATCCCGCGAATCTCCGTATATGCAAGCGCTGACATTCAGCCGCCGATCCTGCGCTGGCACAGCAGTTTTGGAGAGGTGACTCCCCTGGACTGGATCAGTACCCGAAACGTGTCACCCATTCCACCCTCCGGCATGATCAGCTTTTTAAGGGTCAAGCGAAGCCGCAGTTTTTCCTCGTCAGCTCTGGCAGAGCGTTCAATCTCCTCAATCTCCTCGACAATTCCGGCGGAAAGAAGGAAACGGTATTGCTCACCGAACCAGACATTCTGTAATCCGAGCTCTTCACCGCATTTCATCAATGTAGTAAAATCGACGTGCGTCGTGATGTCCTGTAATCCGAGACGGATATACGGATTCTCCTCAGTCTGATGGCGGTAATAGCAGAGTAGTGTGCCCAGCTTTCGACGAGGTGTATAGAGTTCGGCGGCCGTATAACCGTAATCAATGGTCAGGATGTAGCCGCGTTCGAGCGATTTTGCGGCAGCTGCAAGCCATTGCGGCGCGTTCAGGTTAACTTCGGCCTGCTGGCCGACATGAAGTTCAACGTCAACACGCTTCAGATACGCCTCTATCTCCGGTGTGGAAGGTTCACCGATGTCTTCCGCAAGCTCACCATCGGTACAGGTCACATACAGCTCCCGCAGACCTTCGGAGGTCATCACAACCCGATGAACCGGCAGGGCGTCGATCAATTCATTTGAGTAGAGGCAGCCGCTGAAGGTGAAGCTGCCTGAAGAGAATTCATCGGGGCTGAGCCAGGTCAGTCGATCTGAATGGGCGGCGAGCATTTCGTGCTGCGCCGATTCAAGGGACGGTTCCTTTTCAACCAGCACCAGGCGGAGGCCTTCGTACATCAGCGTTTCCTGCTCGGCAAGATAGTCCATGATATCGCAGGCGAGACGGCCATTTCCGGCACCGCATTCCACCAGCGTAAAACCGGTGGGTGTTCCCATACTGCGCCACATTTGGGCGATCTCGCGGCCAATCACGCGCCCGAAGGCGGCATGCACGGTGATGCTGGTATAGAAATCCCCTTCGGCGCCGACTTTGCGCCCCGGTGAGGTGTAGTAGCCGAGCCCCGGCTCGTACAGACAGGACGCCATGAAGTCGGCAAACGTGATGCGCCCCTGTTGGGCAATTCGAGCGGTGATAATGTCGGTAAGGGGTGTTTTTTCGGGCATGTTGGTAACGTTCCTGTTCGTGTGCTGGAGGAGAGGGTGCAGGTCATCAGTGGGATGACCTGCACCGGTTACGCAGAGAAGCTATCAGACGGCGTCAGTGAGCCGCTTCTGCCTGTTCTTCAGCCTGTTGAGTGCGTGGATGAACGCTTTGGCAGAGGCCACGATAATATCGGTCGAAGATCCCTTGCCGACAACCGTGTAGTCCCCTTCACTGACCCGGACGGTTACTTCGCCCTGAGCATCAGTGCCGCCGGTTATGGAGCCGACGTTGTACTGGGTCAGTTTTGCTTTCGTTTTGGTCAGCTTCTTGATCGCCTTGAACGTCGAGTCAACCGGCCCGTCACCCAGTTCGGCTGTTCGTACGATAACGCCGCCGATTTCCATCTGAACCGTTGCCGTTGCCACGGTGAACGAACCGCAGGTGACGGTGACGTGATCCAGTTTGTACAGCGCTTCTTCCCGGACTTCATCGGAAACGATTGCATCCAGGTCTTCATCGAAGATTTCTTTTTTAAGGTCAGCCAGTTCCTTGAACCGGTCAAAGGTACGCCGGAACTTCACATCGTCCAGGTCGTGGCCCAATTCAATCAGGCGCTTGCGCAGTGCATGGGTTCCGGAGTGTTTGCCAAGGACTATGGAACCTGCCGAAAGACCGACCGATTCGGGGGTCATGATTTCATAGGTCGTTTTTTCCATCAGCATACCGTGCTGGTGGATGCCCGCTTCGTGGGCAAAAGCGTTAGCGCCGACGATGGACTTGTTCGGCTGCACGCCAATACCGGTAATCGTCGTCAACAGGCGGCTGGCCGGGGTAAGCTGCTCGGTTACCACATTGGTGGCGAAGGGAAGGATGTCGCCCCTGGTTTTCAGGATCATGACAAACTCTTCCAGGGAACAGTTGCCTGCCCGTTCGCCGATGCCGTTAATGGTGCACTCGACCTGACCGGCACCCGCCTGGATGGCGGCGATGGAGTTGGCCACTGACAGACCGAGGTCATTATGGCAGTGAACCGAAATAATGGCCTTGTCGATATTCGGTACGTTGTCCTTCAGATACTTGATGATATTGAAATACTCGAACGGAATCGTGTAGCCGACGGTATCCGGAATGTTGACGGTTGTCGCACCGGCAGCTATGACCGCCTCGACGACTTGGGCAAGGAACGGCAAACGGGTGCGCACGGCATCCTCGCACGAGAACTCAACATTCGGAGTGTATGATGCGGCGCGCTTGACCGCTTTGACCGCTGCTGCCAGCACTTTGGCCGGTTCCATCTGAAGCTTGTATTTCATATGAATATCGGAGGTGGCGATGAAGGTGTGGATGCGCCCCTTTTCGCCGGCGTATTTCAATGCTTCCCAGGCCCGATCAATATCTTTTTCATTGGAACGGCACAGGCCGGCAATTTCCGGGCCCTTAATCATCTGGGCTATTTTCTTTACCGCCTCGAAATCTCCGTCCGAAGCGATCGGAAAGCCTGCCTCAATGACATCAACATTCAGCTTCTGAAGCTGTTTGGCGAGGCGCAGCTTTTCCTCGATGTTCATGCTGTTGCCGGGTGCCTGCTCCCCGTCTCTCAACGTCGTATCAAAAATTC
>JANXZX010000134.1 GCA_025355325.1 Geobacteraceae bacterium
GTCTGCCAGAGTGGTACCGCTTCCGCAGCCAAATGAACCATCCAGGCGCGAAATTGTGGCAAACAGAGCGCCGCCGTTTTCACCGGAAATGCCCAATGCCGGTGCACAACTCTTCAGAAGCATAAGGGCGTTTTCATAAAAGACGTCGGAAGCTCCTTCAGACGGGGTGCAGATCACCAGCCCGGCAAGATCGGTTTCAGGAGCGTTAGTTGATGCCGTTTCGATGTCAACCACACGCACGACTCGACCGGAAGCGTTAATCAGATCATAGAGTTCCGCAACAAAAGCGGAGCCGTCATCGGTGATCCAGATGACACCCGTATCTGCAAGCGCCAATGCCTGGGAATCACTGCTCAGCGGCACCGTGGCAATGGTGCTGCGATTGACCGGTGCGGCAGAGTCCACTTCATCAGTGGCAGTGACGGCAACAGGTGAGGTCGTTTCAGGTACGACAACATGTGCAGTGCCGCCGCTTAGATGACGGGCGATTTCACCAAGTGTGTGCAGGGTTCCCAGATGTTCGGGGCCGATGACCGGCGAACCGGGGAGTCGCTCCTGAAGCGCGGACAGAATTTCAACCCGTTTGATGGAATCTATGCCGAGATCGGAATCGAGTCCCATCTCCAGCTCCAGCATTTCCACCGGGTAACCGGTTTTTTCGCTGACGACCGCCAGCAATGTTTCGGCGACATTTGAGTGGTCAGCTCCGCTCACCCGGCTTTCGACAAAAGTTGTTGTAGGTGTGGCGCCAGCTCCCAGATGGCGGGCGATCTCGCTCAGCGTGTGCAGGGTTCCCAGATGTTCGGGGCCGATAACCGGCGAGCCGGGGAGTCGTTCCTGAAGAGCCGACAGGATTTCGACCCGCTTGATGGAATCAATACCGAGGTCGGAATCGAGCCCCATCTCCATCTCCAGCATTTCCACCGGATAGCCGGTTTTTTCGCTGACGACCGCCAGTAATGTTTCGGCGACACGGTCGGACATGTCTGGTTGGCCAGGAATGATATCGGCAGAAACTGCTCCTGCCCCCAGATGAGCGGCAATTTCGCCCAGCGTGTGCAGGGTTCCCAGGTGTTCGGGGCCGATGACCGGCGAGCCGGGGAGACGTTCCTGAAGTGCCGACAGGATCTCAACGCGCTTGATGGAATCGATGCCGAGGTCTGAGTCAAGCCCCATCTCCATCTCCAGCATCTCTATCGGATAGCCGGTCTTCTCGCTGACCACTGCAAGCAGGGTTTCAGCAACACGGTCGGCCTTCGGCGGGGGAGTTGGAACGGCAGGTTGAATTACAGTCTGAACAACCGCCGGAGCAGCAGCCGACGGTACAGAGGTTGGAGCGGTTGCAGGAATTGAAAGCGGCAGGAAAGCGGCACTGCCCCCCTGAAGAATCCTCTGCTGCTGTTCGAGAAGCATCTGGATTGTCTTTGCGGCGGTATCCTGTCCTTCCAGAAAGCGTCGGTGAAGCTGGGCGGTCTCGTCCTGAATCCGTGCAAGAGCGGCCATTCCCTCACGGGTCACCTTCAGCGACTCGGACAGGACATCCCGCGATGCGGAGGATGTTACAGTCATGGGGGCGGTCATGGTGGATGCCGGAGAGTATGACATAGCTACAGGTGCCGCTGCCGCCGGTCGCGGCGGGGTTGCAGGCCGCTTTTCCTTTGGTTTGACATAATTTGCACCGCTCAGGTTGATCGTCAGGGCCGGTTTTTTGCCGCTGGCTTGCGGAGCGGGGCGATACCCCTCATCCCATCCGGTCAGATCAATGGTATGGCCGAGTACGGCCAGCTGTGCCAGGCAGCGTGCCAGATCGGTAATGCCCGAGCGTTTGCCGCCGGAAGCATCAAGTGCCACGGCAGTATGCGGACGATTGGCAAGTATAGCGGAGACAAGTCCGCTCAGGCGGGCTCCCGGACCGATCTCGACAAAGCTGCGGATTCCGTCGGCATACATTGCTTCGATTTCGGCAACGAATTCTACCGGCCTGGCCAGTTGGCCGGCCAGCAGTTTCCCGGCTTCTAAAGCATCGGTCGGATAGCAGGCGGCGGTACTGTTAGCGTACACCGGAATCGTTCCCTCAGCAATGCTTATGCCGGACAGGGCGTCCAGCAACGGGGCGGCGGCATCGGCAACCAGCGGGCTGTGGAAGGCTGCAGCAACCGTCAGTTGTTTGCAGGAAAGTTTACGGGTCATACAGGCAGCGGCGGCGCGGGCGATCTCTGCGCTGCTGCCGGACAGAACCGCCTGGTTCGGTGCGTTGCGGTTGGCAATGACCAGATCGAGTTTTTCATCGCTGATCAATTGCTGCACATCTGCCAGCGGTGCAGATACCGCCAGCATGGTGCCCCGGTCGCCATCTCCGGCGGCCATCAATTTTCCACGCAGACGGGACAGGGCATGGAACGAGTTTTCATCCAATCGCCCTGCGGTGCAAAGGGCGGTGAGTTCTCCGTAACTGTGGCCGGCGGTCGCATCGGGCGAAAATCCGAACGACTCCAGAAGCCGCAGGGCACCGAGGCTGACGGCGCCGATGGCGGGCTGGGCGACATCGGTGGCGCGCAAGTCCGCTTCCCGGGCTTCGCGATCTGTGTCATTGAACGCGGTTGGTGGATAGATCAGGTCGGACAGGCTGCTGCCGGTAGCGGTGCCGAACTCGCGGTCAGCTGCGTCAAGGCATGCCAGCATCTCCGGAAAACTGCAGGCAAGATCGCGCAGCATCCCGGTGTATTGAGCCCCCTGGCCGGGGAAGAGCGCACCGACTTTGCCCAGTGCGGCACCGGCTGCATACCAGGCGCCATCGGGGGTGCTCCAGGCGGAGTCCGGGTGCTTGCCGAGCATGGTCTGCGCGTTGGCGCACAGTGATTTCACAACGGTTTTGCCCTGCTCGACAACCAGTGCCAGACGGCACGGAGCGGCGGCATCGAAAGACGAGCGGAGAGTTGCCGCCAAGGTACGGATGTCGTTCCAGGCCTCTTTCCCGGCGCAATCGGCCAGTGCTTGTTCCAGCGTTCGGGTATCGGGGGCGGAAAAGGGGAGAATTTGGACTTTGCCGTCCCAATCCGCCAACGGAGTTGTAGGCGCGTACTCTTCGAGCACCACGTGAAAGTTAGAACCGCCGAAACCGAGGGCACTGACCGCAGCCCGGCGTGGCTGACCGTTGCGGGAGAGCCAGGGACGCTTGTGGGTGGTCAGGTAAAATGGCGACTGGCCGTCGGATATTTCACGAAGCGGCTGCTGTACCTTGATAGTGGGGGGGATGACTTTGTGATGCAGAGCCAGTGCCGCTTTGATCAATCCGGCTGCGCCTGCGGCCGCCTTGGTGTGGCCGATCTGTGACTTGACCGAACCGAGGGCGCACCACGGTTTATCAGCACCGCCGTAGATCTCGCGCAATGCCGATACCTCAACCGCGTCGCCGACCTTGGTGCCGGTGCCGTGGGCTTCCACGAGACCGATGCTGTCGGGGGTTACGCCGGAACGTTTATATGCATCCCGAATGGCTTTTTTCTGGCCCGAAGCGCTGGGGGTGTAGATCGCTTCACCTTTGCCGTCGCTGGAGGAACCGACGCCGCGAATTACGGCATAGATCCGGTCACCGTCACGTTCGGCATCGGCAAGGCGCTTGATAACCATGATGCCGAGACCTTCGCCGAGGATGGTGCCGTCACCGGAGGCATCGAACGGCTTGGCATCGCCGCTTGGCGACAGTGCCGGAGTTTTGCTGAAGCACATATACATAAAGATGTCATTGAAGGTGTCGATGCCGCCGGTAACAACCATGTCGGATTTGCCGGTTGCCAGTTCCAGTGACGCCAGGTGCAGGGCGCTCAGAGAGCTGGCGCAGGCGGCGTCCACAACGCAGTTGGTGCCCCCCAGATCGTACTGTTTGCTGATCCTGCCCGCAACCACGTTGCCGAGCAGGCCGGGGAAAGAGTTTTCCTGCCAGGAAACATAGGAGTCGGAAATGCGCTGCACGACATCTTCGGCGGTTGCCGCATCGACACCGGCATCCTTGAGGGCGGAGCGCCAGTGCGGGTGCCCGAGGCGTGCCGCCAGCGGGATGACCAGTTCGAGAGTGCCGGTAACACCGAGAATAACGCTGACCCGGTCGCGGTCATATGTCCGGTCGGCACCATAGCCGGCATCTTTCAACGCCTGACCGGTGGCGACCAGTCCCAGAAGCTGCGAGCTGTCGATCGCTTCCAGGGTGGCTGGTGGAATGTTGTATTCCATCGGATTGAACGGGACATCGGAAAGAAAACCGCCGCGCCGTCCGTAGGTCATGTCGGGGGACTTGGGATCCTGATTGTGGTAATCCTCCACGCGCCAATGGCTCGCCGGGATATCGGTGATTGCGTCGATCCCTTCGCGAATGTTGGCCCAGTAGGCGGTGCTGTCTTCGGCGCGGGGAAAGAGGCATCCGATTCCAATGATTGCCAGCGGTGGTGTGCCGGCGGGATTTGTCCGATTGGCATTGTCCTGTGTCACGCGAGGTACTCCTTAATCTGTAAGTCTTCAAGCGGTTTTATAGCAAAATCGGCAGGGAGCCGAACGTTCTGGTAGCGGAGGATGTTGGCGCGGGTAAGTACCGCAGCGCCGAACTGGATATTGCGGGCAACTGTTGCCACCCTGCGCTGTTCCGGAGCTTCAAGGAAACTGCCGGCAGCCCATTCGTTAAAAGCGCCCATGGCTGGTCCGCACCAGACCTGGTAATCCATCGTGCGGCCCGGAGCGCCGTCTTTGGCCCAGTGGGCAGCCTGCCCCAGATACCAACGGAACACCAGAGCCATGAGATGCTTCGGGTCGCGTTCGGCCCGTTCCACCTGGCGCGGATCGCGCTTCAGGAAAAACGCCTTCGTATCCCGCCAGATATCAGCCAGCGGCGCCTGGAAAAAGGTCTTTTCAAGCTTGTCCCGTTCGGCGGTCGGGATGCTGTCCAGGCAGTCATGAGCCCGGTACAGGTCATAGAGTTTTGCCGCCCGCATCGGAAACATGGTGCCGCGTTTCAGCACTTGCACCGTAACCCCCATTTCAAACATGTCCGCAGCGGGAGCCATCGACACGTCGGCCTGACGGGTCTCGGCCAGCATCTTCCGCACCGCATCGGAGGTGCCGGACTCAACACAGGCCTGGTTGACGGAGCCGGTCATGATATAGGCGGCTCCCATGGCAAATGCGGCGGCGGCAGCGGCGGGGGTGGCTATGCCCCCTGCCAGCCCGACCCGCAGCTTGCATGAATAGCCGAATTTCTGCTCTAACCGATCTGCCAGTGAGGCGATAGTCGGGAACAGGGCCATGGCCGGGCGGTTATCGGTATGGCCGCCGGAATCAGCTTCGGCGGTGACTTCCTGCGCCATCGGGATCAGGGCGGCCAGTTCCGCCTGTTCAGCGGTGATGGCTCCTTCATCCACTAGTTGCCGCAAAAACTTCTCCGGTGGCGGAGAAAAGAATCGTTCGGCCAGCTCTTCTCTGGACACCTTGGCAATAATCCGGTTCGGGGTAATTATACCACCGTTTTCCGCACGATGAATGCCGTGGGTGCGATAGCGCACCAGTGGCAGTGTCAGGGCCAGAAACGCGGAGGCCTCTACAAGTCGAACCCCCTTACTGATATACAGTTCGGCAAGAGCTGCTTCCAGATCCGGCTCGTGGGGTGAATGAATCAGGTTGAACCCGCAGGGGAAGGCAGCATCCGTCAGTTGATCCACAGCGGTTTCAACTGCGGAAAACGGCAGACCGGCAGCTCCGAAGAAGCCGAGCATACCGGCGGTGCCCAGTTCCTCCACCATGGCGATCGAGCTGATTCCTTTGGCCATGGAACCGCCAAGGTAGGGGTATCGAATGCCGATTTCAGAGCAGAATGCACGGTCGCCAAGTTGCTCTGGCAGCAGCGGCGGTACATACACGTCACAGGGTGATCCGTCAGGTCCGGTGGCTGCATGACGGATGGGTTGTGTCAGCGTATGCAGGCTTTCGCCAATGGTTGTGGTTGTCAGTTGAGAAGTCAATTGGTGTGCTCTCGTTTCGCCAAATCAAAATAATCGGCGGTAGCCGAAGGTCATTACAGGTAAACTATCTATATATATGAAAACGCAAGATATTACAAGGAAATGGCACGCTTTGGGTAAAAATTAGGCGGGTGAACAATTTTGGTTTTAGTGCTGAAGAGGATGTAGTCTTCACATATACGATGCCTCTCTCGCTTGGCTGGGAGAAACAATGGGGATTGGTTTTGGGAACAGTATTTTTGTATTAGAGCAGGTGTAAGTGGTTTTGAGTAGCTTGTCGCTCTCCGAGGTCGAAAAGCCTGACACGGCTTATGTTTCATAATCCATATCTGGACCAGTGAGGGTTGGCTATACCTGGTCGTGGTGCTAAATGGATCGAACTTTGGTAATTGAAGCGTTTCGGATGGCAGTTTGGCTTCGGAAAGCAGCACGCGAATTGATTCATCATTAAGAATTATGTACAGAGCTATATATCAGTAATTACAAAGCTATTTTAAATGGCACGACAGGCAGATAAGGGATTGTTCCAGCTTTGCCCAAAGTAGATAATTGTAACTGTGTCCCGGGTCAGGTTTGACATTCGCGCAGTTGTGAACTTCATGACAACTGGAGCAAGTCATAATTTTCCCTTGATAAAGAACGTCGGACACTTTACGTGAACCGTTTCTAGCCACCTGATTATATACTCCAGCCGTTTCACTTACAGTGATGGAGGTCGGCAGGTACTGGTCTTTGTCCACCAGTTCCATGCCTCCCCTGACGTTCATTGCATCGTCATAACTAAAGCCGATCGGATGGGTATTCGAAAGGTCTTTATTTTTAAAGACGCCGTATCCAATCATATTAGTGCCATGAGCGTCTATAGCATTAACTCCATCATGACAACTCATGCAAAGCCTGCTTGGCCCAACAAGCGGATCCGTAATTTGCAGTATTGCATTATTTGATGGCGCAGCCCATGTGTAAGCAGCCCAACCTGAAGGATCAGTCGGCCACCGAGCCCAGATGGGACCACCTCCAGGCTGAGCATTGTGAGGTGTATGGCAAAAAACACACACTCGAAGGTACTGGTCGTCCTGCACCGGTAAATAATAATTCATGTCATGAACAGATCCACTGGAACATGTTCCGGGCTCCATACCTGCAAATGACTGATTAATTGGCAGAATCAGTAAACAAAATAGAAGTAATAGACGCATCAATAAAATTCCAGTGCAGGTAAAAGGTTTTTACACCATGTGCAAAAACGGTGCCGTGGAGGCCGCCGCTTCCATTTGGCTGATATAAATCATATAAATATATAGGACTATGCGTATTTTTGTTTTTACAGTAGCTATTTTACGGAAATATAGCGGCTGAGTTCCGCGTTTCAGCCGAATATCGGAATGAAAGCAAGCATGCCATCCGCAAATTAACTATTGATGAGGTGAGGTGACAAATCGCCTGAGTCGGCTGATATTTTCCGATCCTAATCCGATGCAGATTGGGTTTCTGTCTTCGTCGTAGATACAGTCAATGACTTTCAGTAGGAACAAAAGAAGAGGCGAAGCCTGACTTTAAGCTTCGCCTCTTCCTGGTTCTGAGGATTTGAATTCCAAAATGGTCACAAAATCAGAACAATATGTAACTAATAAAATGAGGCAGAAATAAAAGATCTACTGCCCGTTTCGTACAAACATTGCGAAGTGGTTGTTTCCGGTATTTGCTGAGCTTAAGACGCCTGATGACAGGGTTATGAACCATGCAAAGGTATCATTTGAGGCTACAACAGCAGTACTTGTCCAATCATTCGGCTGAATACCTGTAAGAGAGAGTAGGCCACTAAGACTGGTATTAGTAAAGCCGGAATCAACAAGGTATAGAATTTCAATAGCAGACGGCAGGCGCCAGTTGCCGGCTACACTGCTGTCGTTCAAGCCGCACATGCCCGATTTCAAGGCGGCTGCAGTTGCTTGGGCATTATCCCAGCTCAAATCACTGTAGCAATCGGCTTTTTTGAGCCATGACAGGTTGTTTACGCTATCATATACGGTACCTTTTAATGCGCTGACGATAAAGCGAGTTGTAGAGCGAGGTAGTTTGTTGCCTGTAAACGCCGATGAAAATGATGGGCTGGTCGTTGCAGTTAAAGCCCCGGTTGTCGCGTCCACCGTCCCGCTAATTGTGCTTACAATTGTTCCAACTGTCGTAGCCGAAAATACTCCGTCCGTATCGATTGTTCCGGTAAAATTTGCCTTCGGCATTACTGTGCCATCAGTCAGGATGTTAGTTATGTGACCGTTAACAGAACAAGCATTGCCGCCAGTCGCATCATTGCTGGTTGCATACATGCTCCATTTTCCGGTAAAACTGCCTGAGGTAGGTACGTAAGTTCCCGAATATGATCCGCTAAAAGTGCCTGAAGTTGGAAGGTCAGCAACAGTTTTGTCTGGGTCGGTTGCTGCAGTTGTGCCGCCACCGTCACCTCCTCCTCCACCACCACCGCCACAACCGGTCAGAGCAATACTCAATACACTGCATGTCAACAAAAACTTCAAAAATCCATTCATCACATTCTCCTTTGTTGTAATTTGAAACAAACGTAACTCCAAACAGCGAAACATACTAATGCGGGATGAGCAAGACCAAAACATCCCGTTCAGATAATACAGGGCAAGATTTGAATAATCAAGTAAAACAGCGCAGTGCAAATTAGTATTATAATGTAGTGCTGTTGAAACAATGTGACTGGTCAGTTTCCAAGGCGAAACAGAAATGAAGGTGCTTTTATTCTGAGTGGTGCTCGAAACTGATCCAGATCAAACGATGATGGCAGAGAAGGGAGTGGCGATGTATTTTTAATTATCTCGATCAGCAGTTCGTCTGCTTCTCTAGAACCGGTTCCCTGGAGAATCTTTATTGATTCAATGGTTCCATCTCGATGGATCAGTAATTCAAAGATGCCGTCTCTTTGAAGTGGCTCCTTGAGAAGGGTCGCATTATTCCACCAATCCCGATTGATTTTTTCAACCATTTCGAAATAATAGCCACGAATATTATCCCGAAGCGTCCTGCCGTCGGCTAATCCACTGAAATAGCCATGCGTCATTCCCAATCCTAGTGGGGTAGAAGTCAAAGCCCCGCTGTTTGCTGAGTTGTCCGGTGAAAATGAAGGTTGCTCAGATTGTGCCTCTTGAACCGGATGCTCGATGACTTTTGGTGGTTCCGTGATAGACGGCTGAGCTGTTGGGGATGTTACTGTTTTAGTCGGAGAACTGATGGATGGCGAGAGTACGATGTCCTGAATTATAAAACTGGGTGTGTTTTTTCTTCCGGAACTGAAGCCGCTGGCAAAGATAATAAGCAATACTGCTCCGGTATGAAGTGCAAGAGAAAGTATTAAAG
>JANXZX010000151.1 GCA_025355325.1 Geobacteraceae bacterium
TATGGTTTTAACCTGAATTCTTCTTTGTTTTTTGCTCAGTTGCTCAGTTGCTCTGTGTTTCAAATGTTTTTTTAGATTCATAAAACTATGACAGATGCGCACCTCCCCTCACATGTAGCTTCCTACCTTACCAAAAGGGCCGCCGGTGACCCCTGGCGGATTAACGAGGTTCCTTCGCGCACTTTTTCCGGCGCGGTTGTAATCCCCTCACTGGCCGAAGCCGCCAACCTTCCGTTGACGCTGGAGTCGCTTTCCCACAACCCGTCCGAACTGCTGGAT
Source organism: Geobacteraceae bacterium (assembly GCA_025355325.1). Lineage (GTDB taxonomy): Bacteria > Desulfobacterota > Desulfuromonadia > Geobacterales > Pseudopelobacteraceae > JACRCG01. The sequence goes on from JANXZX010000151.1 coordinate 280, forward strand.
CGTTTCATGATCCTGATCATCGTCAACCAGCGGGCCGACGCATCGGAAGCCGAAACTGCCGACAACCGGGAAACAGTGCAGATGCTGCCGCTCTGGAGACGTCAGTACCGGTTGAATAATCTGTTCTGGGTTGATGCCGCCTCAACCGGCAACGAATTGCCGCACAAACAGGGGGTTGGTCTGGCACGCAAGATTGGTCTTGATCTGGCGCTCACCCTTCTCGATTACCGGGATTATGACCCGCTCCTGATCTGCCTCGACGCCGACACCTTCGTACAGCCGGACTACCTCACTGCCATTACCCGACATTTTGCCAACACAACAGCTGGCGGCGTCAGCATCGCCTATCGCCACCGGCCAGCCACTAACGAAGCGGGACAATCCGCCGTTGATCGCTACGAACTCTTTCTGCGCACCTATGTGCTGGGACTGAAACTGGCCGGTTCCCCATACGCCTTCCACACCGTCGGCAGCGCCATGGCATGCACTGCGTCAGCATATGTCGCATCCGGAGGGATGAATCGTCGCCTTGCCGGAGAGGACTTTTATTTCCTGCAACAGGTGCATAAAACGTCCGGCGTGGCATCTTTAACCGAAACGATTGTCCACCCCTCCCCCCGCTCATCGCACCGGGTTCCATTCGGTACCGGCCGCGCGGTTGGTGATATGCTGGCTGAAGGGGAACAGCGCCTGCTTTTTTATCAACCGGTGGTATTTTTAATTGTGGGTGAGTGGCTGGCATGTGTCGCAGAAAATCCGGGAGCAGAGGCAGCCGCTTTAGTGGCAAGCGCCGCTCACATATCACCGGTTCTACATGATTTTCTCGAACAGGCAGGCTTCAGGGGCTCCTGGGATAATCTGAAGAAGAATAATCGTGAAAGTACAAAATTAATTGCTGCATTTCACGGCTGGTTTGATGCCTTCCGCACCATGCGACTGATTCATGAATTAAGTGACCGGGCTCATCCCCGCATAGCACCGGAGATGGCAGTTGCGCCGCTGCTGGTGCAAGCGGGGCAGATCAGCCCTGATACGGTTGCCGGACGACTGGAACTGCTGAGAAGAATGCAAAATGCTTGTTAAGGGCACCATTGTGTGGTTCATTCGCCACTGGCTTTTTTCTATGCCTTTCTAAGATCCGGATCATTCAGACAGTGAAGACCGGTTTATTACCCTGGGATTGCCACTACCGGAAATCTGTTGTTTGTATAGCACACTGACAGAGGGGCTGTTACCAGGATAATCAGCCTATCCCCTTTATTACACCTTAATGTCAAATAACCGCTTCCACTGTGCCTCTATGGGGTTCCCGACGTAATAGGTTAGTCAATTAGAACGGAACATCCCTTTTGGGTACCTGTTGTCAGGCGCCAGGCATTACGCTTGACGTAACAGACATAATCAGATAGGATTCTTCCAGATGATAAAAACCTTCTACGACAAAGAAACAGAGGCGCTGTTCAACGACCGCCCCGTCAAGAAGTACAAGGCGTTTGAACGACCGGCGCGGCGCAAGCTGTATTTCCTGCATGGCGCAAAGTCGCTTCAAGACTTGCTGATACCTCCAGGAAACAAGCTTGAGAACTTGAACAGAGACAGAGAAGGTCAGCACAGCATACGAATCAATGACCAGTGGCGTATCTGCTTCAAATGGCACGACGGGAACGCCTATAGCGTCGAGATAGTGGATTATCACTGAAAGGAATCAACATCATGAACAACTACCTGCTTGACCCCATACACCCCGGCGAAATTCTTCTTGAGGACTTTTTAAAGCCAATGGGTATCAGCATCAACCGCCTTGGCCGGGAGATCGACGTCCCTCCAGGGAGAATCAGTTTGATAACCAACGGAAAACGAGCCATTACAGCCGACACAGCTTTGCGTCTTTCTGTCTATTTTGGGACGTCTGCTGAATTGTGGCTGAATCTCCAGGCCGATTACGACTTGAGAGTCGCTCGAAGAAACACCGAATTACATATCATGCCGCTCAAGCTGGCAGCATAGGTATCAATCAAGAGATTTATGGAAGCTGGTAGGTATCAAACCATGATGAAGTACAAAGGGTATACCGGAAAAGCTGAATTTGATGATGAAGCTGGAATTTTTCATGGTGAAGTCATCAATACACGTGATGTCATTACCTTCCAGGGGACTACCGTAGAAGAGATAAGAAATGCTTTTCACGAATCTGTTGAGGACTATCTTAGTTTCTGCACCCAACTCGGTCATGCTCCGGAAAAGCCATTCACTGGCAAACTGATATTACGAATCCCGCCCGATTTACACCGAAAAGCGTACATAGCCGCACAGAAGACTGGTAAAAGCCTCAACGCATGGATAACGGAATGTATTGGTGAAATGTCGCACGCCAGAAAACTGGTAATATAATAGAAGAAGCCTGTCTTTTCGACCTTTTTATATTTGTCAAGAGTTACACAACACGCTCACCGTACTTCAATATCTGACCTGCCACCGGATTACTCTCATTAAACTCTGACATAAGGTACGGATGCGGTTCTATATCAGAATCAATCCTCCTTGCCAGCTTGGTTAACATGAAGCGAAAATCGAAGCTGTCTCCAATAAATGTATCTGTTACAAGTGCCAAGTCAATATCACTCCATTCATCGGCGTTGCCTTTAGCATATGATCCAAACAGATAGGCTTGGAGTATGTGAATGTTTCTGTCTTTCAGTAGTGAGATGTACTGCTGCACTTCCTGGTAAATCAGTTGTTTATCTTTTCCAGTAGCCATGCGCGTACCCCTTCGATAGTCTTAATGTTTGATTCGGTGAAAGCTCTGGTGCATTTTTTGTAAAACTCGCGCTTGTACTCTTCATATCTGGCTTCTATGTTAAATAGAGTAACATACTGGAGAGAGTCCATCTGCTCCTCAGACATTTCAAGGTCACACCTGATAGCCAGCTTGTAAAGATCATGTATCCTCGGCGCTGTGGAGTCAATCTCCTTCACATAATATGCCTTTAGCAGCTTCTCAATACAGAGGTGTCCAACAAACAGCGACCAGACATATTCACCGCTGGAAAACATATTGAGCATGGATGCATGGTTTGCTTCTGCTGAATCCAGCCAGTATGTAATCAGTTCATCTTTTGTCATCCGTTCTCCTTTGATATGTTCGAAGCTCCTTATAGCATGTATTCGCCAGTGATGAAAGTTGGTTTACATTTCATCCACAGACGTTCTTAAAAAATTTATCAACCGCTTTGATCTGCAAATTTTCTCAGTTCCGGTCTGTTTTCAAGAAGCTTTTTCCCTCGCTCGGCGGCGACTGTCACCCCGGCACCTGAAATATTCAGGCGTCGGGCAATATCAACACCCCGGTATCCGTAAAGAAAAGCAATTTGACAGATAATGCCCCTTGCATCCGCCAGCGGCAAGTGGCGTTTCCGAGTCATCAATTCAGCGGGAGATATTTCGAACGCCTCAAGAACTGTTTCGATGATCTGGTCGATAGTCTGTGTTTTGGCAACGTCGATGTTACCGGTTTGCAAAAGAATCTGCTCCACAAAATCGCCGCTACCCAGAACCCGGCTATCCTTCAGTTCCCGATCAGGTAATTCGCCGGAACTGAACGTGCCGATACCAACGAGATCATTTCTGCGGCCTATGGCAATTCCGTCATTGATAAACAGGCGATAGCGTTTGCGGGCAATGGAGGCCGTCTTCGCAAAGCGGGACAGTATCTCGGTTGATTCCTGTCCAGGCAGTTTGTTGTTATTCATAATGACAGCATGACCGGACCAGGGGTAGCGATCAAGATCATCAAGTGTAGAGACCAACCCGGCGCGAAGCGGATTCAGATGAATATAGCGCACCAATTCGAGCAGGTATGTTTCCTCTTCGCAGACTATTGATTTGTAGCGGTTTTGGAAGAGATGCCCGGTACGGGCATTGCGGAGGTTGAAAGTGACGGCATAGCCAGTCAAGAGGCGTCTCATGAACTTTGCAAGTGGAAGGTTTGTAGTCCGCAGCAACAGGTGAAAGTGGTTTGACATCAACGCCCAGGCCAGACACGCCGTGCCTGTTGATTCGAGTAGACGAGAGAAACGCTGCATAAAATCCAGGCGGTCATCGTCGTTGGTAAAAATATCCCGTTTTTCAATACCTCGCACAATTACATGCTGGAGTAAGTTTGGAACATCAATGCGGGCGGTTCGTGGCATGGGAATGAAATAGCAGGGCCACTGAAGTTAGTCAAGTTTTTAAGAACGTCCCCTTAGCAGTCCCATCTGCCGTTTTTCGTTAGGCGACGATAAATGTTGACCATCGAATCTTCCAATGCCTCGGTTGACCAAAACGAACGCTGGTCAATTACTCAATTTCCCTCCTTTAATTTATTGCGCAAAAGGTACCTTGAAAAAAGTGTACCGACCAAACCAAGCAAAATATTAAATCTTTACTAATAGTGCAGCCAAAATAAATGTTCGTTCGTTAATTGTCAACTAATAAATTAATATTTATTAGTTATATATCTATAGATTTATATATTGGCATGTCCCCAAATAAAATAAAAAATAAGAAATCTTGGCCCACGTCATCAAAATATTCCGCTGAGGGGTGGAGAGGGTAAAAACATCACAGGATTCAAATCTTTGTTTGCTATTTAGGCCATTTCTGGCATAATACAAACATGCGAAACAAGCCAAAGATAAGGCCGGTAGACTGGATCAGCAGCTCCTTGAAAGATATGCGAGCTATGCCAGAAGATGTTCAGGCTGCTTTCGGATTCGCACTCTACATTGCGCAGTGCGGCGGCAAACATCCGGATGCGAAACCTCTCAAAGGATTTACCGGAGCTGGTGTATTAGAGATTGTAGAAGACTACAATGCCGACACATACCGCGCAGTCTATACTGTTCGGCTTAGCGATTCCGTTTACGTCCTGCATGTTTTTCAGAAGAAGTCAAAACACGGCATTGCCACACCGAAGGAAGAGATCGAGAAAATTGCGGCACGCCTAAAGATGGCAGAAGAGCTACACCGCAGCAAAGGGAGACAATCGCAATGAAAGAAAAAATTGAAGTATTCCACGGCAGTGACAACATCTTTGCAGACTTGGGCTTATTGGATGCTGAGGAGATGCTGGCAAAAGCTGAACTTGTCAGACAGATACTTTCCATCATCACAAAGCGGCACCTTACTCAAGCCATGGCTGCAGAAATACTTGGCATAGATCAACCCAAGGTCTCAGCACTTGTGCGGGGAAAATTGATGGGCTTTTCTATGGAGCGGCTGTTCCACTTCCTTAATGCTTTGGGGCGTGATGTCCATATTGTAGTGAAGGCGAAACCACGTTCCAGACAAGAGGCACATCTAATGGTTGCCACAGCACTCTAAGCGGTGCTGCCAAATCAGTACAGCCCGCGCCAAGAGCGATCAAGGGCTGGCTGCTTGCACGAGAGAGAATAGAAAGTCTTTGTTGAATTGCAATTACCAACGCCTACCCAAGAAACACCTGTTTCCGGGCATTTAAAATTACTGCAAAAAATACAAGAATCGGCGTAATCCACACATTTCCCCTTCTGATATTGAACCATCCTCATATCACAACATAACAAATCATAATCCCATAAGATTACTCCCGGTTTCTTGACCCACGTCATCAAAATAACCCGCTAAAAGGGGTATGGTTAAAACATCACAAGCAGGGAGGTGTACAGATGGAATTCAAAAACAATCTTGGCGACAGGGCAATTCAGGATGTCATGCAGACGTATCCGGAGATCGGTGAAATTCTTAACCGTTTCGAAATCGGTTGCGTTACCTGCAAGGTCGGCATCTGCTTATTAAAGGACGTCGTTTCAATCCACGGACTATCCAAGGACGACGAAGCGAAAATCGAACATGAAATTAACGATCATCTCACTCAAAAAGAAAAAGGAGAATAAACCATGGGAAATTTAGGATGCGGCTGCCCGGGCAGCATGGCAAAAGTAATTGAACGACCGGAAACAACCGATACAACTCAGACAAAGGCAGTTTCAGAACTCCGTCAATGGCCGGTGCAGCTACATCTGGTTCCGCCGAACGCCCCCTATTTCCAGAACGCCGACATTCTGGTCTGCGCCGACTGCGTGGCTTTTGCCATGGGTAGCATGCACCATGACCTGCTCAAGGGCAAAGCACTTGCCATCGCCTGCCCCAAACTGGATGACACAACCGCGTATGTGGACAAACTGGCGCACATCTTCAGCGCCAACGCCATCAAAAGCGTCACGGTGGCAATCATGGAAGTCCCCTGCTGCCGCGGTCTCGACATCATGGTTCGGGAAGCACTTCAGAAGAGCGGCGCGGACATTCCGCTGGAAAACATCGTTATCGGCATCAATGGAGAACGGAGGAACTGATGAAGAGGGATATTACAACCGCATTGGTCAACGAACATCGACTCATCCTGCGGATGATCAGCCTGCTGGAACGCAATGCGCCGCGCACCGAGGATGGCAGCTATACCAACTGGCAGTTTTACCTTGATGGTGTGGATTTCATCCGCAATTTTGCCGACCGTTTCCACCACGCCAAGGAGGAGGATGTACTTTTCGAGGCGCTGGTTAACAACGGCATGCCCCGCGAAAACAGCCCGGTAGCAGCGATGCTGATGGAGCATGATCAGGGGAGAGTTTTCGTCAAAGCGATGGAGACCGCCGCACTGGAAGCGCGGGACGGACAGACCGGCAGAGAGCAGATTATAGCGGCCAATGCCCTGGCATATGCGGCGCTGCTGCGGGAACATATTTCAAAAGAAGATGAAATCCTCTACCCACTGGCGGAACGGGTTATTCCTGAGACTATTAGAGAGGGAATTATTGCAGGATATGCTGCGGCAGAAGCCAGAACTGAAGCTGATTTTACCTCGCATTATGAAGCGGTTGTTGCCGGATACGAGCAGGAATAATACTGAAAAGATTTTGAACCGCAGGGGTCGCAGAGCAAAGACAAATTCTAAAAATACAGGTGTAAACCACAAAACTTTATTCAGTTTTTTCTCGGCTTTTCTCAGCGTTCCTCCGCGTCCCCTGCGGTAAAAAAATTACACCCCCGGCCTCGTTGAACTGATGCCGGTAATATACACCGTCATTTCCCCGCCCGGCCGACGGACCGTTACATCATCGTCAACCTTTTTGTGCAGCAGCGCCTGACCAACCGGCGAATCGAGGCTGATCCTGCCGATGCTGACATCTATTTCATCCGGGCCGACCAGTTGATAGCAGCGTTCCTCTCCAGATTCCTCTTCGTAAGTGACCCAGCATCCGAACGTAATCTGGTGCGGATTTGCCGGCACTGTCGCCACCTTCAAAACCTTCAGACGGGAACCGAGGTGTTTCAGCTTGCGATCAATTTCCCGCAGCCTCTTTTTACCGTAAATATACTCGGCATTCTCCGAACGGTCACCTTCCGCCGCCGCATCTGAAACGCCCTGGACAACCTTGGGGCGCTCCACTTTCCAGAGATAGTCATACTCGTCGCACAGCTTTTTCAATCCTTCGGCAGATATCAGGTTCGTCATTAAAATAACTCCGTGCAGAAGAAAAAACAGCCCGCGCAGGCGGGCTGTCTGGTGAATATCAACAAAAAGGGAAATTACTTTGCTACGTCAAGCAACTCCACATCAAACAGCAGAGTGGCATTCGGAGGAATTACTCCACCGGCGCCCCGTGCGCCATAGCCAAGATTAGAAGGGATAATCAGCTTGCGCTTGCCGCCAACCTTCATCGTCATGACGCCTTCATCCCACCCCTTGATGACCTGACCTACGCCGATTGTGAATGAGAACGGCTCGTTACGATCAACTGAACTGTCAAATTTCTTACCGTTTTCAAGTGTTCCGGTGTAATGCACCTTAACCTGTTTACCGGCAGTTGGAGAGGCACCCTTGCCAACAACGGTATCTACATATTTGAGGCCGGATGCGGTTGTCACCGTTTTTCCGCCGTCCTTCTTTGCATCTTGTGCGGCAAACGCCGGAACAGCAAGCATCGCAGATAATAACACTGATACGACAACTCTGGTAAAACGCTTCATTCTGGTAAACCCCCTGATCTGTTTTAGTTGCAGCTGCGGGCAAGGATAAAGTGTTTCGTTTCTGCTGTCAATCTTCTGCCTGTCACACTTGACATACAATATCAATATTGATACCATTTCAGCATGCCTCTTCTGACTGACATCATTCAATCCATGCGCAACAACCCATCAGGAGTCCGCTTCGCCGAACTGTGCAAGGTGTGCGACCATTATTTTGGAGAAGCGCGACAGACAAGCGGAAGTCATCGGGTTTACAAGACACCATGGACAGGTGATCCAAGAGTAAACATACAAAACGACAGGGGCTCATCAAAGGCGTATCAGGTCAGACAGGTACTAAAAGCAATCGAACGGATGGAGATTGAACATGGCTCAGAAAAAAAATAATCCGGACAAATACACCTATCGTGTCACATGGTCTGAAGAAGACTCCGAATATGTTGGGCTTTGCTCCGAGTTTCAAAGTCTCAGCTGGCTCGCACAAACACCGGAGGCGGCACTTCGGGGAGTGAGCAAGCTTGTGCACGAGGTCGTTGAGGACATGCAGAAAAATGGCGAACCTGTTCCCGAGCCAATCGCCACAAAACATTTTAGCGGTAAGTTTATGATTCGGGTGCCCCCTGAAGTGCACCGTCAACTGACTATTCAGTCCCTGGAAAGCGGCGTGAGCCTCAATCGACTGGCAAGTGCAAAGTTGAGTCGATAGGCGAGTGGCAGGATGGTGCTGGCGCAGAAGATCACGACAGCCTTGCAGTGCCATAGCCATTTCATGTATTCTAGCGAATTGAATAATTGCCGAAAGGATTTCCAATGCTTGATGTACGACTGATCAAAGAGCTGACATCTCTTGTCGGCCCGGACAATATTACCACCAGCAAACAGGATATGATCTGCTATGGCTATGATGCCACTCAGATGGAGTTTCTGCCCGATGCGGTCGTCCATCCGGCCAATCCGGAAGAAGTTTCCGCTGTTTTGAAACTCGCCAACCGCGAAGGTTTTCCGGTGTTTCCGCGCGGGGCGGGCAGCGGTTTTACCGGCGGCGCGCTCCCCAAAGGCGGCGGAGTGGTGCTGGTGACTACCCGCATGAACCGCATTCTGCGGATCGACACTGAAAACCTGATTGCCGAGGTTGAGCCGGGAGTCGTTACCGAGCAGTTCCAGATTGCCGTTGAAAAACTCGGCTTTTTCTACCCCCCTGATCCGGCTTCGCTCAAGTTTTCAACTTTGGGAGGAAATGTCGCCGAGAACGCCGGGGGGCCGCGTTGTGTCAAGTACGGCGTTACCCGCGATTTCGTCATGGGCCTTGAAATAGTGCTGCCGACCGGCCAGATTATTCGCACCGGCGGGGAAACCTACAAGGCGGTGGTCGGCTATGATATGACCCGCCTGCTCTGCGGCAGCGAAGGCACGCTGGGGGTAATCACCAAGATCATTTTTAAAATCCTGCCGTTTCCGGATGCCAAGAAAACCATGCTGACCATCTTCGATTCAATCGACGGTGCCGCCAAGGCGGTTTCGACGATTATCGGCAACAAGATCATTCCGACTACGCTTGAATTTATGGACTACGCAACCCTGCAATGCGTCGAGCGGCGCTTTAACCTCGGAGTACCTGCCGAAGGCCGGGCGGTACTGCTGATTGAGGTGGATGGCGACCGCGACCTGATTGAGAAGCAGGCAGCACAGATCCATGAGCTGATCAAGCCGCTCGGACTCGTACAGTTCCGGGCAGCCAAAGACGCCGCAGAATCGGAAGAGCTCTGGCGGGTGCGGCGGCTGGTGTCGCCGTCGCTGCGTGATATCAACCCAACCAAATATAACGAGGATGTAGTGGTGCCGCGCAGCAAAGTGCCGGACATCATCCGCACTATCGAAAAAATTCAGGCAAAGTACGATATTCCGATTGTCAACTTCGGCCATGCAGGCGACGGCAATATTCATGTCAACATCATGGTGGACAAGGCCGTTCCCGGCATGGATGAAAAAGCCCACGAAGCGATCCGGGATGTTTTTCAGGCCGCGCTGGATCTTAACGGCACGATGTCCGGGGAACACGGGGTCGGACTCTCGAAGGCTCCCTATATCGAACTGGAGCTGTCTCCCGATCAGATCACCGCCATGAAAGCAATCAAAGCAGCTCTCGATCCGAACAATATCTTAAATCCAGGCAAGATGTTTCCCTGGAAGGAGAAATAACATGACGCATGACGGACAAAAGGAAATTATGAAAGCATCGCTGATAGGCCGCATTCTGTCGATGGAAGCATTTCTGTTGCTGATGGGTATCGCGTTACTGGTCTACGGTTTTGCCAACAACGCAACCATGATAATATTTTGGGCGTGCGTCATCATTCCCGGCGTGTTTGTGCTCTATTTTGTTCGCAAGAAGGACTGGAGCAAACATTGGGAGGAGATGGAGGCAGAACATAAAATGCGGGAAGCATACGAAGCCAGGCAAAAAAATGCTGCTGACGAAGCAAAGAAGGCAACGGATGATGGGAAATAATCATGGCACGATAATTCTGGCGTCCGCCTCTCCCCGCCGGACCGAACTGATGGCGCTGGCAGGCATAGAATTCACCGTTGTTCCGGCTGATATCTGTGAAGACGTTTTGCCGGGAGAAGTTCCTGCCGACCATGTTAAGCGCCTCTCGCGAGAAAAAGCCGATACGGTTGCCGCAAAAAGCGACGGTCGTTTCTTCATCGGGGCCGACACTATTGTGGTTCTGAATGGGGAAATTCTCGGCAAGCCGGTTGATGCTGCGGACGCCGAACGGATGCTGACCGGGCTGTCCGGGCGAGACCACGAAGTCATAACCGGTTTCACGGTTTTCGACAAGATCAGCAGCATCCATGTCAGCCGCGCCGTCTGCACGGAAGTTACGTTCAAAAAACTGGAAGAAAATGAGATTGCTGCATATATCGCCACCGGCTGTCCGATGGACAAGGCCGGCGCCTATGCAATCCAGGGGGGGGCAGTGCATTTTGTCCGCTCGATTAACGGCTCATACACCAATGTAATCGGCCTGCCGATGACGGAGTTGTATGAAGTTCTACAGACCATGCAGGCACTGGAGTAGTCCTTTATGTCCATTCCGGACCATCTTGCCCTAATCAACAAACGCATCCTTACTGCCGCTGAAAAAGCCGGACGCGACCCATCGTCTGTCCGCCTGGTCGCCGTATCAAAGACCAGACCGACAGCTGATATTATTGCTGCTTTTCAGGCCGGACAGACGGTCTTCGGCGAGAATTATATCCAGGAGCTGGTACCGAAGCTGGCGGAAGTGCATGAAGCAGTGGAGTGGCACGTTATCGGGCACCTGCAGAGCAACAAGGTGAAATATATCGCTGGCCAGGTGTCGATGATCCATTCGGTTGACCGTATTTCGCTGGCGCAGGAGATTGATCGGCAATGGGGCAAGCTAGGGAAAATGTGCGATATTCTGATTCAGGTGAATATTTCCGGTGAGGTTTCCAAGTCGGGTACGACCGAGGAGGGGGCAATTCAACTGGTTCGAGAGTGTGCCCTGCTTCCGCACATCCGCGTGAAGGGGTTGATGACGATGCCCCCGTTTTTTGATGACCCGGATGCTGCGCGACCCTGTTTTGCGGAACTGAGACGACTGGCGGAGGCTGTCGCGGCACAACAGATTGCCGGCGTTGACATGAAGGAGCTTTCCATGGGGATGTCAGGCGATTTTGAAGCGGCTATTCAGGAAGGCGCTACGCTGGTACGGATTGGCACGGCGATTTTTGGAGAGCGCTGATTACAGCTTGGACTCCTCACCCAGAATAAATGCTATGTCAGGACGATCAATTTCCTCAAGATATCTCAGCACAAACCGCTGAGCTGCTTCAACGGCTCGCGGAATATCCCACGTCGACAGATCCCGATCTTCCACAAAATTACTGATTCCGCGTATTTCAAGACAGTCAACTCCAAACCGGAGACAGATTTGTGCCACTGCTGCTCCCTCCATGCTTTCTGCCAGGGCGCTCCAACGGCGCAGCAGCCTGGCACCATGCTGTTCGGTACCGCTGCAGGTTGAAACGGTGGCCAGGCGACCACGCATGACAAAGACGCCATAATAGTCTGCCAGCAGCATTGCCTTTTCCGAAGCGGCACGGGATAACGGAATCACATTATAGCAATTCACCTCTTCCTGTTCCACCGAGGGAAGATTCATGAAACGGAGGTTTTTCCAGCCGTCTTCAACGACCACTCCTTCATCAGCAAGAACATCCTCACTTGCCAAAACCAGATTGCCGATTAACAGACCGCTGCCGACATAAGCTCCGGCACAACCGACGTTAATAACAAGCTGCGGCTGAAAGCGATCAATCAATATGGCGGTCGTTGCCGCCGCATTGGCCTTCCCCGCCCCACCGGCACTCACAATAATCCGTAAATTGCCGATGGTGCCTTCAACATACTCGAACCCTGGCATTTTCACCCGTTCGGAATATTCAAGCACACTTTCAAGCAGTTTAATCTCCTGGCGTACGGCTGCGATGATAACAATTGGTTTCATGTGGTTTCCCCTGATTCCGACAAGCGGCTTCGTTCATGAAAAGCGGTAAGATCCTCAACGTTGTCAATATCCTGCCATTCCGGCAACAATGCCGTTTTCAGCCCCAAACCGTGCGCGGCAACCAGGGTTGATGCCAGCACGTCGGCACTGCTCCAGGGAATGTTCGCAAACAACTCCGGCCATACCCGCCGCTGCCCCAGCAGATAATACCCGCCATCCATGGCCGGTCCAAAGACGACATCAGCCTGCGCGGTCGCCAATGACTGATATGCCTCCTGAATGTACGAAAGCGGCACATCAGGAGCATCACTGCCGATTATACAACAGACATCACAGCCACCGGCAAACATTTCCTCAAACGCTGCCTGCATTCGCTGTCCAAGCCCCCCCGGCTTCTGGAGCCGGGAACGACATCGGTACTTTTCGGCAAGATACGGAAGCGATGCTTCTTCACACTCCCAAAATACCTCCGTTTCGACGTCTTTCAACAGCCGACTCGTTCTCAGAACATCCTGCAACATGTTTTCATACATCTCTGCGGCAGCCTGATCCCCGATAACTGCTGCAAGGCGTGTTTTCACCATTCCCGGCAACGGTTCACGGGCAAACACAATCAGCCCTGCTTTCATCGACGATTGAGCTCCACGGCGGCATACGCGGAATGATTGTGAATCGATTCAAAATTCTCCGCTTCGACCGAAAACCAGGTGATATTGTCAAGCGCAGCCAGCCTGGAGTAGGCTTCACGCACCATATCCTCGACAAATCGGGGGTTCTCATAGGCCTGTTCGGTGACAAACTTTTCATCGGCACGTTTAAGCAGCGAATAAAGCGGGCTTGAACCACACTGTTCGATCAGCTCAACCAGATCCTCGATCCAGATGAAATCACGGTAGCGCACTCGAACGGTCATGACACTGCGCTGGTTGTGAGCCCCGAATCGTGACAGTTCACGACTACAGGGGCAGAGCGAGGTAAGCGGCACCTTGATGCCGAGGACAAAATCAAGCTCATCGGTCATGGAGGCGCTGAATTCACAGGTATACTCCATGAGACTCATGGCACCGGAAACCGGCGCGGCCTTATCAATAAAATACGGGAACTGGATTTCAAGATGCGCGCTGTCTGAACCCAGCTTTGACTTCATTTCTCCTAGAATCGTCTCAAGCTTATCCAGAGCGATCTGTTCCCGATATTTATTGAGTATCTCCACAAACCGGCTCATGTGGGTACCCTTGAAATGATGTGGGAGATCGACGTACATATTGATTCTGGCAACCGTATGCTGCAGGGTACGGTTCTTGTCCATCACGACAATCGGATAGGTGATGTCCTTCACTCCAACCTTGGCAATCGGTATGCGCCGCGTATCATGTCGCTTCTGCATATCCGGCATGGGGGCCGAGACTGGTGGCTGTGTAATTTTTTTCATGCCTTGATTTCCGGTTTCAGATTTATTTCCAGCACCGTGCCGATCTCGTTCCATATGCCGTCGCGCCCATCTTTGGAGAGTGCCGAAAACGGGAGCAGCATCCCCTTGTCACGTTTGATCGAGGCAGCGATTATAGTCCGTTGCCGCGCCTGTTCGTTTTTTGACAGCTTATCGCACTTGGTCAGCACAAAAATCGGCGGAATATTGTACAGTTCCAGCCATTTGAGCATCTGTAGGTCGCCATCCGATGGTTCCCGCCGGATATCGAGAATTAATACGACCGCCTTTAATGATTCGCGGGAGGCAAGGTATGCTTCAATCATCGGCCCCCACTGTTTGCGCAGTGCGGGGGGAGCTTTTGCGTAGCCGTAACCGGGAAGATCCACCAGCGTCAGAATTCCGTTGATGTCGAAAAAATTGATCAGCTGTGTCCGACCCGGTGTCGAACTGGTACGCACCAGCCCTTTGCGCCCCGACAGTACGTTGATCAGCGACGATTTACCGACGTTGGAGCGCCCGACAAAGGCCACCTCCGGCAGACCCGGCGGCGGATAATCTTTTGGTTTTGCGGCACTTTTTATGAAGTCGGCCTGAAATACGTTCATCACATGTGTCTCCTTGAATCAGGCATTATAGTGTTCCAACCCCTTCAGATTCAAGCTCTTAATTTCAGCCGGTTATTTTTACTATTTTTTACAAAAGCGCGTGGTGTTCGTTATGAATTTATGGTATAGGAAATGTGCTGTTATTTACGTGTGGTTTTGCTTCTTTCTCTTACCTGTTCCCAGCGGGTTACCATGACAGCACTTTCACTCGACATAACACTATTCGCGCTGAAACTGGCGCTGGTATTCTTCGTCATCCTCACTCTGGCCGCGTATCTGGTATTCGCGGAGAGAAAGGTTCTGGCGTGGGTTCAGGATCGTAAAGGTCCGAACCGTGTCGGCCCGTATGGCCTCCTGCAGCCGCTCGCCGATCTGATCAAACTCCTCACCAAAGAAGATGTTCTCCCGACGGCCGCTGACCGCTGGCTGTTCTACCTGGCTCCCGCCATGGCCGCCATACCCGCAATGCTGATCTTTTCCGTAATCCCCTTCGGAGCACCACTGACAATCTACGGACGCCAACTGCCGCTGGTTGTTGCCGATCTGAATGTGGGACTGCTCTTTTTTCTCGCGCTCTCTTCAATTGCAGTCTATGGCGTGGCCATAGGCGGTTGGGCCTCCAACTCCAAATACGCGCTACTCGGCGGAATTCGCGGTCTGGCGCAGTTAATCTCCTACGAGTTGTCAATGGGGCTGTCGCTGGTGCCGATCGTGATGCTGTCGCGCTCCTTCAGCCTGACCGATATCGTTGCGGCGCAGGAAAGCGTGCCGTTCATCGTGTACCAGCCGCTAGCGTTCATCATCTTTCTGCTGAGTATTACTGCCGAATGCAAACGTATCCCGTTTGATCTCCCCGAGGCAGAGGGTGAACTGGTAGCCGGTTTTCATACCGAGTATTCCGGCATGCGCTTCGGCTTGTTTTTTGTCGGCGAGTACATTAACATCATCGTACTCGGAGGACTCGCCACGACGTTTTTTCTCGGAGGGTGGCACGGCCCCCTTCTTCCTCCCACGGTCTGGTTCTCGCTGAAAACCCTGGCAGTGGCCTTTTTCTTCATCTGGATGCGCGGAACACTGCCCCGGCTTCGCTATGACCAGTTGATGCACCTGGGATGGAAAGTTTTGACGCCGCTGGCACTGATAAACATTGTAATAACCGGCTGGTGGCTTACGCTGAAGTAGGAGTCAATAACGGGCGAAATTGCCCTAACTATGCAACAACGGGAGGAGTTAATCATGGAAAGCGTGAATTCGAAAGACCGTCATGGCCACACCCCGCTGATCAGTGCTTCCAAAGAGGGGCTCAAAGACTTTGTCCAGGATCTGCTGCATCGTGGTGCCGACATCACCGCATGTAGTGATAAAGGCAAAACTGCCCTTCACTATGCCGCAGCCAACGGCCATACCGAAATCGCGAAGATGCTGATGGCAAAAGGTTCCGATGTCGATGCCCGTGATCGCGAGGGGCATACCCCATTGATGCTGGCCGCCATTTACGGCTGTAACCAGACGGTACAGGCATTGCTCGATGGTGGCGCCAACCCGGCACTTAAAACACCGGCAGGCAATACCGCCAACCTGTATGCCGAGAACAACAGTCATCCACTGGCGTCAGCACTATTGAAAAAAGCCGAACGGGCAAAATCCGGACATGCCTGATTTGGCATAACGGTTCAAGGAGGCGCCCCACCGGGGCGTCTCTGCATTTAAGGACAAAAACACGTATGCATATGTTTTCCGACATTCAGGCCATAGCGAGCGGCTTCCGCGTAACTCTTGCGCACATGCTGCGCAAACCGGTAACGATCCAGTATCCGGAGCAAAAGCGCACCCCCTACCCCCGTTTTCGGGCTCGCATTGTCCTCACGCGCGACCCGGACGGCGGTGAACGGTGTGTCGCATGTTACCTCTGTTCTGCCGCCTGCCCGGTAGATTGCATCTCCATGCAGTCAGACGAACGGGAAGACGGTCGCCGCTACGCCGCCTGGTTCCGCATTAACTTTTCCCGCTGCATCTTCTGCGGCCTCTGCGCCGAAGCCTGTCCAACACTCGCCATCCAGATGACGCCGGATTATGAAATCTGCAAACGGGATATCATGGATCTGGTCTACGAGAAGGAAGATCTGCTGATTGACGGGTGCGGTAAGGATACATCCTACAATTTCTACCGTCACGCTGGTATTGGTGTGACTCAGCCGCGCGGGACCGGGTTGGAGGAGAATCCGCCGGTGGATGTCAGGTCGTTACTGCCATGATTGAACCGTCAATTTTCTACATACTCGCCGCTGTAGCCGTCATCGGTACCCTGCTGGCCATCACTGAAAAACATCCGGTTCACGCAATTCTGTATCTGGTTACTTCGCTGTTCAGCATGGCGGTGATCTTCTATCTGCTGATGGCACCGCTGGTGGCTGCCTTCGAAGTCATACTCTATGCCGGCGCTATTATGGTGCTGTTCCTGTTCGTAATCATGATGCTCGATCTGGGGCATCCGGAAAAAGGGATGTCACCCCACTGGCGAGAGTGGCTGTCGGCACTGCTACTGTCCGGAATCAGCATTACTTCGCTGGTTACGGTTATTACCACGCGACACGCAGCTATAAGCGAAATACCTGAGGCTTTGCCGATCCGTGAAGTTGCCCGGCGCCTCTTCCAGGAGCATGGCCTTGCGGTTGAACTGGTTTCACTTCAGCTCCTGTTTGCCCTGGTGGGAGCGCTGTATCTGGGGAAATCCCCCTCGCAACCAACCCCTCTCCCTCAGGGAGAGGGTGGCCAAAGGCCGGGTGAGGTGGATCCACCATGATCGTACCTCTGGAACATATCCTGATCCTGGCCGGACTGTTGTTCTTCATCGGCATGGGCGGACTGGTGGCATGGCGGGCCAACCTCATCATGATGCTGGTCAGCATTGAAGTCATGCTGAATGCAGTTATGCTGGTTTTTGTGGCTGGCTCGGCACGCTGGGGCAATCCGGACGGGCAGTTTTTCGCGGTTTTCATCATGGCGCTGACTTCGGCGGAAGTCTCGCTGGCCCTGGCGATGGTAGTCTATCTATACCGTCGCCGCAAGACCGTCGATACGGATATGTTCAGCGAGATGAAGGGGTGATATGAAACTCTATCTCGCCCTCATACTCCTCCTGCCGCTTTCAGGCGGGTTTTTCAACGCTCTCATCGGGAACAGATTGCCGCGCAAAGCGGGAGAGTCCGTAGCCTGTGCCGTAATATGGGGCGCCTTTATCTGCTCAATTCCGGTCTTTCTCAATTTCACCGCCCCGGTGACCATAGAATATGCCTCCTGGCTCTCCGACTTCGACTTCAAGGCCCCGTTAGCCCTGCATCTCGATCAGCTGTCCCTGTCGTTGACCATGATGATTACCTTTGTCTGCGGCCTGATCCATCTGTATTCCATCGGCTACATGAAAGACGATCCGTCCCCCGCCCGCTATTTTGCCCTGCTGAACATATTTGTTTTTGCCATGCTGATGCTGATTCTGGCCGGAAACCTGCCGCTTCTCTATCTGGGCTGGGAAGGAGTCGGCTTCTGTTCTTACGCCCTGATCGGCTTCTGGTATACCGAAGAGAAAAATGCCACCGCCGGGCGCAAAGCCTTCATTGTTACGCGCATCGGCGACACCGCACTGGGTATCGCCATGGTCTGGATGTACCAGCTGTTCGGCACTACCGCCATTTCCGAACTGAACGGCATGGGTTTCCTGATGCCGCCCGGCATCATCACCGCTCTGGGAATTCTGCTGCTGATCGGTGCAGCGGGAAAATCGGCGCAACTGCCGCTTTCGGTCTGGCTGCCCGATGCCATGGCCGGCCCCACGCCGGTCTCCGCCCAGATTCACGCCGCCACGATGGTCACTGCGGGCGTGTATCTGCTGGCGCGCATGTTTCCGCTGATCGGATCTTCACCGATCACATTGGCCGCCATCGCGATCACCGGTGGGGCAACCGCTTTCTATGCCGCCACCTGCGCCTGCGTCCAACGCGACCTGAAGCGCATCCTGGCCTACTCGACAATCAGCCAGATCGGCTACATGGTTATGGGGGTCGGAGCAGGCGCACTGACCGCCAGCACCTTCCATCTGCTGACCCACGCCTTTTTCAAGGCGCTGCTGTTCCTTGGCGCGGGGTGTGTCATTACCGCACTGCACCACGAGCAGAACATCTACCGCATGGGCGGGCTGAAAAAACAGTTGCCGGGCATCTACTGGCCGTTTCTTGCCGGCGCGCTCTGTCTGGCCGGTTTTCCGGGAAGTGGGGGATTTTTCAGCAAGGACGCTCTTCTCGGTGCTGTTCTTGCGCATGGCGGGATGCTGTACAACACTCTATTTGCCCTTGGACTTGCGACAGCGCTGTTGACCGCATTTTACACATTTCGCATGTTGTTTGTGGTGTTTCATGGTGGGGCTTCGACTCCGCTCAGCCACCTTTCAGAAAGCACAAATGACCGGTCGGTGAGCGGAGTCGAACCGATCATGACCCTAACCCTCATCCCGCTGGCGCTGATCGCCCTGTTCAGCGGCTTGCTGAATCTACCGGGAAACTTCGGTAGCCACGGGCTGCTGTCCGGATTCTTCGGTACTCTGCCCGGTTTTGTTTCTCCGTCACATGAGTCAACTGCAACAGAATTGTCCCTGCAGTTGGTTGCCGCAACAATCAGCCTGATCGGTCTTGGCCTGGCATGGTCACGGTACACCGGATTGCGCAGGGCAGAGTCGTTAAGGCGGGAAGAGACCGGACTCCCATTGAGCGAATTCCTGCTGAACGGATGGTGCCTGGATAATCTCTACCGCCTGCTCTTCATCCGTCCTTATGTCTGGCTGAGTCGATTCTTATGGAAAGGGATTGATGAGGCTGTAATTGACGGAACTCTGAATGGCCTGGCACGTTTCACAATGGGACTGGGAGCGTTTCCCGCCCGCTGGAGCACCGGGCGGGCAGTTACATCGCTGATCGCACTGGCGGGTGGAACGGCGGCAGTATTGGGTTATGTTGCGTGGCTGCTGATATGACCGGAACTGGATACGGAAGACCGACTTTGTTCTATCCACCATTCAGGGACCAGCAACAATCCCTCGTCTCTTAGCTCAATCTAGTATTTTTAATAGATCATTCTTTTGAAGAGTGACAAACTTCCCTCCATGACTATTCCATACGAACGCTCATTTGTATCAGAACTTGAAAAGTGCCTATCCAGCGAACAATTATTATCTTGTGTCACTGAACCAGTTATGCTATACAATACGTCTTTCGTCGGTGAGTAGCGCAGCCTGGTAGCGCACCTGCCTTGGGAGCAGGGGGTCGCTGGTTCGATTCCAGTCTCACCGACCAGATAATTCAAGGGGTTACGGCGTTTGTCGTAGCTCCTTTTTTGGTTTACATCTTGTGCTTTCACGTGCATCACGTTTTGTGTCAGGGAATGCGAAATGTTGCTCTATCCACTTATATGGGAGAGGTAAATGGCGGTTCCAATTACAATTATGCGTTTACTGGCACTACAGCCGATAGACATCCCTGTCTTTCATCCGATAGCGCTTAAAATGGTTCAGTTGCTTGCCGATTCTAATTTTGTAATAGATGATCTGGTTACCACATCAAATGATGACCAGGTACTTGCCGGACAAATCCTCAAAATGGCCAACTCGCACGTGTACAGCGGTCGCGTCAAAATCGAAACCATCAAAGACTCACTTATACGCCTCGGCGCATACCATGTTTCAAACCTTGCGATGGCGGCTTCTCAGGCAGCTCTTCACGCCTCCCAAAATGATTTTGTCAACGGCGTCATGCGTGAGCTTTGGCTTCATTCTCACGCCTGCGCACTTGGCAGTCGCTGGGTGGCAATGAATACCGGACATCGAAATATTGCCGAACAGGCGTACCTTGCCGGCTTGACTCATGATGTCGGCAAGCTGCATCTTCTGAAGTCTCTGGAGCGTCTCACAAATGCGGGTATGGCTCAGGCGGCTCTGGAAAGAGGGCTCCTCCTTGAGATTTTTGATGAAATGCACATTGAGCAGGGATCACGTTTGATGGAGCACTGGAATATGCCGCCGGTCTACCGTGCTGTGGCTGCCAGACACCACCTTGCATTTGTGAACGATGATCTCGGGCCGGATAATATGGTGCTTGCTATTGTTCGTCTGGTCAATTTTATCACACGCAGGCGACGGGAGTTGTCAATCAGCACTGAAAAAGCAGATATTCCTGTTATTGAGACCCCGGAGGCCCAAATCCTGAAAATTACTGACGATCAACTAATGGAGCTGTATGGAGTTCTGGAACAATCAAAAGAAGTAGGTCTATAGCCTCAGTGAAACGGTTTGGCTGGTAAGAGCTTTCTTCAACAATATAGTGCGATTACAGTTGCCCTCGAATTTAAAATGTGCCCGCCACCTCCCTATGTATCCTCCCTTCAATATTCGCAACAGCCCTATGCCATAAAAATAACCAGTATAAATCGGACAGCATTAACAGCAGTGCCGTTCTGGCTAAATTATAAACTTGTCATGGCCAATTAGCAGGCAATTGACTATTGTGTGTGCTCAAATTATGTGCTAGTGAAGTATACAAAGGAGAGCACATGAGAAATTTTATCAGAATTGCACTTTTGCTTGGCACATTGTTGCTTGTTGTAAGCGGAGCGTCCTATGCTGCTGAATCTTCCGGCACTACCATTGCGGCACTAAGCGATGTCCAGAAATACAACCGCGCAATCCATATTATGGCCATGTTGCTGGTCGGGTTTGGTTTTTTGATGGTGTTTGTAAAAAAATACGGTCGTTCTGCACTGACGGCTACCTACCTGCTTGTGAGTGTTTCAATTCCATTATACTTCCTGAAAGAGAGTTTTTATGGCATTGGCAGCTCTGAAGGACTTATAGACAAACTGATACTTGCCGAATTTGCCGCCGCAAGTCTTTTGATCTGCGCCGGAGCGGTGCTGGGACGTCTGAAGATGGGGCAATATTTGTTGCTGGGTGTCCTGTTTGTCCCGTTTTATGCCCTGAATGAATGGATTGTTCTTAATGGTGGACTCGGACTGATTAGTGGCAAGGTGGTTGACACCGGTGGCTCAATCGTCATTCACGCTTTTGGCGCCATCTTCGGACTGGGAGTGGCTGCCTCGATGACCACGCTGAAAGAATATGACACGCCGATTGAGTGTGATGACACAAGTGATCGGTATTCCCTGCTGGGAAGTATGGTGCTGTGGGTGTTCTGGCCCAGCTTCTGTGCAGCGCTGGTTGCCCCGGCAGATGTACCCAGGACGGCTGTTAACGTCATTCTGGCGCTCTGCGGGTCTACGATCGCCACCTATTTTGCTTCGGTCAAGCTGAGGGGCAAGATATCGGCGGCGGATATAGCCAACGCAACGCTGGCAGGTGGTGTAGCCATTGGTTCAACCTGCGATCTGTCCGTTCCCGGAGCTGCCTTTGTGATCGGTATTCTGGCCGGTGTGATTTCCACCTTCGGCTTTGCAATAATTCAATCCCGTTTGACAGATATGATCAAAAAGGTAGATACCTGTGGCGTGCTCTATCTGCACGGCTTACCAGGGCTTTTTGGTGGGATTTCCGCTCTGTTTGTTGTCAGCGGAATTAATTTTGGAGCACAACTAACCGGTATACTGGTTACTGTTGTGCTTGCAGCCGGTAGTGGCCTGGTTAGCGGTAAGGTAATTGAGGTTCTCGGCAGAAGAACAGCGCCGTATCTTGATGATGAAGAATTTGAGGGTGAAGTGTGTGAGCAGGATGACGATCAGCCCTGTATTGTTGAATCGGAACCGGCTTAACCCAATTTATTTTACGTGGCAGGACAGGCAAACAAGCGACTGTCCTGCCTTTACCCAGAGTAGATAACAATGGTGCTAATGCCCCTGCACCGCTCCCCGCATGACACCCACCGGCCTGATAAAAGCTAAAAAGCGTTCCTGTAGTAGTTCAGCCTCAGCGATGTTTCCCGAAAGTCGCAGCACTTCAATAACACACTCAGCCGTACATAATCCGGACTCTTTCTGGTTTTTCCTGAGATTGTACACCGATTTTCCGTCAGGCGTCAGGCAGATGCGGCGAATTTTCTGCAGATAGGGGCTGCGCTGGTGGATCTTGCGGGCTTCATGCCATGTGCCGTCAATGATTATACACTGGCTGATGCCACTGAGATCTCCGTCATTCTCGTCGATGGCGCCGGGATAGACCAGTGCCACACCGCCTGTTTCTATTTCTTCAATCAGTCGGGCCGGTGGATTCATTCTGTCCCAGCGCACCTGTTCGGCAGAGTTTCCCAGAACATCAACCACCAGCCGACCGGTATTGGATCGTTTTTCGAATTCTTTGAAGTGGGTCAACAGAGTGATTTTCATACTTTCAGTCATCCTGCCTGCAGTTAGCAGGTTATTGATTACGTGCGGTGTCCATATTACCGGTATCAGCTAACTGCAACAATGGTAAACGGCTCGGCCGTAGTATCGTCTCCGGCCTTAACCTCATCGCCGGTACGAAGGCCCAGCAATGACCGGCCCAGAGGCGAGCCAGGGGTTATAACAACAATCTCTCCGTCACAATCAGCTATCTTCAACCCACCGGCCTTGGGGCCAAGAAAAAGTCGTCTTACATTCCCTTCTCCGCTTTCAAGAGTAATAAGAGCCGTCAAACGGATCGGCGTGTCGTCATTGAAATCAAACAGCGTCAGAGCGCGGTAGTTTTCGAGCGCTGCGCGGATTTCCTGGGCACGATTGGCCTGCCCCTGAGCGATGTAAGAGGCTTCCAGCGCAGTGGTGTCATACTTGTTGTCCGGAAGGCATTCATCATGGGTTGCCGCTTCGTGTGCCGCCCGGGCAGCGCTGGAAAACACAGCTAGATCAGCGGAAAGCGCTGCGATGATGTTGTGAATTATCTGCTCTTTGGTCATCTGGTTGACAGACTCGTACTGATGAGGGTAAATTCACTCCGGAGCAAAGCCGGAGCGGGGCAGGCAATCTAACAGAACCGGACGGAATCGTCAATTGCTCTCAACATCGTAGATACAGAGGGCGGCAAAGGGTCACCGCAAAAAACTGAACTTTGTGAACTAACATGTGGTAAAGTGCCGGAGTTGCTTCAGGTCTGCTATAGCAATGAAATGATCACAAAAATCGTCTTATCAAGTTGGCTTCAAGCCATCATATCGGAGATATTATGACGGGTGCGGAAATAAGGAATAAGGCTGTCAAAATTGTGCTATTGCTGCTCACAGCCGTAGTTGTCGTCTGTGCAGGTTACATGGCGGTCGTACTCAACTGGAGTTATTCAAAGGGCGAGAGAATCGGCTACATGCAGAAGTTTTCCGAAAAAGGATGGCTGTGCAAAACGTGGGAGGGTGAACTGCAAATGCTGCCGGTGCCGGGCTCACTGCCGGAAAAGTTTCTTTTTTCAGTTCGTGACAAGGCGGTGATCGGGAAGATCAATGGGTCCCTCGGCAAGAAGATCTCTCTTACCTACGAACAGCACAAAGGTATTCCGACAAACTGCTTTGGTGAATCGGAATATTTTGCGGTTGACGCCAAGGCTCTTGAGTGACGTCGATATGAAAACGGTATCATTGCTAATTATACTGCTGTATCTGCTGCTGCCGTTGGCATGCGTTGCTCATCCCTGCGACTCATGTCTGGGCAGTCCCGATGTTGTGGATACTTCCGGCGGTGCCGGGAGTAACTCACATAACCAGGATTCCGACAATTGTGATTCGACTTTCTGTTGTGCGGTATATGTAAATCTGAACACAGAAATTACAGTTGTGTATGCGCCACTTGTTTCGCTGATCGTTACGGATGATCGCTATCAACAACTGCCAAACATAGTAAGTCCAATATTCGTCCCGCCGCAAAGCCTCGTCTGATCCATCTCAAATACCAGTATTCATATCACACTCTAAAAGAATAGTTTTCGTCGTTTTTCCAGCTCCAATGGAAATGGTCAGCCGTACCGTAGTTTATTTCCAGTTACTGCGCCATGCGCAGATATCAACAACAAAGGAGAAATGAACATGAAGAAGATGATCATCGCAGCACTGGCAGGAGCCCTTTTTGCCGGATCCGCATTTGCCGCTGACGTAACCGAGATGAAAAAGGGAGTGACCTTCAAGCACAAGGCTCATGCGGAGGCTCTTAAAGACTGCAAGAAATGTCATGAAACAGTTGAAGGTGGAAAGATTGTTGGTTTCGGAAAAGAAGCTGCGCACAAGAATGCCTGTAAGGACTGCCATACCGAGATGAAAAAAGGCCCCACTAACTGTAAAGGGTGCCATGCCAAGTAACGTTTGTAGCTTCTGTGGAGACGGGCCAGTCCTGTCTCCACAGAAACAGGATTCCACAGCTCATGGCTACCGGCGTAATACCGGCGATGAAACACGACACTTGACAGGAGTGGGCGAGAAGAACAATTTGGTCTCAAAAGTTTACTAGGAAAGAAGACTCCATGAAGCAACCTGCAATATTTTTGTTCCTCATATTCCTACTGTTCTCCTGTACTGCCTGCACCGCCAAAAAAGAGAAACCCAAAGCAAAGCCGCCGGTGCCGGTAAAGGTGGTACAAGCGATGCAGAAAAACGTTCCGGTCCAGGTAAAGGCCATCGGCAACATTGAGGCGTTCACCAGTGTTGCTATCAAATCACAGGTTGACGGCCAAATTGCACGGCTCCATTTTACGGAAGGGAGCGATGTTGAAAAAGGAGCCTTGTTAATCAGCATCAACCCGGAGCCGTTCCAGGCAACAGTAAGCCAATGCGAAGCCACCCTTGCCAAGGATCAGGCCCAGGCCAGATTCACCCGTGAACAGGCGGATCGCTACGCGGGGTTGCTCAAGGAAGGAATCGTTACCCGCGATCAATACGATCTGTTACGATCAAATGCCGAGTCATTGGCTGCCACTTTGGCCGCTGACCGTGCCGCCATAAAGAATGCCAAAATCCTGCTCGGCTATTGTTCCATCCGCTCACCGATTTCCGGCCGCACCGGAACCATTGCCCTGCAACCGGGCAACCTGGTAAAGGCCAACGATCTGGCGATAGTGACGGTCAATCAACTTGCTCCGATCTACGCCACCTTCTCCATTCCCGAAAAATTGCTTGCTGATGTGAAACGGGCAATGGCTGGTAAGGAATTAAAGATTGAGGCGGTTATTCCGAATGAACCGGGAAAAACGGAGACCGGGACTATCAGTTTTCTCGACAATGCCGTGAATCCTGCCACCGGAACGATCAAACTCAAAGGAGTTTTTGCCAACGCGTCGCGTAAACTCTGGCCGGGTCAGTTCACAGATGTGGTCATGACGCTGGGCACCCGGAAAGATGCCGTAGTTGTGCCGACCAATGCAATTCAGACCAGTCAGCAGGGACAATTCATTTATGTCGTGAAACCGGATAATTCCGTGGAGATGCGCCAGGTAACAGCCGCCATGGCGGTGGGCGAGGATACGGTTATCGAGAAAGGTCTGGCAGCGGGTGAAACCGTAGTGGTGGATGGCCAGTTACGCCTGACTCCAGGCGCAATCGTGGAAAGTAAGGATAAACAACCGGCTGTGAAGCCGCCTGCCGGGGGCAAAAACTAATGAATATTGCGGATATTTTCATCCGCCGCCCGATCATGACTTCGCTGATCATGATCGCCATCTTTATATTCGGGGTGGTTTCTTATCGACTGCTTCCGGTTAATGACCTGCCCAACGTGGATTTTCCGACTATTCAGGTAAGCGCCAACTTGCCAGGCGCCAATCCTGATACCATGGCTGCAGCAGTAGCAACCCCCCTTGAAAACCAGCTGTCAACCATCCCCGGAGTTGATTCCATGACCTCAAACAATGGGGTCGGCACAACCAGAATAATCCTCCAGTTCAATCTGAATCGCGATATTGATGCCGCCGCTCAGGATGTACAGGCGGCTATATCGGCGGGTACCCGTTCGCTGCCGAAAAACATGCCGACACCGCCATCGTTCCGCAAGGTCAATCCGGCCGATCAGCCGGTTCTGTACCTGACACTCAGTTCCCCCACGCTGCCGCTTTCCGCGGTTGATGAATTTGCCCAGACCATGATTGCGCAGCGGCTCTCCACAATCAGCGGTGTGGCTCAGGTTAACGTCCACGGGTCACAGAAGTTTGCTGTGCGTGCCCAGCTTGATCCGAAAGCGCTTGCCTCCCGCCGAATCGGTATCGATGAAGTTGCAACGGCGATTGGCGATGCGAATGTCAACCTGCCGACCGGGACTCTCGACGGCACAAAACAGACGTTTACCATCGAAGCCAACGGTCAGATGTTCAAGGCAGCTGCCTACCGTAAGATGGTGGTGGCGTATCGGGAAGGCTCACCGGTTCGCCTGGAAGAGCTCGGCAAGATTATCGACAGCGTTGAAAACACCAAGACGGCGGGCTGGTACAATAACTCCCGCGCCATCGTCCTGACGGTCCAGCGCCAACCCGGCACCAACACTATCGAAGTCGTGGACAACGTTAAAAAGCTGCTGCCGAACTTCCGGAGCCAGATGCCGGCCTCGGTTGAACTAAACGTCCTGTTTGACCGTTCTGAACAGATCCGTGAATCGATGCACGACGTCAAGTTCACCCTGATATTGACTATCGGCCTGGTTATCATGGTGATTTTTCTCTTTCTGCGTAATCTGTCTGCCACAATCATTCCCGCTCTGGCGGTGCCGATGTCCATCGTCGGCACCTTCTCCGCCATGCATATGCTCGGCTTCTCCATCAACAACCTCTCCATGATGGCCCTCACCCTGGCGGTCGGCTTTGTCGTGGATGATGCCATTGTCATGCTGGAGAATATCGTCCGTCACATGGAAAAGGGTGCCAGTGCCATGGAGGCGGCATTCAAGGGCTCACGGGAAATCGGTTTTACGATCATCTCCATGACGATCTCGCTAGTTGCGGTTTTTATCCCGGTCCTGTTCATGGGCGGCATCCTCGGGCGACTGCTGAATGAATTTGCCATAACGATCAGTGTGTCGATTCTGGTCTCCTGTTTTGTTTCCCTGTCCCTGACCCCCATGCTCTGTAGCCGTTTTCTGAAACCTCCCGCAACGGAACAGCACGGACGTCTGTTCATGATGATGGAGCGTTTTTTCGACGGTATGCTCGGCATTTACGAGCGTTCGCTGAAACTTGTTCTTCGCTTCCGGCGCACCACTATGGTCGTGACAATTCTGCTTACGCTGCTTACCGGCTGGCTGTTCACCGTGATACCCATGGGATTTCTGCCGACAGAAGACACCGGACGGCTGAACGCCAGTACCGAGACAGCCGAAGGGACTTCCTTTGCGGAGATGAAACTTCATCAGGAAGCGGTGGCCGCCATCATCGCCAAGGATCCCAATATCGACGGTTTCATGTCCTCCATTGGTGGAGGGCGCGGCAGCAATACAGGCAGTTTCTTCATGCGACTCAAACCACGCAGTGAACGCAAGCTTTCGGCAGACGAGGTCATCAAGGAACTGCGCCCGAAACTGGCTCAGGTTGCCGGAATTAACACCTTCCTGAAGAACGTTCCCTCAATCCAGATCGGTGGCACCAGCTCCAAAAGCTCGTACCAGTACACTCTACAGGGGCAAGACACGGATGAACTGTATCGGACATCGACCGAGTTTGAAGCCAAGCTGCGAAAGCTGCCGGAGCTTAT
Organism: Geobacteraceae bacterium; assembly: GCA_025355325.1. Classification (GTDB taxonomy): domain Bacteria; phylum Desulfobacterota; class Desulfuromonadia; order Geobacterales; family Pseudopelobacteraceae; genus JACRCG01. The sequence goes on from JANXZX010000151.1 coordinate 28,580, forward strand.
GGACGTAACCAGTGACCTGCAGATCAGCAATCCGCAGGTTCGTGTCGAGATCAACCGGGACAAGGTGGCCGCCCTGGGACTCTCCGTGCTACAGGTGGAGGATGCGCTTGCCTATGCCTATGGTTCACGCCAGGTGTCTTCAATCTTTGCACCGACCAACCAGTATCAGGTTATTATGGAGCTTGATCCGCTCTATCAGGGTGATCCGGCGGCTCTCGGCATGCTCTATATCCATGCAAAGACTGATCAGCTGATCCCGCTGGAAACCATCGCAACCATTACCAAAACCATCGGACCACTGTCAGTTAACCATCTGGGGCAGCTTCCCGCTGTAACGATCTCGTTCAACCTGCGCCCCGGAGTAGCCTTGGGCGACGGCATGAAGCTGGTTGATGAATGTGCCCGGACGGCACTGCCACCTTCCGTCAGCACCAGTTTTCAGGGTACTGCGCAGGCCTTTAAATCTTCATTCAGCGGATTGTGGCTCCTTCTTGTGATGGCAATATTCGTTATCTATGTTGTTCTCGGCGTTCTGTACGAAAGTTACATTCATCCGATTACGATCCTGTCCGGGCTGCCGGCGGCCGGCTTCGGGGCGCTGATTACGCTGATGATCTTCAACTGTGACCTGAATATTTATGGTTTTGTCGGAATCATCATGCTGCTCGGCATCGTCAAAAAGAACGCCATCATGATGATCGACTTTGCGCTGGAGTCCGAGCGAACAGAAGGGAAAAAGCCGCTGGATGCGATCTACGAAGGGGCCATTGTCCGTTTCAGACCGATCATGATGACCACGATGGCGGCGCTGATGGGTACCCTGCCAATTGCCATGGGGCTGGGTGCAGGGGGGGAATCACGACAGCCACTGGGACTTGCGGTGGTAGGCGGATTGCTGACGTCGCAGTTGCTGACCCTCTACATCACGCCGGTGGTCTACTACTATATGGATGTGCTTTTGGGATTGGTGAAGCCACGGAAGATTATAAACAATACGACAATCGTGATGGACTGATTTATTCAATCAGTCAGGACTTTCTTTAATTTTGCTACCAGCAGCAGAACTATCGCATACATGATAATGTCGTTGAAGGAATTCCACTCATACAGGTGTGTTCCCACTTTGACCTGGCAGAAATAATCGGCTGAAATTTTTACCAATAAAACTTCAATAATACATAAAACGCCTAAAAACCTGTTGGTGTACCAGGTGACCAGACCGATGCTGAGCATATAGAACATATCCAGTGAAACTTCGCCGGTCAAATAATCGATATACCCTAATAGTAAAATTGTAATTGCCGCGATTACTGAGAAAACAATCAGATACGTTTGGCTTTTGACCGGTTCATGGCTTGGGCTTGGCATGGGCACCCTGTTTAAGTGGATATCTCGATGAATTTCCGAGTGTTGCGAGGGTTTACTTAAACATTATTTTGGACAGTGAGTCCACTATTTTCTCATGCGCTCAATACGTTCTTTTGCCATAACTAACAGCTTTCTGGCCCAGATGAACTCGGTGGCCAGGATCGCCAGGCCTACCGGAATAACCACAATTGCCGGTCCCGGCAGCACGATCATGGCTATTCCCACAGCCAGGATCGTGAAACCGGTCACTATAATAACCAGGCGTTTGGCCTGCGCCAATGTTTTGAATACAATCTGCTTCACGATAGATGTACTCCTGCAAAGGCAGCCTGCCTGCTACTTCGCCATCTGCTTCAGTACCTGCTCCAGTTTGCGTAATTCTTCGCCGTAACCGGCCCAATTACCCTGGCGTTGCAGGTTGATCGCCTTCTCGTACAGACTCATTGCCTCCCTGGCCAGTGCGGCGGGAGCCGCCTTCGGACCGGGCGTAACCGTTTCAGCCGCTGATGCCGCTACCGTTTTTTTGCCGCCAAATAAACGCTGCAGGGCCAGTTCAAGATTCTCCTCCATAACAACCTGGTCATTAAAGGCGACAATCACCCGTTTCAGTTCCGGCAGCCCGGCCTTGTCGGCAGCAAGGAACAGCGGCTGCACATAAAGCAGCGATTTTTCAATCGGGATCACCAGCATACTCCCCCGGATAACCTCCGAACCGCGCTGGTTCCAGAGCGTCAGCTGCTGGGAAATGAAGGAGTCCTGGTTGATGCGGGCGTCTATCTGTTTCGGTCCGTAAATCAGGCGATCCCTCGGAAAGGTGTAGGCACGGATTTTCCCGTAATTTTCTCCGTCGCAGCGCGCCGTCAGCCAGGCTGTCAGGTTGTCGCGCTTGGAGGGGGTAAAGGGGAGCAGCAGGATGTATTCCGCTACCTTTTCACCCGGCAGCTTCATAATCGTATAGTACGGCTCCATCGGTTTTTCACCCAACGCAGGCACCTGCCAGAGGTTTTCCTTATTGTAGAAAACCTTCGGATCAGTCATGTGGTAGGCGGCGTAGATAGCTGCCTGTAACTGGAGGAACTGGTGCGGGTAGCGGACATGGGCACGCAGATCATCCGGCATGGCGGTCAACGGCTTGAAGAGACCCGGGAATATCCGGGCGTAAACCTTTGCCAGCACGTCATTCGGGTCGCTGATGTAGAAACTGACCGAGCCGTCATAGGCGTCAACCACCGCTTTGACCGAGTTCCGCATGTAGTTTATTCCGCCTTGAATCGGTTTTGAATAGGGGAGCATACCCGAATAGGTATAGGCATCGATGATCCATTTGAGCCCCCCTTTCCCGTCTACAACCATGTACGGATCGCCGTCAAAACGAAGGAACGGCGCAATCGCCCTGACCCGCTCGTTGATGTTGCGGTTGTAGATAATCCGGCTCTCTGCTGAGATATCTGACGAAAGCAGGATTTTTTCCGTTTTGAATTTTGCCGCAAACAGCACTTTTTTGAGCAATGAATCGAGTGGTACTCCGCCTTTGCCGGCGTAGGTAGTGTTGATATTGCCGGTTGCGGTCGGATAGCTGAATTCCGGAACCTTTGTCTTGACGACTACATACTCGTTGGACAGTTCACCGAAATATATCTCCGGCCTGGTCACCTTGATATCGGCCAGACTGACGGCAGGAATATTCTTGACGAAAAACTCCGGCAGACCTTCCTTGCTGATCCGGCTGACCGGACCGAAGGTGATGCCGTTGCCGTGGGTGAAGATCAGGCGCTCATTGATCCAGTTTTTGCTGGGAAGATCGGCGTAGGAAAGTTCGCGCGGTGACAGCATAACCTGGGAATACTGGCCGTTCACCGTGTAACGGTCGTTATCCACGTCGAAGAATTTGTAATAGGTTCTGATCTGCTGTAACTGGCTGTAGGTTTTCAGCAGCGGGGCATGGTCCCAGAGGCGGATGTTCTTTATGGTCGCATCATTGTTTGCTATGTCGGCAGCAGAAAGTTTCGTATCCACATCAAAAGACACGGTTTCGATCTTTTCCAGATCGAAGCCAAACCGGGTAAATTTCAGGTTATTCTCAATATAGGGTGTTTCCAGGGCCAGTTCGTTGGGCGCAACCTTGAATTTCTGAAGTATCCCCGGATAGACCCGGATGCCGAGAACATACAGTCCGATCACAACCAGCGGCGGCAGCAGCGCCATACGCCAGGCACCTTTCCATATCCCTACAGCCAGCATGATGCCGGCCAGCGGCGTCAGAAACGTGATAACCCGATAGGTCAGCAGTCGCGAGTTGACATCCACGTATCCCGCACCATAAAACGCGTTGTTGCCGGAATAGAGCAGCCCGAAACTGTCCAGATAGAAGCCGGCAGTTGTCACGCAGGCAAATACCGCGACCAGAATCGCCAGGTGGCGGCGTACCTTTTGATCAACCGCAGCACCCCGTTCCGATAGTTGTATGCCGCCTCGCACAAAGTAGACTGCTCCGGTAATTACGATGGCCGCCAGCAGCACAAATCCGGCAAAACCTTTGAGCATCGCGAGAAACGGCAGGCTGAACAGGTAGAAGCCGATGTCTTTACCGATTACCGGGTCTACCGTTCCGACGTTGACCCGGTTCGTAAACAGCAGCACTTCTTCCCACTGCATGGCGCCCCAGTTGCCGGCAAAGAGCGCCAGGACGAAGGTAACCAGAAGTGCTACAGGTTTTACCAGATGAATGATGTCATCTCGCAAAACCCGGAAGTTGGTGCCACCAAACGAGAAAACACCCGCGTTGGGAAAGACCGACTTGTTCGCAAAATACAGATTGATGATGACCGCGACAAATAGCAACGCCCCGAAAAATAGTCCCACTCCGGTTTTGGCATACAGGGTTGTCGTAAAGACCGACGAGAAGCCGGTCTCAACGAAGAAGAGCCAATCGGTATAAAAATTGAACAGTGACGACACGAAAGGCAGCACTACCAGAACGAGAGCCAGAATAATTATGAATTTGTTTTTAAACATGGTGTACCCCTTGCTGATTCACGTCATCAGCGGCCATACGGATTAGAGGAACTATCAGCCTTTTTTTTCTTCAGATAGCGGTACAGCAGATAGCCGCCGCCTGCAAGAAGAATGATTTCAAACAGGCCGATGCCACCGCCGCCCATGCCACTGCCCATTCCGCCACCCATACCGCCACCGGCCCCGGCAAGGCCGCTGAACAGCATGCTGCCCAGCATGCCACCGGCCAGTCCACCGGCCATACTCCTCATGAAACCGCCGCCGGCTGGCTGTTGAAATCCACCTGGGGCTGGAGCGGCCTGCTGTCGAGGAGGAGGCTGGTATGAAGGAGCCGCAGCGGGGCGGGAATAGCTGCGAGAACCTCGGCTGCCCATGGAACGGCTACCGCCCGCCCTGGCTTCGGCGTTGAGCTCCAGTACGGTAATGCTCAAAAACAGTATTGCGGCCAGAAGAGTTAAAGCTGTAACAATTTTATTTTTCATTTTGCGACTCCTTTTTTCAAACGAATCCGGCTGAGCCGGGGTGTAATTGATTCGAAACATTTCCAGCTTGTCAGGGCTCGGCGGAATCTGCCAGATGTGGTTTATGAAGTTTGACCGGTGTGCTGCGCCTGAGTCTCAGGTTGAGCATCTCGACTATTACCGAAAATGCCATGGCGAAATAGATGTACCCCTTGGGTATATGCATTCCGAAACCGTCACCGATCAATGATACGCCGATCAGGAGCAGAAAGCTGAGCGCCAGCATCTTGATGGTCGGATGTTTTTCCACGAAGGCGCTGATTTTTCCGGAGAAAAGCATCATAAAGCCGACTGCGATGACGACGGCGGCAATCATTACGGCAAGCTGGTTGGCCATCCCGAGAGCGGTAATGATCGAATCAAGGGAAAAGACAATGTCCAGCAGCAGGATTTGCACAATAACCGCGCCAAAGGTTGCCCCGACACGTGCCGATGAGATTTCCTCCTCGCCTTCCAGCTTCTCGTGGATTTCCATCGTGCTTTTCCAGATCAGGAACAGGCCGCCGGAAATAAGAATCAAATCGCGGCCGGAGATTTCGTTGCCAAGCACGGTAAACAGAGGCGCGGTAAGCCCCATCAGCCAGGTTAGTGAAAAGAGCAGCGCGATGCGGATAAACATCGCCAACCCAAGGCCGAGCAACCGGGCCTTTTCCTGTTGCTGTGCAGGGAGTTTGCTCGCCTGAATGGAGATAAAGATAATATTATCAATGCCGAGCACAATTTCAAGTGCGCTCAGTGTTATCAGTGCCATCCAGACCTGCGGGTCCATCAGCCAATTCATGGGTTGTCCCTCCATTGCTTTCTGTTTCTGTTAATCGGATAAAATAAAAAAGACCTTTACCCACTGCATGTTGATACGCATTGGATAAAGGTCTTGCTTGCGATGGTTATCGTTCCCGGTCCGAGTCTTGCGACTGTGCTGACGAACACGGGATCAGCCATGTCTCCGGCTGATAGCTACTCCCCTTCATTGAGTGATAACCATAATTGAACCACTCCCTGATTGTCAAGCGGTCTTTTTACTTTCCGTAACTGTGCAGCCCTGACAAAAACAGGTTGACGCCCAGATAACAAAATATTGTGGCGGCAAAACCTATTATTGAAAGCCAGGCCGCCCTCTTGCCTACCCATCCCTTGGTGATGCGTGCGTGCAGAAAAGCGGCGTACACGAACCAGACGATCAGTGACCAGGTTTCTTTCGGGTCCCAGCTCCAGTAAGTACCCCAGGCGTAGTTGGCCCAGGCCGCTCCGGTGATGATGCCGAGCGTAAGTAGCGGGAATCCGATCATGATCGACCGGTAGTTAAGATCGTCAAGTACTTTGGTGGGTGGAAACATGGCCAGCAGAGTATTGCCGGCCGGTTTGTCGGCAACTGCCTCGCTGCCAGCCTTTATCAGATACATGATCGAAATGCCGCAGGCCACGGCAAAGGCTGCATAACCAAGGAAACAGGTTATGACATGATACAGCAGCCAGTTGCTTTGCAAGGCGGGAACCAGCGGCTCGATTCCGGTGTTCATGCCAAGCTGCGCCCAGGCCATGCCGAGCAGGGCAAACGGCATGACGAACGCACCGATTACCCGGTATTTGTACTTTATGTCCAGAATTGCGTAGATCAGTACGATCGTCCAGGAAAAGAACACAATCGATTCATAGAGATTGGACATCGGCGCATGTCCCACACCCATGTCGTAAGATTCCTTCCAGCGCAGCCCAATCGCGACAGTCTGTACAAACAAACCACCGTATGTGACGGCGATGGCAGCAGTTCCTACGGACTTGCTGCGGCTGGCCAGAAAAGCAAAAAAAACCAGCATGGAGATGAGATAGGCAAAAGTGGTTATATTAAAAAACAGGGAACTGGTCATGGTTGTTTCTCCTTGGTAATGTCTGCTTTCAGCTGTTCGACAAGACGCTCAAAGGTCAGTTGGAAAGCCCCTGGGTTCTTGCTGGCATTGCCGCCCACAGTGACAGATCCGCCCTGGATACGCACCCAGATGCGTCGGTGGGAGAGGAAAAATGCGGCAAAGATACCGATTACCATCAGGAAGCAGCCCAGCCAGACGACCCATACGCCGGGATCCTTGGCAACCTGCAGTCCCGTGTACGACCGTTTCTCACCGCCATTGAAATGCAATACCGGACCTTTCCCATGATGTTTTGCATGCTCGATGTTGAGATTGGGGTGGTTGGCATAAACAACAACCTTTTCAGAATTCCCGTCAGGGGTGTGAATCTCGATATGAGCCGCCGGGCCGGTAAGTCCTGGAGAATATTCACCGATTTCCGGCGTTGTTTCAAGCACATGCATACTGCTGCCATCGGGCAGGGTTGCCGAGCCGTTGCCCATCACCGTCAGCGGAACAGCGTTCTTCCCGTCAAGATCGGTGGTGGTGAAAAGAAATTTACTGGCATCTCCGTAACTCGATTGATAGAAGGTAATGCCCTTGTATGTCAGCGGATCGTTGACAATTATTGCTTTATGGTCGAATCCGGGCACCGGTTTGCCGTTTTCAAGCACGGTCAGAATACTTTTGAATTCTTTGGGGGCACCGGTGTCATAGAAAGCCGCACTGAACTTGTCGCAGCGTACTGAAAATCCAAGATCAATCTCTTTTTCAGAGCGGGTTACTACCTTGGATACGCTGTCACCTTCCATAATGTTAACATACGCTTTATAGCCGAAGAGCGAGCCAATTATGGTGCCGATGAAAATTACAATAATGCTCAGGTGGACAGCATAGACCGACAGGCGGCACCAGGGTGTTTTTTGAGCAAAAAGGTGCCAGGCGCCATCAGCTTCGATTACTCCCGGCGTGGTAAATTCAGCCCCCAGCACGGCAACAATTCGCTCTTTAAGGGCGGTCGTATCATCCGTGCTCTTGAAGGTGACCACATTGGTCAGGGAGCGTTCCAGGCTGTCGTTTAAAATTGTTACCGGACAGGTGATGATTTTCCAGATGTGCGGCAATCGTTTGATGGAACAGGCAGTCAAGTTAACAGTCAGCAAATAGAGCAACAGGATGAACCACCATGAATGGTACATATCAAAAAAACCGAGTGTTTTGTAGAGCGATAGCTTGGTAGTACTGATCTGGGCCAGATATTCAGGTGCAGGAGTGCCTTGAGGAATAACCGTACCGATTATCGAAATGATAGCCAATGAGATCAACAAGAACATGGTCAGCTTTAAAGAACAGAAAAAGTCCCAGAGGGAATGTAAAAAATCTTTTTTTTGGGTTGTCACGTGTACGTTCTCCTTGAAATGAGCACCGCTGCCCGGCTTTGTTTTAAGGGGGCAACAGCAGAATGAATCTGGCGCTTCACAATACAGTCGTGGGCTACCAGCAGGGCCTTTTGGTTATGGGAGTGTCAGGCGCGGTTTTGCGGGGGAACAAAAATAGTGCGGTATACCTGGGGAAACGACCAGGTCGGTTCCCGAAAATTTTGAAGAGCAACTACGGGGGCGTAAACGAGTTGAAGAGCCCGACTGAGCGGCGCGTGACACGCGCAGCAGCAAAAAGTCGAGTCGCAGCAGGATGAGGAGCCTTTTTCGTCGGAGCATGGACAATCAGCACAAGAGGCACTTGTTGCCGCACAGTAGACCGCTTCCGCAGCGGGCAAACCGTCCTCAAACGTGACCGATTGGGCAAAAATAGTTGTCGGCATGATCAGGTAGATGCCGATCAGGACAGCAGCGATAATATAGTTGAGCGAGAATGGGCGGTTCATGAAATGTCCAAAATATGCATGGACGGGAATTTAAGCAACTAATCGGGAAATGTCAACAACGTTGGTTACCTCCGGTAACTCAGAAGGCTATTTTTTGCATTCACTTCTGCCCCTACAATTTAAACTGCTTTACCAGCCGCTGTAACTCCTCCGCATTACCTTTCAGTTGCGCTGCAGCCGTTGCAGACTCGCTAGCGCCTTGTGAAGTCTGTTGTACGACTGCGGTAATCTGCATCATATTGCTCGATATTTCACTAGTGGTTGCGGTCTGCTCTTCCGCTGCAGTTGCAATCTGATTGACCTGCATGGCCACAGAGTTGATCTGGTTGAGAATGTCCTCAAGCGCCTGACCCGATTTAGCCGCTTCTTCAGTACCTATTTCCACCTGGTTTACACCCTGTTCCATAGCCTCAACAGCACCTTTGGTCTCACTTTGGATGGCTTTGATCATTCCGCCAATCTCCTTGGTGGCTCGAGTGGTACGTTCTGCCAAAGCCCGGACTTCATCGGCGACAACAGCAAAACCCCGGCCTTGCTCTCCGGCGCGAGCAGCTTCGATAGCTGCATTCAGAGCCAGCAGATTAGTCTGATCTGCGATGTCCTCAATTGTGCCGATTATCGCTCCAATCTGGTCGGAACGTGCTCCAAGACTCTCCACCGTTTTTGCCGATGCCTGGACTCTTTCGGCAATATGTCCCATAACTGACACCGTCTTTTCGACTACCTCAACACCGTTCTTTGCAGAATGCGTCGCTCTTTGTGCCGCCTCGGCGGCCATCTGACAGCTCCTGGCAATGTCACCGGAAGTAACGGACATCTCCTCACCGGCAGTTGCAACAGTCGTAGTTTGTGCAACTACCTTTTCTGTACCGGCAGCAATCCTTTCTGCAGTGGAATTCACCTGCGATGCCGCTACTGAAACCTGGGTAGCAGATTCTGCTACCCTATGCATTGCCTGTCCAAAAGAATCGGCCATAACATCAAAGGAGTGACCGATGGCCCCGAATTCATCAACAGCAGTGATGCGAACACGCTGTGACAGATCACCGTTGGCCAGGTTACTGCTGGCTTTGACCAGAGTAGATGCTGCTTTTGTAATAGAGCATATTATTAAGATGCCTATGGCAAGTGTCACCAGTATTGATAGAACAATTGATGCGATAACAAGAGCCATGGTTTTTTGATAATGGCTTTTGGAAGCTTCGAACGTTTTTTTGCCCTGTGCTTTCTCGTTGTCATAAATCTTTTGCGCCGCTTCGTTGGCTGCTTTGAAAAGAGGATTTACTTTGGTCAGAGTGACATGGACCGCATCATCAAATTTTCCCGCCAGAATCACTTCGCGCGTTGCCAACAGGCCTTCCTTGTCAAAATGGTTCCGTTTCTCGTCAAAATCATCCGCAAGCTTCTTGTCTTCGGCGTTCAAGACCGCTTCTGAGGTATATTCTTTCCAGGATGCGGCAATCTCTCCAATGTTCTTGATTACCTGATCTGTATGGAAGGGTAACTTGTGGTCGTGCATCTTGACTATCTCGGGATTTGCCGGATCATGCTGAAGAGAAAGCAGCAACTGAATGCGATTGTCGCGCATGAGCGCCATGATATGGCTAATTTTAGAGGTGTTTACCAGGTTTTTCTTATACAGCGTTTCAATCGAATTGTTAGATGATTTCATACCCACCAGACCGATAACTCCGGCAACGGTAACTGAAACAGAGGCGACCAACAGAATGATGATAAGCTTGGATTTAATGCTGAAGTTCATTTTGTGCTCTCCTTTTTTTGGTTGGATAGGGAGGAAGGATCGGCCGTTTGAGCGCGCTGGCTGGCTATATCCTGAATTGCAGGACAACATCCTGCAGGTCAATTGCAGCCCTGTTAAGTTCTCCGGAAGTTTGTGCGATTTGCACGGAACCGGCGGCAAAGTTATTAGACACATTGACAACTGTTTCCAAGCCTTCTCTCATTGAATCTACGGCGGCGGATTGCTCTTGGGCAGAAACAGACATCTTTTGTATCAGTTCAGCTTTCTTTTCCACCCTACAGACAATATCCTTCAAGGTTTCGCCGGCTTTATTCGCGCGCTCGACAACCGCGTTGACATTTTGAAGCCCATTGCTCATTGACTGGGAAACTCCATCCGTACACTGCTGTATTGCTCGTACCATTCCCTCTATTTGCACGGTGGCAATAGCTGTCCTTTCCGAAAGTTGCCGAACCGAATCTGCCACAACCGCAAAGCCAAGTCCCTGGTCTCCGGCACGAGCCGCCTCGATAGCTGCATTGAGAGCAAGTAAATTGGTCTGATCGGCAATACCCTTTATTACAGATGATATTTCGCCAATTTTCATGGAATGTTCCGACAAGCCGCTGATGGAACCGGTAATTTCTGCAATGGAGGTTGCAACCGACTTTATCCCTTCTACGGCCTCTCCCACGACGATATTTCCGGTCAGCGCCACAATTTTTGTAGCCTCGGCAAAATCTGATGCAAACTTGGCTTCATTCGCCATACTCAGTGAAGCCCCGGACATCTGTTCGGCCGTGTTCGAGAGAGAAGCGGTCTGATTAGCCTGTGACCTGGCCCCAATCGTCAGTTGATCCGATGTTGCGGATAGTTCCGAGGCAGCTGAGGCAATCGTATTAACTTTTTCGGATACTGTTGAAATATTCCTCTGAAGCTTGCTGATCAATTTGTTGAAGCCTGTACTCAACTTTCCGAGTTCATCCTTTCCGGCTGCCGGTAACCGCGCCGTCAGGTCGCCATTACCTTCCGCAATGTTGACTATTGCGTCCGTTATCCTTTTTAAGGGTCTGGTAATAGAAAATGCCGTTCCTACGGCAAAAATGAGAATGGAAATAATTACGACCCCTGAGACAATCGCCATAACTGTGGTGGCTGACGTAACCGTATTGTTGAGTGATGAGACTACATCGGCAAACTTGGCGGATATTATTTTTACTTTTGCGTCTCCTTCACGCGACTGCTCTTCAGTTATTTTTTTGATATTTTCTATCGTCGATTGCATGGCCAACTCGCTCGCCACAACGGAGCGCTTGGCAACCGTCACAGCTACTATTGCCGCATCGGCTTTTTTTAAGGCATCATGTATCCCTGTAATATGTTTGAGCATATAGTTCATGTCACTCAGGGTGATGCTTCGTTTCAACACGTCCATCCCGGCAGACAATTGTCTCCTGGCTGTTGATATTTCATTTGACGCCGCGCTTATCTCATTCTCCCCGGAACTGAGCATGACAAGCTGCACCGTACCCAAAAGCCGCTTGATGTTGACTTGTATGTCGCTTGTAGCTTCAATTGTCCGGGATGCATACGTACGGTATTCCGAGGAGCGCTTCAGATCATTCATGCTTTGTGATGCCTGGAGTGCTGATGTATCGGCTTGTTCAGCCAACTTCATCTGAATATCCTCCAGCATCTTCCTGATTTCACGCTTTGACTTCTGGTAAGCTTCTTCCGCATCCTTGTTGGAAAGAATTTCCGAACGTAGCGCAAAAAGACCGGTACCCTCTTTCAATATCTGATCTACAGCACTGGCGGCAATGAACTTGGCCTCTTTTATGACCACTGGGTCGCCTTTGTCGTAGACAATGGACTGAATGCCGTCACCGGCAGATTTTATCCGCTCTTTTAGCGGCGTCAGTTTGAACCTGCTTTTTATCGTTTCCATTTCGACAAGGATAGTCTCAATATCTTTCATCCTCATCTGTGCCGTTTTCATCTTGTTTATGCTTTCGTTGATACTGCTGTTTGAACGCTGTGCATTGTCCGACGTTGAAACTGCATTCACACTTGCCTTCTTTACGTCACCCGCTATTTTTGTTCCAATATCCTCCACCGCTTTAAGCTGGGCTGTGACAGCGGCTGAGCTCGACCTCATTGCTTCCATACTCTTCAGTCTCTGCGACACCGTCGCAACCACTGATTCTTGCAGATTGTCAAACATTGACATATCAATGGATGCAGAGTCTGAATCGAGTGTCCTTATTTCAGTCACAATCTTTTTGATGTCGGAAAGGATGTTTGATATCTGGGACGAAATTTTATGTATATCACTATCATTTGCCGACAAGAGCCCCAACCTGATGAAGGCGGACGAAAGTTTTTCACTCTCTTGTTGCAGTTCCATAACCTTGATTTGAAGCGGCGCGGTCTGGGATGTAAGCTGTCGAATCCCCGCTTTTGTCTTGGAGAAGCCAAAGAACGAGATGCCTACTGCTATGAGCAGTCCGGTGACAGCAATGGAGATAATCATGTACAGCTTGATTTTAATTGTCATTTTGGCACCTTTTCAAAGCGCTACCAGGCATAGTTTACTTGATACAATGGCAAAAGCACTGCAAAGCTTCCTTAATAAATAAATGTATATTTCTGACGTCAACAAACCGTAAACCTCACTTTTTAATAGTTTCGATCTCCGTGATTTTGCCGTCGCGTATCTGCGTCAGATATACGTTGCTGGAAGCCTGGTGGTTATCTGGTCCCATGGAAATAGTCATTCCTCCCAGATCAACATTTTTCATACCTTCAAACGCTTTGATCATGCTTTCGCGCGTCAATCCCTTGCCCGCTTTAACAAGCCCGGCAACAAACACCTTGGCGGTAATGCATCCTTCAAGGTTCACAAATCCCAATTGTTCGCCCAACGCATGGCTGGCCAGAATGGCAGCGCATTCCTTAACAACCGGGATGGAAATGTTTTGCGGGAATGGAACTACCTGCGATATTACAATTCCGTTGCCCTCGTTGCCGACAGCGTTGACGAGATTGTTAGTTCCTACAAAAGAAACCGTGGCAAGCGCTGCTTTCAAGCCAGCAGCTTTTGCTTCCTTGGTGAAGATCGAAACAGGTGTGTATGGCCCAACCATGATCACCACGTCGGGATTAGCTGCCATGACTGCTGCAAGTCCTGTTTTAACGGCAATGGTGTTCCGCTGGAACGTCCCTTTTGCTACGACCTCCATACCACGTTTTTTGAGCGCTTTTTCTGTCCCGGAAAGCACGGCAAGACCAAAACCGTCATCCTGATAGAAAACAGCGAATTTTTTTGCGCCGATGTCCTTGATAAATCGCTCTACAAGCATCTCGGTCTCATTGTCATAGCTCGCTCTGATATTGATAATTTCCGGCACCACCGGTTGCCGTAACGACATGGCGCCGGTGAAAAGCCCAACCAGTGGAACCTTCATCTCCTTCACAATAGGTACTGCGGCGTTTGAGGTGGGTGTTCCCACATACCCAAAAAGACTGAACACCTTGTTCTGCTCGATCATGTTAACCGTGACATCAATTGTCTTATTGGGTTCGTAACCATCGTCATCTACCAACAGATTGATTTTTCTGCCGTGAATGCCACCCTTGCTGTTTATATCCTTGAATACTGCTTCAGCTCCGGTCTTCATACCAATACCTAACCCCGAAGCAGGACCCGTTTGCGCATTTACCATGCCGACTTTTATTTCCGTGTCTGTAACGCCATCTGCGGCAAACAAATGACCAACACTAAACAACATTGTAAGCACCATTCCCACTGAAATAATATGCTTTCCCATGAGTAACTTCTCCTTTTAGTTGAGATCTGTTTCCGGATCAAATCGATGTTTATGGTACTCACTATTCGTAAAGTTGCGACAGGTGTGGCTTGTTTATGTAAATTGCTAAGATGGTATTGAATATAGTTGACTAAATAGTATTAATTGTCAAGTACAAATTACAATATATATATTATGCATTACACACTGATTGTGCCCGCATGTATATACTGATCCTTTTTATTCCACTGGATATCCAATTATGCTGTACCATTTGCTGTGGAGCCTATTAATCAGGAGGAGGGGTGTTCCTGACGGTGACAATGAACAGCCCGACCGCTCTAGCTGAG
>JANXZX010000167.1 GCA_025355325.1 Geobacteraceae bacterium
GCACCGCCGCGATGATTATCGCTTCGGTATACTCCCGCAGGACAGACTTGGAGGCCTCGAGTTTTACAGGACTGTAAGGCTGCTCCGTCTCCGGTGAATTTTCCAAGATTTCCCCCGTTAATCTTTTATGTTCAAGATGGCAAGGAAGGCTTCCTGAGGAATCTCGACCGTGCCTATCTGCTTCATCTTTTTCTTGCCTTCCTTCTGCTTCTCGAGGAGTTTGCGCTTGCGGCTGATGTCTCCGCCGTAGCATTTTGCGATGACGTCTTTTCTCATCGGCTTGACCGTCTCGCGCGCAATTACCTTGTTGCCGATGGCAGCTTGGATGGCTACCTCGAACATCTGTCTCGGTATCAGTTCGCGCAGCTTTACGGCAAGCTCTCTGCCCCTGAAGATCGCCTTGTCGCGGTGGGTGATAAGCGAAAGCGCATCAACCGCTTCACCGTTAAGAAGTATGTCCAGCTTTACGAGGTTTGACGCCCTGTATCCCATCAGTTCATAATCGAGGGAGGCATAACCGCGGCTGACTGATTTCAGCTTGTCGTAGAAATCCAGCACGATCTCGTTCAGCGGCAGCTCGTATGTGACTATAGCGCGCGAGCTGTCTATATAGCTTAGGCCCTTCTGGATGCCTCGTCTTTCCTGGCAAAGCGCCAGCACAGAGCCGATGTATTCGTTGGGAACCATGATGGTGGCCTGTATGATAGGCTCTTCCATGCGTTCAATCTTGGAGACGTCCGGCAGCTTTGCCGGGTTGTCTACCACCAGCACCTCGCCGTCCGTCTTGACGACACGGTATACGACGGTAGGGGCGGTGGATAATAGCGTAAGGCCGAACTCGCGCTCAAGCCTCTCCTGGCTGATCTCCATATGCAGAAGGCCAAGGAAGCCGCACCTGAATCCAAAACCCAGAGCGATGGAGGTTTCCGGCTCGTATGAGAACGACGAGTCGTTAAGCTTCAGCTTTTCGAGGGCGTCGCGCATGTCTTCGTACTGACCGGTGTCTGTGGGGTAAAGTCCGCAGAACACCATCGCTTTTACCTCGCGGTAGCCCGGCAGCGGCTCTGTGGTGGGGTTTTCCACCGTGGTGATCGTATCGCCGATCCTGGAGTCTGCCACCTTCTTTATGCCCGCGATGACGTATCCAACCTCTCCGGCTGAGAGCTCGCCTGTGGCGATAAGCTTTGGCGTGGAATGGCCTACTTCCATCACCTCGAACACCTTTTCGGTCGTGAAGAACTTTATCTTCATACCCTTGCGTATGACGCCATCAAAAACGCGTATCAGGATGATAACGCCCTGATAATTATCGAACCATGAGTCAAATATCAGCGCCTTCAGTGGTTTATCGGCATCGCCTACCGGCGGGGGTATCATCTTGATGATGGATTCGAGCGTCTCAGGTATGCCGGTGCCTTCCTTTGCGCTTACGGCGATGGCCTCAGATGCGTCGATGCCTATTACGTCTTCGATCTCGGTCCTTGCGCGCTCGACGTCTGCGCTGGGGAGGTCGATCTTGTTGATTATAGGTATAATCTCAAGGTTGTTGTCTATCGCAAGATATGCGTTTGCCAGTGTCTGGGCCTCGACACCCTGTGTGGCGTCTACGATAAGCAGGACGCCCTCGCAGGCGGTAAGACTGCGCGAGACCTCATAGGTGAAATCGACATGCCCGGGCGTGTCGATCAGGTTGAAGACGTACTTCTGACCGTCTTTCGCTGTATAGTTCAAGCGGACGGCGTGCGCCTTGATCGTGATCCCGCGCTCGCGCTCGAGATCCATGTCATCAAGCACCTGCTCGGACATCTCACGTGAGCTCAGTGCGCCCGTCTGCTCCAGAAGCCTGTCGGAAAGAGTGGTCTTGCCGTGGTCTATATGAGCGATGATGCTGAAATTTCGTATATGCTTTATGTCCATAGAACTCGGTATTTTATATGGAAACCTGCCTAAAGTCAAAAGGCTTTTTTAATAATTAACAGTTTTTAAGTAATAAACCCGATTTAAATATGCAACATATTGATAATGCAGTGTTTCTATAATTAGCCCTTATTTATATCGTAGGGGACGCACTAAGGCGCGCCTTTTGCGCC
>JANXZX010000236.1 GCA_025355325.1 Geobacteraceae bacterium
AATTTACCATTTTTGTTTAAATCCATATAGGTGTTGGTTTCAGTACGGGTAAACCAGCTAAACTGAGGTAACGTTCCCATCGGAACATCAGCATTAGCAACAGTTACCGCCGCCGTTCCCATAATTTGATCCAACCACTGATCCCAAATCACCAACTCATGGGTTCCTGAGGGAATACCATGTAAAGTGAATTTACCATCCGGGTCGCAACTGGCAAAGCCCATGTTAGGCCCATCGCCCGCTTGTGAATTGATACCGACATAACAGGTGGTGTGCGCCAAAGGTTTATGTGATCCGCTATCAAAGTTGGTGACATTAATGGGGCGTGACATATGCAAGTTTGTCACTTGCCCAGTAATGTTATGCGTACCCAGCAACGTAGCATTATAGGCATTGAGATGATCTTTATTGACAAAGCCGATAGTCGTGTGTGGGCCTGGAGGACCGAATTCCTGGAAGTAAGTGGGCTCACCGGATTTGGCAAAAGCATCCTGGGCTTTAGTACCTTCAAGCGTTTGCGTTTGTAACCAGTGCTCACCGTTCTTTTCACGTAACGCACCGGGGTTGGCAACGACATCGTAACGCAGTGGCATCAGATTTTTGATCAGCGCATGGCCCGCTAAAGCATAGTCTGGATCAGTTTCATGTCCGAGTGGTGCACTGGGACAGGTAATAACGACACCGACCGGTGTTCCGGCAGGCACTGAAGCGTGAATACAGCCGGACTTGCCTGCCAGAGCATTGGTCAGCGGCATGCCGCCAGCATCATAGGTCATTTGTCCGATGGCATCACCACTTGAAGCGGCGACATCCCAAAGAATAACACTGAAATCCCCTAAACCCTGATTGACTTCTGCCCCATCGGGTGCTCCATTGGTCGGGTTATTGTCTTCGTACAGGTAAACACTAAGCTGTGCAACCGGTAGCGGTGTCGCCGGCACGAGTACGGTGACGGCCGGATTGGTGGTTGCCAATAGCGCCGGCGTGATTGAGGCACCACCCATGGTGTGCCCGGTAGTCGCTGTGCCTGTTGTTCCACCTGTTGTAGGATCTGCCGCGTCGCCAGGCAATATTGATATATAGTAGGCTTTTAATGGATCCAAATGAACGTCAGCAGGTGACAATTTTTGCTTGGCGCTTATAGTTACACCGCCGGCAGCATTATTATCACCGCAGGATACCGGTCCAGTACAACCAGCGGCCACTACAGGCATGTGACTACTGTGGAAGCTGTTACCAATAATTTTTCCATTGGGTCCTGAGCTTACTCCAGCTGTATGTTTGATGGTGGTATCTTCTTCGATCACCCAACTATAATCACTACCGATAGACGTATGGGTTTGTGAATCAACGACGGCAACGCTAAGGTTGCTGGCAGCAGGAAAGTTCAAGGTAACGGCAGTTGATGTACTTTGCGAGCCTTGTGCATTAACAGCAAAGTACTTAAACGTACAGGAACCGCCCGGTGTGCCGGTGGCTGTCAATGAACCATCTGCATTCAAATGCAGATTAGCACATGTCGGGGTTACGGCCGGATCAGGCTGTGCCGTTAAAGGATAGCCTGCAGGATCGGTGTCATTCACCAGCACACCGGATTGCGGCACATTAATACTGCTCGAAAACTTGCTGGTGAAGGTATCAATAGTCGCTGTCGGATTTGTCGTTTGGGCGGTGGTGTTTAATGTCACTGATGCAGTCTGTGTACTACCATCTGTGCCGGTACCGGTATAGGTAAAAGTGACACTAGGATTACTGGGTTTTGTGACAGCTGTTGGAGGAATATAAACAAAATCACCATTTGCACTGATGGTCACAGTACCGCTGCTTGCTGGATCTTTAAGTGTAACACCGCTAATGCCGATATCATTGATCAGGACATTGGCCTTAAACGTAGGTACATTAAGTGGCACGGTATAAGTATCCGGATTGGCTGCTACCGCTTTGCCTTGAGCGTTTTTTAATGCCTTTATAGCAAAATCCAGATTACCAGTGAAACCGACAGAGGCTGATAAGGCACTGCCATTGCCATCGACACTGCCGGCAACCGCCAAATAACTTTGCATACCGCCATTCGGTTGGTTGTTGGTAGACAAACTTAATTGGCGATCAAAGACGGCAAAAGAGTTGTTGATATAGGCGTTGCTTGACAATGGCGGGTTAACCAAGGCATCGACGGTTTTACCCGCCGTCAACAGCACTTCGCTTTGAACCTTCGGATTACCTGGGGCAAGATTGCCGTCTTCGGCGACCAGTGACATTGGCAGGCCAACTACGGACGGTATGTGCGTGCGCAATCCGGCGTTAACCAGGCGCAGCAACACATTGCCGCTCGCTTTGGCAGCCGGTACCAGCGCTGCAAAAACTGATGCGGCTGGGTTGCTTTGATCGTAAGCCTGGCCGTTAATCAAAAAATACTTGGGCGTATAATTAACCGCCGGAGGATACGCGCAGGTATCCGGCTTGGTCGCATCACCTAAACAAGCGGCTAATGCGGCCGCATCAACCAGATTATTCTGAGTGCTATCGATCTCGCTAAACAGAAAGGTAGTGTCGGCATCGTAGACAACATTAGTGTAGGCAGTGCCTGGTGTAAATGTTTGTGACGGGACGGGAGGATTCGTGACTATCAATACACCGTAAAGACCCATCGGCGCCTGAATTGACGGTTGCGTGCCGGTTTCATAGAGATAGGTTCCAGCTTTCAAATTCGACCACATTAAGGGAACATTACTTGCGCCGACAGCCACTTCTGTACCAAATGATCTAACACGCGGACCCTGACTTGGCGGTGAAAATACTGGATCAGTGGGCCCGGCTCCACCAGCTGCTGGCCAGGTTACCGG
>JANXZX010000237.1 GCA_025355325.1 Geobacteraceae bacterium
ACCAGCGTATGGCCACTATGGTGGTGGACACTCAATGGTTGCCCTCGTAGCTCTGCTCCAGGTATGGCAACCCAAAGAAACATATGTATTCGATCATGAAACGCACTCCGGCTCGAAGGTGCAGCATCATTATAGCGTTGCGGAGGTTCTTCGCGCCTGGTCCCCGTATTTGGCTTTGACCATAATGGTGTTGCTCTGGGGCATTCCATCCATAAAGGCTGAACTGGACAAGAGCAAGGTGGTAATCACCGTGGCTGGCCTTGACAACATGATTGTAAAAAAAGTATCCAAACCTGAAGATGGCGTGAAAAAAATTGCCGTCGTAACCGCCGAAGCTGACAAACTGATTGCTTCACTCCCGGCAACAGAACCGAAACTCGCCGCTGTTATTACCATGCTGAATGAACTGAAAGGGCTTGAAGAAAAGTTCCTGCCGGTTGAAACGGGAATAATCGGCAAAGGAGCCGTGTTGACTGATGAACGCTCCGCAGCCTTTAACGCCATTGCCAAGAAAAGTGCCGATATCCAAAAACTGGTCAAGGACGACCTTGAGAAAAACAAGCTGGTCGCCAAGGATCAGTTTAAACCTCTTGGCAAAGCGACTGCCGATCAATTGCCGATCAAGTTGCCAGCAAAATATAATTTCAACTTCATGTCTGCCGCCGGTACCGCCATCCTGATTGCCGCTTTCCTCTCGGCATTGCTTTGTGGTGTTGGTTTCGGCGATGTCATCAAACTCGGCGGAAAGACACTGTATGACATGCGCTTTCCCGCAATCACCGTTGCTTCCGTGCTGGGGCTCGCCTATGTCATGAACACATCGGGCATGACCAACTGCCTCGGTCTGGTCTTCACCAAGACCGGCCACTGGTTCCCCTTCATCGCCCCGTTCCTTGGCTGGCTGGGAGTATTCCTCACCGGTTCGGACACATCCAGTAACGTCCTCTTCGGTGGCCTGCAGAAGGCTACCGCTGAACAGTTAGGTCTCAATCCGATTCTGTGCGGCGCAGCCAACACCAGCGGCGGCGTCATGGGCAAAATGATCTCCCCCCAATCGCTGGCGGTCGCTACCGCAGCATGCGGCATGGTTGGTGAAGAAGGCACCCTGTTCCGCTTCACTCTGAAACATTCAATTTTCCTGACGGTTGTTGTCGGTGTAATTGTCTATCTACAGGCGTATTTTCTTCAGTGGATGATACCGTAACGCAGTTACACCGTCATTCGCAAAGGGGACTTCTAAACACGGAGGAACTATGGAACCATCATTCATAAAAGAATTGCAAACCATCGTTGGAGAACAATACACACTGAGCGACCGCGAATCGCTGGCGGTCTACGGCTACGATTCCACACCTGAACTGGAAAGCAAACCAGGAGCGGTGCTGCTGCCGGGCAATGCCGACGAAGTGGCACGTATCATGCGCCTCTGTCACGGAGCCGGAATGACGGTAACTCCGCGCGGATCCGGCACCAACCTGTCAGGGGGGTCCCTGTCAGCAGGAGGGGTTGTTGTACAAACCAGCCGCCTGAACCGCATAATTGAAGTTGACGAGGAAAACCTTACCGCCACAGTTGAACCGGGCGTTATCACAAGCGCCCTGCACCGTGAAGTCGAGTCGCGCGGCCTGTTCTATCCTCCCGATCCGGGGAGTATGAACATATCCACCATGGGCGGGAACGTCGCGGAGAACTCCGGCGGCCTGCGCGGTCTCAAGTACGGCGTCACCGCCGATTACGTCATGGGACTTGAAACAGTACTCGCTGACGGGGAACTGCTCCGTACCGGTGGCAAGGTTGTCAAGGATGTTGCCGGATACAGCCTCAATCCTCTGCTGGTCTCATCCGAGGGGACCCTTGGCTTCTTCACCGGCATCACGGTAAAACTGATTCCCAAGCCACAGGGGAAAATTACCATGCTTGCTCATTTCCCGGTGTTGCAGGATGCAGCCCTGGCCGTATCAGCCATCATTGCCGCCAAAGTAATCCCGGCCACCCTGGAATTCCTCGATAAAATCACCATCAAATGCGTTGAAGATTACGCTCACATCGGTCTGCCGCTGGACGTGGATGCGGTGCTGCTGATCGAGGTGGATGGTCATCCGGTGGTCATTGCCGAGGAAGCTGCTGCTGTCGCGGAAATCTGTAAAAAACATCGTTGTTCATTTTTTCAGACTGCACAGAATCCGGCAGAAGCACTCAAGTTGACCGAGGCACGCCGCACGGCCCTGTCTGCCCTCGCCCGCCTCAAGCCGACCACTATCCTTGAAGATGCCACGGTGCCGCGCAGCTGCATCGCGGCTATGCTGCAGATCATTCAGGCCTCGGCCAAAAAATACAATGTCACTATCGGCACCTTCGGCCATGCGGGCGATGGCAATCTACACCCGACCTGCCTGACCGATGAGCGCGACAAGGATGAAATCGCCCGTGCGCACGCCGCATTTGCTGAAATATTCGACGCAGCTATAGCCATGGGGGGCACTATCACTGGAGAACATGGCGTTGGGTTGGCTAAGAAAAAATACCTTCCGAAACTGGTCGGGGAATCCGGGATTCGTGTCATGCGCGGAATCAAGCAGGCTTTTGATCCAAAGGGGATTTTGAATCCGGGGAAAATTTTTTAAATTCATAAATGGCAATGGAACGCGGATGACACGGATTAACGGATTAACGCGGATAGAATCATAATCACGGTTAAACCCATAATCTTTTAAAAAATCCGTATAAATCCGCTGCATCCGCGTCATCCGCGTTCTATTAAGGTTTTGATGCAGCCATAACTCAATAGAATTTGAGGACAAATTATCATGGACTATGTAAAACTTATAAATTGCATGCGTTGCGGGATGTGCCTTCCCGCCTGTCCGACGTACAAGGAAACATTTCTTGAAACAGCCTCTCCGCGCGGCCGGGTTGCACTTATCCGCAAGTTGCAGGAAGGTGAACTGGACCAGTCTGAGCGTCTGCTTGAATATCTCTCACTCTGCCTCGACTGTCAGGCCTGTGCCTCAGCCTGCCCCTGCGGGGTAAATGCAGGAGAACTGGTGGCGGATTTTACGTGTGAACGTAAATCGGACACCGGCCTCGGTTATATGGAAGATCTTATCCTGCGCAAACTGGTGCCGCACCCGGACCGGCTGGAAACCTCCATGGTACCGATTCGGATGTACCAGAACAGCGGCCTGCAGAAGCTGGTGCGCACTCTCGGTATCCTCAAAATGTTCCCGAAGCCGCTGGAACGGATGGAAGGACTCTTGCCCCCCCTCCCCTCACAACCTTTGCGGCAGGAAATCAATGAGATTACTCCGGCAGTCGGCACAGAGCGAGGAACGGTCGGCTTCTTTCTCGGCTGCGTCATGAGTCTGATTTTCTCCGATGCCAGCCGAGCCACGATCAAACTGCTCTCCTCGCTCGGCTATAAGGTTATTACCCCAAGGAACCAGGTCTGCTGTGGCGCTCCGAATATGCTTGGAGGTGATCTTGCCGGACTGAAAGATGCCGCCCATACCAACATCGATATTTTTGCCGGCTATGACGTCGATTATATTGTCACCGACTGCGGCGGCTGCGGCGCCGAACTGAAAAAATACGCCCACCATCTGGAAGGTTATGCACCAGCCGGAGCTTTCAGCGCCAAGACAAGAGACATCTCCCAACTGCTGGCACTGCATGCCGACGAACTGGCAGCAAAACTAAGGCCGCTGAACAAGAAAATCACCTACCACGACCCCTGCCATATCGCCCACTGCCAGGGTATCCGCACGGAACCGCGAGCTCTGCTCAAGCTGGTTCCCGGACTCGAATACAAGGAGCTTGATGCTGCGGATTCCTGCTGCGGAAGTGCCGGGACATACAACATTACCAAGCCGGAGATGTCAGACCGGATTCTGCAGCGCAAGCTTGATACAGTGCGGAACAGTGGCGCTGAAATCCTGGTAACCAGCAACCCCGGCTGTCTGCTGCAGTTGAAAAAAGGACTGGCTGATCAACTGCCGAATGTCAAACTCATGCATCTGACTGAAGTGCTGGCAGAGAGCATGGAGGCATAAGGATATTCTCTAATCGCCTCGTCTTGCTTGGCGTTACTGACTCATGTGTGCCGTAAACAGGAAATATGATTCACTCCCAAAACAGAATAGTGCTACACTCAGGATGTGAATTAAATCTGTTTCCGGCACACTACCTTAGTCTCTGCCCGGTCAAAGGTGAACGTCATGGCAAAGAAAATATTTATTGCAGCAACAGGCCAGAACTGCGGAAAAACCACCACCAGTATCGGACTGATGCACCTGGCGTTAAAAAAGTACCAGAGGGTTGGATTCATAAAACCACTCGGCCCCAAGCCTGCCACGTTTCATGGTTGCTCGGTTGACAAGGATGCTGCACTGATTGCTCAAGTCTTCGGCCTGGAAAAAGATCTGCGCTGGATGTCGCCGGTCGTAGTCCATTCCGATACGACCCGCAAAGTTGTCGATGGAGAGATTACACCTCAGGAACTCCATGATCGGATCATGCATGCCTATGTTGAACTGGAAAAAAAGTGTGACTTGATAATCATCGAAGGGTCAGGACACCCCGGTGTCGGCTCTGTGATGAAGACATCCAATGCTCACATCGCACGGATGCTGAACGCACCGGTGCTGATGGTAACCGGCGGCGGCCTGGGAAATGTCGTTGATAAAATCTACATGGGGCTGGCACTATTCGAGAAGGAAGGGGTTGACGTGCGGGCTGTTATCGCCAACAAGCTGATTCCGGAAAAGCGTGATCGCACACTGGATTATCTGACCCGCGCCCTTGCAGACGAGAAAATGAAGGTCATCGGCGGAGTGGATTATCACCCGGTCCTGGCAAACCCCACGTTCAGTCGGATATCCAAGCTGCTCGAATTGCCTCTTCATGGCAACAAGCGTGAAGTGAGAAGAATAATTAATCATGTCCAGATCGGCGCCGCTTCGACCCAGCGTGTCACAGAAATGCTTCAGGACTCATCCCTGATAATAGTTACCAGCAGCCGTGATGAACTGCTCGTGACGCTGGCAAATCTCTACAAAATACCGGAATATAATTCTAAAATAGCGGGCCTTATCATTCCCGGTATTGCGCCGGTCAGCACCATCACCCAGATGATCCTTGACCGCAGCAACATTCCTTATCTGCGTACTGAAAAATTTTCAACTGCCGAGTTGTATCGCATTATTGCCGAAGACGTATCCAAAATCACCGCCGCAGATACCGAAAAACTGGGACTGATACGCACCCTTGCCGAAACACATATCGATTTTGAACTATTGGATGGACTATTCTGAATAAATCAACCCTGTAAAAACTGATGAGCAGGTTGCAGAACAACAAAAAATACTATAAATAGAAGGGGTACCGCTATGGCACCCCTTTTTGATTGGAATAAACCATGAATTTTAAACCGATAAAGCCGAAGAAAGTTTCTGCACAGATCGCTGAACAGATTCGCTCCTCAATCCTGGCCGGCGAATTTGCACCGGGCGATAAGCTGCCGCCGGAACGCGAACTGGCCGAGATGTTCGGCGTATCACGCCCCTCGGTACGTGAAGCACTGAATGCCCTGGCATCGTCCGGATTGGTCATGTCGTATCAAGGCGGCGGGACGGTGGTAAAATCGCTGGTTGATACATCTGTCTCCAACCCGCTCAGTGAATTGATTCGCGTCCAGCAGGATCGAGCGCTTGACGTCATCGAGGTCCGCAAATGCATGGAATCATGGACCGCCTGGTATGCCGCTGAGCGGGCATTGCCTGATGATATCCGCCGTTTGGATGAGATTATTGCCGGCATGAGGCATAATCTTGAACTAAAGCAGCCTTCCGAAGATCTTGATGCCAATCTGCACATAATTATTGCGCGTTCCACCCATAATATTGTCTGGCTTCACCTGATGCAAAGTCTGTTTGATGCGATGAAGGAGTTTCAGCAGAGTGTCTGGCGCGCGGTTTACCTGACCCCGGAAGATCACCAGCTTCTTTTTGATCATCACAGCTCGATCGTACAGGCAATCAAGAATAAAGACCCCCAGGCGGCCCGTGATGCCATGGTTCACCACCTGACGTTTGCCGAAGGGCGCAGCAGCGCCTACGTTTCTAAAAAACAACTGTAATTTATTTAACTTTCGTTTCCGGAGTTTTAATATGAACATTGTCCCTACAACTATTCCTGATATACTGATTATTGAACCGAAAGTATTCGGTGATGATCGCGGTTTTTTTTATGAGAGTTTCAATGATCGCCGTTGGCGCGACCTGACCGGAGTTGACGTTAACTTCGTCCAGCACAACCATTCCCGTTCTGCCGGTGGAGTCCTGCGGGGACTGCATTATCAGATACAGCAGCCGCAGGGAAAACTGGTGCGGGTTGTTGTCGGGGAGGTTTTCGACGTTGCCGTAGATATTCGCCGCAGTTCGCCGAC
Source organism: Geobacteraceae bacterium (assembly GCA_025355325.1). GTDB lineage: Bacteria > Desulfobacterota > Desulfuromonadia > Geobacterales > Pseudopelobacteraceae > JACRCG01. Next base: position 6,443 of record JANXZX010000237.1, read on the forward strand.
GTTCGGGCAATGGTTCGGCACACTGCTGTCGGCAGAAAACAAGCGTCAGATGTGGGTGCCGCCCGGCTTTGCCCATGGTTTCTGTGTTACATCTGACGTAGCCGAATTTTTATATCTCACAACCGAATATTACGCGCCTGAACACGAACGCTGCATTGCCTGGAACGACGCCGATCTGGCCATTGACTGGCCACTGGCGCAGGAACCGAATGTTTCAGCCAAGGATCGCGAAGGCAGATCATTCAAGGATGCTGATCTGTTTCCCTGACGAGATCACACCATGCCATCAAAACGGACTATTGATTCAAGCGTGCTCAATGAACCTCAAAGCTCTGCCGACCTTGTGTCAACATCAGAGGTATGCACTGATTTATTCGATAAAGACGAATTTGTCAGGCGGAATCTGGGTGACCTTGAACTTTCCCGTGATGTAGCGACCGTATTTATCAGCTGCGCCCCGGAATACATCGAATCGATCCGCACGGCACTGACGGCGCTCAATGCTGATGAGCTTCGAAAAGCGGCGCATAAACTTAAAGGCGCGGCAGCCAATCTCGCTTTGTCGCAACTGTCCAAACTTGCCCATACCATTGAAACATACGCCAAAGACGGAGAACTGAATAATTGCGTTGATTTGCTGCCCGAACTCGAACAGAAACTTGCGCAAGCGGTAGAGGTTATGAACAATCTCATCATCAAACCTCAAGGAAGGGTTCACCAATGAACGTTCTTATTGCCGAAGATGATGCTCCTTCCCGACTGATGCTGCAATCGCTGTTGAACAAATGGGGTTATACCGTTACCGCAGTGAGTGACGGCAATGACGCATGGAGAATTCTATGCGATCCGGAGCACCCTTACCTGGTGATTCTTGACTGGATAATGCCGGGTATTGAAGGGATCGAGATTGTCCGGCGCTTGCGGCTGCAGGAAGAAGGCAATCCGCATTATGTCATCATCATGACTTCCGGAACGGGTGCCAATTCACCGGCACTTGCACTCGATGCCGGGGCCGACGATTTCATCGCCAAGCCATTTAACCACGCCGAACTGCAAGCCCGGGTTAATGTGGGATGCCGCATTACACATCTGCACGAAAGATTGGCTGAAAAGTTGCGTAAGCTTGAGGCCGCCTCCGATACCATCTCGCGTCTCGCAAGAACAGACGAATTAACCGGACTCCACAACCGTCGATCCTTTAATGAATGTTTCAGCCTGGCTCTCAGTTCGGCCCGTCGCCACGGACACCCGCTGTCGCTGATAAGCATTGATCTGGATCATTTCAAAGACGTAAATGACACTCTTGGTCACAGTATTGGTGATCTGGTGCTGAAAGAGTTCTCCGACCTGCTGAAAGAATTGGTACGCGTCGAAGATATTGCCTGTCGCTGGGGAGGAGAGGAATTCATAATCCTCTTGCCGAATACTCCACGTGAAGCAGCAGGGACGCTAGCGGAAAGGATACGTTCTGCATTTGAGCAGAGATCACATGTTTCCTCGCCGCTGGTAGTAACCGCCAGCTTTGGAGTAGCGCAACTTTACAACGGTGACGACGAAGACAGCCTGATTCGCCGGGTTGACAACGCCCTATATACCGCAAAACGCGAGGGTCGCAACCGGGTGGTATTTTCTTAAACTGAGGAGAGGCTTGCCTATTCACGCACGATACGTTAAACTTTGCCACTAATCGCTTTTTCATTAGCTATCATTTTGCATGACGGGAGAAATATATGACAAGAGCTCTCATACCACTGGCAAAGGGATTTGAGGAAATTGAGGCACTGGCAGTTGTTGATATTCTCCGGAGAGCTGAGATAGAGGTTGTCCTGGCCGGACTGCTGCCCGGTCCGGTCACAAGTGCCCGCAATGTCAGCATTAACCCCGACACAACAATAGATACCGTCAGTGCCGATGTTTTCGACATTATCATCCTCCCCGGCGGACAACCGGGCACAGACAATCTCAACGCAGACCCGCGCATTCATGCTCTCCTCAATGAATTTTCCGACAAAGAAAAACTGATAGGCGCCATCTGCGCTGCTCCTATCGTGCTTGCCGCCTCCGGATTGCTCAAAGGCAAAAAAGTTGCCTGTTATCCCACATATAGAGATCAGCTGAATGGCGGTATCTACGAAGATTCGCCGGTTGTCAGCGACGGCAATATTACTACCAGCCAGGGAGCGGGCACAGCAATTCAATTCGGTCTTACCATAACAGCACTTCTGGCCGGTCAACCCGCAGCAGAAAAGATTGCTAAAGCAATGCTGGTCCAGGATTCGCTTCCGGGCATATGGAACCCCGCATTGTTTAGCAGCATCATCGAGGCCCTGCTTGGTGCACTGGAGTTACAGGACGGTTATTCGCAGGGGCAGGCCCGCAGGGTTGCCGAATATACCCTGAGCATCGGCGCAAAACTCTCTCTGTCGAAAACGGAGATGCGTGACCTGTATCTGGGGGCTATGCTGCATGACATCGGCAAATACAACACCGCCGAGGAAATCCTCAACAAGCCGGCCAGGCTGAACCTGCGGGAGGAGACGCTGACTCGCGAGCATACCATGAAAGGTACTCTCTTTATTGTCGGCATCACAAGCCTGAGTCATATCGGCCCGACCATTCTTCACCATCACGAACACTGGGACGGGTCCGGATATCCCGGACGGCTGAAAGGCGAACAAATCCCGCTTCATGCCCGCATTGTCGCTATAGCAGATGCCTTTGATGCTATATGTACCAATCGTTCCTATCGGGATGGACTTGACAGGCAATCCGCCCTGCAAGAATTGGTAAAGAAGAAAGGGACTCAATTTGACCCGTTTTTAGTTGACGTTTTTGTCAACTGTTTGAGCAACTCACCGTTCGAGATGAAGGATTTCAGTTATTACTTTTCTTAGCAGCTGATATTATTACGTTCAATGAGGTACTCATGCTCCAAATCCGTAACGTAAAATATGTAATTCAAGCATTTTTAGTTGTTGCAATACTTATTATATCAGCTCCCTCACAGGCTAAATCCACTGCAATACGTTGGTACTCCGGAGGTAATACCAAACTAAACCTCACACCCATCCCAATTGATACGTCACCAAGTATTGTATTAGCCGGTACAACAACACAAAAAACTTTAATAGTTACCGTTGCCAGGAAGAAAGGGCCTAAACGAAGCAACCCTATACCTGTTGCGGCTGACGGTTCGTTTAACGTCCGATATCTGTTTAAAGACGGTAACGGCACCTATACTGTAACGTTATCAGGCAGTGAGCAACGTGGTTCTCTGCGCTATCAAGGATTGGGATCCTTCGCCCATACAGTTAAGAAAACAGCTCCGGTTGACACACTCAGTCTCGAATTGAACAGCAGAATAATCGATTATGTCAACAAGGTGATGGGTACCACGGTTGGCCGTGGCGAATGCTGGGATCTTGCCCAGGAAGCGCTCGATCAGAATCTTGCAGACTGGATTCGCCCGACAACCTTCGGTCGCCAACTTAACCCCAATATTGACGAGATCAAGGCGGGTGATATTATCCAGTTCCGTACTCTGAAAATTACTGAAAATCTACCTGGTGGAGTAACCAAAAATGTAACTTTGGGGGCGCCGGATCACACGGCAGTGATCTACAAAGTTATTGGCAGTAAGCGGTACACCCTGGCGCACCAGAACGTTGGAGGTAATAGAAACGTGATAACAGGAGACATAGACCTTACACACGTCACCGGGGGAAAGTACTGGATCTATCGTCCGACTGCACTGATGATCCAGCAATAACGGCAAAACATAATGGGGTTGAAGCTGCGACGCTCGATCCTCTTCAGTTCCACCAAACTAAAAAACCCGCCTCGATTGAGAGCGGGTTTTTTATTGAGATGAGTGCGTACTTCATTCGCCGGAAAATTACGAGGAGAAGTTATGTCCCGATCACTTGCATAGGTTGTCGGCAATTGCAGTCATACCACCGTTAGCCTGAGCCACTTCCCGCAAGGCTAGCAGCATCGCTGATTTGTCACCCTCTTCCAAAACTGCAATTGCCGACAACCTATGCAAGTGATCGGGACATAACTTCTCCTCGTAATTTTCCGGCGAATGAAGTACGCACTCATCTCAATAAAAAACCC
>JANXZX010000002.1 GCA_025355325.1 Geobacteraceae bacterium
AAAAACGGCCGGAGCAACCTTGTAAGCAGCACCGTTGGCGCAATCAAGAACAATTTTCAACCCGGAAAGATCCATCTCCTGAGGAAAAGTATTCTTGAGAAAAACGATATAGCGCCCCGCCGCATCCTCGATTCGATAGGCTTTGCCGACCTCTGTGGCGGTGGGACGAAGTGCGTCGATCCGTTTTGATTCAATGAGTTTTTCGATCTTCAGCTCCAGTTCATCCGGCAACTTGAAACCATCTGCCGAAAAGAACTTTATGCCATTGTCCTGGAAAGCATTATGCGAGGCGGAAATCACTACACCGGCATCGGCGCGCATTGAAGACGTAATGTTGGCGATACCGGGAGTCGGTAACGGCCCGACTTGCAGAACATCAACTCCCATTGAGCAGATCCCGGCAACCAGGGCATTTTCCAGCATGTAGCCGGAGAGACGGGTATCTTTGCCGATCACAATACGGTGGCGACGCTGTCTCCCCCCTTTAAAGATATAGGCGGCCGCCCGTCCCAGCTGCATCGCCATCTCGGTCGTCATCGGATATACATTGGCTACTCCGCGTACACCGTCGGTCCCGAAAAGTTTTTTCATTGTTTGGCTCTCCTTGCCATTAAATCAGTGTTCCTGTGCAACAGTTGTTACCCGTGGTGCCCGCCGTCCTTCAATTGCCTTGCGGCAAAGACGGCGAATCTCGGCCGGATCGGCATCGTAGGTGATCTTCCCTTCATGAACAATCGATATCTTGCCGGTTTCTTCCGAAACCACCATTACCAGGACATCAGTCTGTTCTGATATGCCAAGCGCCGCCCGATGCCGGGTGCCGAACCTTTTCGCAATATCAGGATTCTGGGAAAGCGGCAGAATACAACCGGCAGAAGTGATCTTGTCCTTATGGATAATAACCGCACCATCATGAATAGGTGAATAGGGAAGAAAGATCGAATTAAGCAGTTCGCTGGTTACCTTGGCATCGATTTCAGTGCCGATCTGGACCAGATGATCAATCGACATCTGACGAATAATAACAATCAGGGCGCCAATCCTGCGCTCGGCCAGCTCGTGAAGCCCTTTTGACAATTCGTCAACCGTTGTCGTCAGGTCAAGGTTATCGTTTTCACCGGTCTTGTGGCGTTTCCAGATTGAAAAAAGTGCCCGTTTAATATCGCTTTGAAAAATAATTGCCACGACAACCGGCGCTGATGAGAGGAGGAGATGAAAAAAAGAGGCTGTTGCGGTAAGGCCGAGTTCCGTGGCCCCGAAGTCGGCTACAATAAGAATGGCAAGTATTGCAAGAAGTCTGAGAGCAGCCTCTTTTCTAAGAACCAGCGTACAGCCGTACACCAGCCCTGCGACGAGAATCTTGTCGAAAAGGCCAGGCAGGGTTACGCTGTGGAAAAGTTGGGCCATACTTCCTCTTTGAAATTGGCATTACGAGGCTTTCAGCCGTGCATAACGGCATACGCCATATCGGCAACGTCACGCATCGCCCGGACATCATGTACACGCAGGATTGATGCGCCGTGAGACACTGAAAGAGCAACTACGGCAGCGGTACCGAACAAGCGCTCGTCGGTCTGCTCGCGTCCCAGAATTTTTCCAATGAAGGCCTTGCGGGACGGCCCCATCAGAATAGGCAGACCAAAGCTTGATAACTCGCCCAGCCGACGCACAAGCTCCAGATTCCCCGCAGCGTTTTTGCCGAAACCGATGCCTGGATCGATCGCTATGCATTCATCTGAAACACCGGCTTCACGGGCAGATGCAAGCGAGGTGTGCAGACTGGCGGTTACTTCAACCATCAGATCAACATACGCGGTGTCCTGCTGCATTTTATCAGGAGTGCCTCTGGTGTGCATCAGCACCACACCAGCTCCATGCGCAGCGGCCACCGGAGCCATGTGGGAATCAAAAGTAAAACCGCTAATGTCGTTAATGATTTCCGCGCCTGCTGCAAGGGCCTTGTCGGCAACAGCACTTTTCCAGGTATCAATCGACATGGCACAGGCAAGAGAACCGGCAAGCCGCTCGATAACCGGAATAACACGGGCCAGCTCCTCTTCTGCCGGTATCAGGGCAGCTCCGGGGCGGGTGCTTTCGCCGCCGATATCGATGATATCAGCACCATCGGCCTCCATCTGCATTGCTTTTTCAAACGCCACGTCAGGGTCGTAACTGCGGCCGCCATCAGAAAAAGAGTCGGGAGTAATGTTGAGGATTCCCATGATCAACGGGCGTTGCAGTGACAATGAACGTCGTGACGTTCTCCACACGGCGGGCGACGAGACGAGTCGTGACAACAACAACTCAAGCTCTCCTGATAATTCCGACAAACCAAACGGTTGAACGTTAAGTTTCGCGCACAGCCGTGTGAGTTGTTTTATCGTCCCGATCAAGACGCAATCAGTACGATCTATGGTGCAGGCAACGGTTCCCCTGGCAACGGCAGCGTCTCCCCCAAGAGAAAGCATCTCCTGTTTAAGAACATTTGCCTGCCGACACTCCAGCTGTGAAAGCTGAATGCAGAGCGTCCGCATCTTGGGAACCATTTCAGCGATGCCGTAACTGTCAACCGCCATGCGCCGCAATTCACGCGCAGCATCCTCGGGAGTCGGCACTACCAGCAAGCGCGGCGCAAAACGAGCCATCTGGTTACACTTCTACATCAGTATGGACTGGGGTCGGAATAACCGGAGCAGGCTGTGGAACCGCTTTGGCAGCCAGTTTACCTGTGTTGATTATTTCATCGACCTGATCTCCGGTCAGATTCTCCTCTTCAACGAGGAATGCCGAAAGATCATGCAGACTTTTAAGGTTTTCGCGAAGCAGACCAAGGGCGCGCTCATAGGATTCATCGACAATGCGCTTGATCTCGTCATCAATGTGCTCGGCGGTTTTCTCGCTGAAATTCTTGTGCATAGCCATTTCACGGCCAAGGAAAATAGATTCATCCTTCTTGCCGAAAGAGAGCGGCCCCATTTTGTCGCTCATACCCCATTCACATACCATCTTGCGGGCCATTTCGGTAGCGCGCTCGATGTCATTACCGGCACCGGTAGTAAACGTATTGAAGATAATGTCTTCTGCCGCACGTCCCCCCATCAGCACGGCAATACGTGCCAGCAATGATTCACGGGAATAGCTGTGTTTATCTTCAATCGGCAGTTGCATCGTAACGCCCAGCGCACGACCACGCGGAATAATCGAAACCTTGTGAATCGGATCAGTACCCGGCACCATCTTTGCGACCAGCGTGTGACCGGCCTCATGGTAAGCGGTACTATTCTTTTCTTCATCCGATATAACCATGCTGCGACGCTCGGCACCCATAAGGACTTTGTCTTTGGCACTGTCAAAATCGCTCGGGTCGGCAACGGTTTTATTCAAACGGGCAGCCAGAAGAGCTGCTTCATTAACCAGGTTGGCCAGATCGGCACCGGAAAAACCGGGAGTGCCACGAGCAATAACCGCCAGATCAACTTCAGGAGAAAGCGGTACTTTTTTGGAATGAACTTTCAGAATCATCTCGCGACCTTTAACATCGGGACGCGGCACAACAACCTGACGGTCAAAACGGCCCGGACGAAGCAGAGCAGGGTCAAGAACGTCAGGACGGTTAGTGGCGGCTATCAGAATAACGCCTTCATTGGACTCAAAACCATCCATCTCCACCAACAACTGATTGAGGGTCTGCTCACGTTCGTCGTGCCCTCCCCCCATACCGGCACCACGGTGGCGACCGACGGCATCGATTTCGTCAATGAAAATAATACACGGCGCACTCTTTTTACCCTGCAAAAACAGGTCACGCACACGGCTGGCACCAACACCGACAAACATCTCGACAAAATCAGATCCGGAGATCGAAAAGAACGGCACGCCCGCCTCACCGGCAACAGCACGGGCCAAAAGCGTTTTACCGGTACCCGGAG
>JANXZX010000024.1 GCA_025355325.1 Geobacteraceae bacterium
CTCATTATCATAGCAGTCCTGTTCTATGTTCGTGCCAAAGAAAAGTCTCAACCTAAACACATAGCTTATTATGAAGCCATTCGGTAGATACGCCAAGTCACGGCATAAAAAAATGCCTATCCCTGTGAGAAAAGACATGAAGATAGTACAGATCGACTCAAGAACCTCCATTGAAGTGTCCATAGGCATCTCGGACGAAGATGCACGCAATAACTGGCTGTTTAAGCACTCTGTCCCACTCAAACCAAAGCATATAAAAGTTGATCCTGTCATGCCACAGGAACACGCAGAAGATGTGGCTGAGGAGGAGATTGAAGAACTGGTAGAAGCTACAGAAGACCATGACGACGATCTTTTCTTGCCAGAACTAGATGACGAAAAAAAAGGTTATTGATATTTGAAATAAGAAAGGGGAGCCATTACGGTTCCCCTTTTTTTGTGTCAGTCAAAGAAAGGCTATTTACCACAGCCCTTGCCTTTGGGTTTTTTCTTGTTTTTCATAAGCAATAGTTTTAAGTTAGACAATTATAATACCTGAAGACTTCCATTCATTTCCGGTCCATATCCATATCCCCATCTGCCGTGGTGCTGTAATTATATCAGATACATTAACCCGTTCTAAAACTGATGCTACGCTTATTATAGTAGCCCCATAAATATCTTGAGGTGTCCCAATATGTTCTTCTATATTTACATTTCGAATAACCTTAATCAATGCATCTATATTGTCGTGAATAGAAGAATGTTCTGTAATACTTGACAGTCCTATAAATGTAGATGAGATATTATCAGATATGGGCGTAGTTTCTGTAATCCCGCATATTGCAATTATCGTATTGTTAATATGATCCGTAATACTCACGACTTCATCTATTGTTGCTTTTATTATAACTGTAGCATCATAGCTATCAGTGATAATTACTATTTCATTGATTGAAATAATTTGAATTTTTGTAGCATCTAAACTATCAGAGATACTGAGAATCTCTCCTATCGTAGATACAGTGATGATTGTTGCACTTCTTATGTCAGTTAACGAAAGAGATTCCGCAATTCCAGTATAAACTAAACGAGATGCATCCGTGTTATCAGAAATAGGTACATATTCAGAAATAGAAACCACTTTAGCTATTAGTGCATCTAAATTATCAAGAACATTAAGAATTTCGGAAATAGAGACAGGTAATATTATTACAGCATTATTTATATCAACAATAGATGCATTTTCTGTGATAGATGAATTTAATACGGATATAGCACTAATATTATCTACTATAGATATCGTTTCATTGATAGAAGATGGGGGCACGCCAAAAAACCAAGTAGTAAGAATGGTTTGAACAGTCAAGCCCCCTGTATGTATAAAAAGATCGTTTGTGATACGATCTTCTCCAAATTTATTTCTATATGAGCCAGAGGAACTAGCCATATTATTTATCTATGATACGAATCTCCCCATGAATTGTTGGTGCGGTGGCTGCTGCAGCCAAGAATACTAATTGAAGACACATATCATTAGTTAGTACAGGTAATCCTAATGCAGCCCAATCTAATGTTCTCCCTGCTCCTGGGAAAGGTATTTCAATGTGTGCTATTCTTTTAGCAATGGTTATTCCAAATGATCCAGATGTCCATGTTGCAGAATTTACTGCACTAACAATAGAACTTACTCCTGTAGATCCTGCTTGAAGAGGTACTGGTTGCATCTGCCCTATTACAGGACCAGAGATTACGGCTGCAATAACCCCTGCCTCATTACCCGCTGCCGGATTCTTATAATTTACAGTAAGAGTGCCCGATGCTGCGCCTGCTCCCACAAATTGTTCACACCATATTTCACAACCTACTCCATTATCGGTTATTCTTCCCGGAAGACTCCCAGGTGTTGTTACTGTATAAGTACTGTTAGCATATCCCATTCCTGAACACGACCAAAGACGATCCAGTAAAATAATAGTGCCAGCTACCGATGATGACATGAATAACTTGGCAAGCCAATTTTTTACTAATCCATTGGAGTAAAGAATAGCACCTGCTGTTGATTTATCACAAGTATATCCTGATCCTGTTGTATAAACAGGAGAAGTAGCTCCTGTTCCGGGGAATCCTGCAGCTAACCAAGAACTCTGAAATGCTCCAATTGCTTTGGGAATTGAAATGTTTTTCAAAATCATACGACATTGATCCGCACCAAGCCCTGCAGCTATATCATCCACTGTAGTAATTGCCATAATTACCTCCTATTACATAGATAGTGAGAAACTAACCTGGAGAGTGTCTCCGACTCCTACTATTTTATCCCCTGCACTAAATACTCCTGCAGACAATAATATACCACTTGTATTGTTATTGGTAACGACTGCCCCTGAACCAAATACAATAAAACATCCCTTAACGGTTCCCCCTGTCCCTGATATAACAAAAGAAGCTACAGAACTAAGCGCTTTTGCTCTTCCTGTTGCTGCAGCAAAAGAAATGGTTACTCTTGCATTACTGGAAGGAGTTGACCATAAAGGATAATTTGATCCATTGCCTGCCTCTACCCATACATGATTTAAAGAAGCATGAGATACCATTGTATCTGCAGCTACAGGAATCCCCGTATAACCTATTGAACTAATCAATCCAAGAAATGGACCCGCTACCGGACCAGAGCCGAAAGCAGAATCGAGTAATTGATTTACTCCGATATCAGTAACTACATTATCAATGATATCATTCCATTTAAGGTTCCCGTTTTTATCAAGACATTTTACATAATATTTGCCTTTTATATTTAATCTTTCGGCATTAGATACCCCTCTCAATACAATAGCTCCTGATAAATCCTTTATGTTTAATTGTTCTTTCATAATGATGTTTATTATAAAGTTTTTGAATTATTTATCCATATATCATTTACTTGTGGATTTACTGGAGGAGTGGGACTTACTGTAACTGTGGGTTGGATTGATGAAGCACCATAACCTCCAATTAAATTTATCGTAGCTAGAGCTCCTGGTGCTACATTCTCTGCTATTGCCCCTATTACTGGAAGATCATTGATATTAACAGTAATAAATCCTTTTGGATTTGTAGGATCTACCCGAACCAATGTTCCTGTCTTTACATTTCCTCTCGTGCTATTTCTTAATTTTATAATTGGCATTTCATAGGAAATTATTTCTGTAAATATAAGAAATTCTGGAAATAAAAAAGGGGAGAGCTATAATGGCTTTCCCTTTCTTTGTTTATAGATGATACACATTGTGCTTACAAGAACAATTATTTATGGAGGTTATCAAGAAATTGCCTGTTATACTTGCCAAGTATTACCCCTTGCTCTTTGAGGCTATACTTGTAGTTGATCATAATGCCCCGTGTTGATGGGAATAGTTGCTTGTAATCGCTCTTTAACTCCTCTGCCATACTCTTTATCACATTCCACTTTGCCGTTGATGTACCTCTGCTTTTCTCCTCTAAATCCAATGCATATTGTATGCGTTCTTCTTCTGTGCCACCAACATACAATCCAAGTTCTCCAGGGGTGCAGGGAATGATGTTTTTTAAAGCATGAGAAAAGCAAGGATAATCTTTCGTATCAAGTATTCTCATGAAACAGTTCATAAAAAGAGGCGTTCCCGCAAAGGATCGTAGCCATAACCCCGACACAAACGATTTATGCTGATAGATGCCCCAGATAGTTTTGAATATTAAAACGTCAGACACTTGACGCACGCTAGGAGGCACAAATTCGGGGATATTATTCATTTCTTATGGATTAATTAAAAGAAAAACAGAAAGTACTCTGCTATCTCGGCTTTATACTTTCTGTCTGTTTCTTAATGTCAGTAACTATCAAGAGTGATTACAAATATAAAACTTATTTGGTATTAGAGTCAAGAAACTGAATTATTTCTTCTCCGGTGGCATACTTACAAAACTCTTCCTTACTACGCCACTTTGAAACTGCCCCATGTAATCTAGTGTTAAGTGCGAGCCACCTTACATTGTCAATTCCTACAGATGCCAACTCGTTAAAGAGTTTTTTCACTGAACTAAACTCCCTTTCTTGATCTGACTTGTCAAATGGGGGGATGATAATACCATGCTCGTTTTCTGGCTCTTTCTTTGCCGGCGGTTCAAGAAGATCAATATTCCTCTGTATCGCTGTTCCTTTCTCTCCCTGGTTATCGAAGTCTTTATTGACAGTAATCTCACTTGGGTCAACACCCCCTTCCGATGCGTCAGCGTTGTTCTGTGCCCTTTCTACCGCTTGGATATGTGGTGCTACCAGTTTGGATAGTTCTCCCTTCTGGTGCGCCCAGATGATCTCACGTAGCTTCTTATTGGTATTCTTCCCGGGAATGATCTGGCTTGCCTCCATCATATCCATATCATCATTGACCTTTGCAAGTAATTTCTCCGTAGGCATAGCCTCCATATCCTTTAAACTCCACTGTCCCTCTTGGACGGGTTCCTCTGCGACTTCACTACTGGATTCTTCCCTGTTAATAACCTCCCCATTCATCATCTCTACCGACCCTCTCTGTGGTATAATAGGAGCATCTTCTTTCGTCTCAGGGACTACTATGGCTTCCTGGATATGCTCGTTCTTCTTGTCGATAGGCGCAAAGTTTTTTTCTATCTTATCCACTGCACGGCTTGTCATATTAGCCGACTTTGCTTCATGTGTCTGATTGATCACTACATTAGCACCGGAAGGAGTATTGATAATGTCTTTTGGTTCTGGCTGATGAGACTCCTCATTATCCATGTAATTGAAGTCTTTTGCATCAAGATCCCTAATCTCTGCCTGGTCATAGACAATCGCATTCATCATGTTTATATCAACAGAGAGAGGAGCGTAGGTAGATAGATTGAGTTTAAGCACGGTTTTTTCACACATCTGCTCATAACCGCCCTGCTCTTTGTCTGCCCATTTACCCTTTCCTTTTTGAAATGACTTGCTATACTTCCTTGCATGGGAATCGAGTTTTTCAATAGGCATGTAGTAGTACTTGTCAAAACCATTAATCAGTTTGAAGTACGAAACATAGCCGACAATCTTCTCGGACTTCTTCCCTGCCTCATCAAAGACATACTCTCCCGTGAACTTATTATAACTTTTAAGTTCTCCTTCGAAAACATCACATACATGAATTGTTTTGAAGAGTCCGGTTCTTTGTGCAAGCTGAATGTATCCCTTTTTCATGACCTGAAACTGAGCTCGCATCGTTCCAGAGGGGGTGTCCCAATAAGGAACAATCCCTGCAAAACCTAATCCTGAGGTAATAGAGAGATCCATACTGGCAGCCATAAGAGCGGAAGATATTACGCTCATGGGTTCGCACTTCTGCAGCTCTACGCTACCAGACATTATTGTTACTAGATTACTCATGAACAATGGACCTTTCTTCCCAAGTGCCTCATTAAACTTGTTTTTGATTGTCTCCTGACTGAGTAGATTCCTGAATTTCGTCATCGAAGACGCTTCCGTTTTTGCCAATTCTTCTTTATTTTCCATGTTGTTTAATATTAAATTGTGTTAAAAAATATGCTTCCATGTTCTTCTTGTTGCTATACCTTGAATAGCTTCTCTTGATACCCCAAATCTTTCGCCTATAATCCTCCGTGGCATAGATGTCTTAGTTAGTTGCTTAATTATTTTTACTTCAGCCTCCGACAGTTTTGCGAGATGGCTCTTAGAACCTCGTGAATCCCATAGTTTGTTTTCTATTGCATGCGCCACATTCTCTTTAACTGTTACCCAAGATAGATTGCCCGAATAATTATTTAATTTATTCCCGTCCTCATGATTAACGTTATTATTTATAGGACCAGAAAGAAAATGGAGTGCCACTTGTCTATGAATACGAACTACCGTGTGTTTGCAGTTAATATAAAGAGTACTTTGGTAGTATCCTTTAGAGATAGATGGAATTTTAATCTTCCTTTTACGGGTCATTATGTTCCGTCCTGTCTCCCATTCCTTCTCCATAGACATGATCCGTCCATAATTACTAATTAAATACAATCCCTCAAATCCATTCATTTCGACAAATACTTCATTTTCATAACGAAAATGGATATCTCTGTAGTTAACGTCCTTTACAATATCTCTTATTATTTGCATTTAATTTAAGTTAAGTTATGTTATGTTATGTTATGTTATGTGAATATTTATATCTAAAAAAAAGGGTGTCGGTCGTGTCAGCAGATTGGATAGTCTAACCTTGCCGAATACTCATTTTAAATCCGCTACGAGCTTCTCACACCCCTTTCTTTTAATCTCCGTGTCTTCTGATGATCTTCTATTATGTCAGCAATAGTAAGTAAAATCACGAGTGGAATAAATGTTATTATTCCAAGTACAATCCATCCTATTATCCTTAATGCTTTCATGATATTTTATATTACCATTCAATTAATTCATCCATCCTAAAGGTTGTACTGTTCGGTGATGAAGTTTATTTCTAGCAATATATTTTTTATTTAGATAATATGTAAGATATGCCGTTCCTGCCCCTAATGCTGCTCCTGCTAATACATCACTTGGATAGTGTACACCTAAATACATTCTTGAATATCCAACCGCTCCTGCCCATGTAAAAGCAGGAACAATTATATACCATTTGGGATATGCCAGACTTAAATATGTAGCGGTATTAAAGGCACTAGAAGTATGTCCTGATGGCATTGATCCATCCATAACAAAACTAAATTTTGTCTTACTATAAATATCTGGATATGTTTCAAAGGGTCGTTTACGACCAATACCTACCTTCAGAAGATCAGTTGACCCTAATACTACTGCCGTTGATGCTATAAGAAGCAAACAATTAGTTAGGTATTTAGGATCATCTTTAACAAAACCAATAGTAGCAAGTACAAGGGGGGTTGAGACAGAAATCATAAATACAGAATTTGATATTCCATTGAAGGTACCATCCATTTTTAATGAATGAGGAGTGTTAATTGATCTTAATAACCCAATGTCTGTGATTTGTGCATCTAAGGATAGGCACAAGATTAATAAGAAGATTGTAGATAATTTTTTCATGTTATGTTATTTATTAGGTTAAATTATTCTGGATTAATTTATTAAGATTCCCTTTTCGATAGTTAATCTTTGTGGTTGGCCAAATGTTTTCCCACAATTATGACAGGAATAAAAATCACATTTACGACAAGGTATCTTTTCTTTACAAATCCAATCTCTTTGCCACCATCCTAATGAGTCATACCATACATCATGCACTCTTATGTATGGACAAACTAATTTATCAGCATTATCAAATAAAGGATATGATTTTTGATTTTCTTTTTTTGACTTTTTAAAAAACAACAAAAGATTTTTCATGTTATTCCGTTTTTACATTTATCGCTACAAAAATATTTTATCTTTTCAAGATGTTCTTCTGCATCTTTGTCTGATCCATACCATGAACATCCTTTATTCCAGTTAAAAGTCTTGCCACAAACAGAACATTCATAAATCGTTTTGTGAATGTCTAGTCCCTCTTTTTCGGCATTATAAGAGATCTTCATATTATTCAGTTTTAAATAATTCGTCAGCGGTTTCTTTTGTCATTGGTGTTACAGGTATTCCAAGTTCATTGGCTAAATCTATTTCGCACCTCATTCCCTTACTGATGTGGTCTCCGTAAAGCCATACCGCATCAATAAATCCAGCCTTAAATAATGCAATATCGTTTTCAATACCCCTCATTCTTTCTTCTATAACATCATCATTTAAACATTCGCAGTCCACCACATAATGAGCAAATGGTACTACATAGGGATTAGTTAAGTTTATTTGCCTGATAATCTGTTTTATTTTCTTGAGGTTGCCCTCTACGTCACCACCAACAGGATGAGCGATATAAACGATGTTCATTTTCATCTTATTCAGTTTTATGTTTTATCTCATTATTCATTTTTTCTTTGAATTTGTCAAGGCAAGTTTTCTCTCCCTCTTTATAATCATTGCATAGATCATAGTTTTTATTATCAGGATTACGCAATGTGGTATATGGAGGATTTATTTCCTTACCGCAATAATCACAATACGTCACAATAACTTTTCTTAATTTGGTCTTTTTCATTTCTTACGTGGTATTATTCAGTTTTATGATTAACCCTGTTGCCATGTTGTGTGAGGTTAGGTTTTCTTTCAATTCTCAAACATTTAATTAAATTTCGTATAGAAAACACTCCTAATGCTTTCAAAAAAGGAGCCACCCTGCCTACAATTAAGGACGATATACCACCTTTGCCACGACAAATACCTGATTGCCATTCATGCTTATGTCTCTTAAATATTAATTTCATCTTCTTTCCCTTTCCGTTAATTGGTTTGTGAATTAATCCTGTCAATTTCAGCAGCGATTAAAGCACCAGCAACTTTCAGCTGATCTATTCGGTTTTTCTTGTCATCAATTTTTGAAACAAAGTGTGCCCATCCAATATCAAGTTGCTTAAGGTTATCCATACACGGGTCGAGAGCATAAATAGCAGCCCTTACAAGTTCTTCGTTTTCGTGAGTGCTATCATGTTTGTCTGTCCATCCGTGCTTTTCTAATCGTTCTTGTCTTTCTTGAGCAATTAATTCAATTCCTGTCTTTTTCATCTTCTTAATTATTACTTATTACAAAACGGTCTGATTATATCCCAAATCTGTTTATATTGTATAGTGTTAGGTTTGTTTGTTGTATATACTATTTGGCAGCAATGCTACGGCACAAATGCCCAACCTGTGTTTTGGATTTTTAAAGCCCCGCCCGCATCGGTTTCTCCGAAACCGTGATTGAATAGGTCGCTGATTCTCCGCTCTACTGTAACAATCGTGTCATTGTGGCTTCTACCATGAGGAACCAGCAATACTTCAATCATTTCAAAACCGAGATTCTGCCCAAAGCCTTGACTATTCCAACCGAATGTTATTGCATATCCTCCCGGCTTGATCTTTGGCGCAATGACCTCTTTTACGTTCTGAGGGAATCGCTGAGTATCTTCCTGGAATAGCTTCACCCCGATAGCATCATAACATTCTTTTACCTGCCTTAAAGAATATGGAGGATCGAATAACACTCCGTTATACATGCCGTTTAATTGCAGTGCAAACTCTTTAGCGTGCAGATGGAACTTTGCCGGTTTGAGCGGATTAAGATCATTAGTAATTTCAGCAGGAGAATTTTCACCAGCAAACGGATCAATCCATCCTAATCCATCACCAACATATTTTTTAATTAAACCTCCGATCGGTTTAATTAAAAAAGTATGTCTGTCGGGCATTGCCCATTCTCTTTTTATAATCATTTCTTTTTGCCTTTCGCTTCGCTTTAAAAATCCAAAACTCCAACGCCACTGTGCCGTGACTGAAAACCTAACTTAGCACTGCTGCCAACTACAGGTACAAGTAATGCCGACTTAAATCCATGCCACCGTGATAGGCTAACTCCGGCACTCCTTCTACCAGTGTCCATTAGGGTCCAGTCCTCCTCACAACCATTAAATTGTATCTCTCATTGCACAAATTACAAACGTCCCATCACAATTTTGTAGTGATCTCTAGCGTCCCAAGGTTTTTCAACTGGCTTGGGTTGTTTAGGCTTACGTGTGAACCAATCTTTAATTTTCATTGTTTACGATTTTTAAGTTTTATGATAACAAATTCTTTCTTTTATACTCAATATACTTCAACTTCATACGGAGAACCAATACATCCCACTCCTTCCATTTCCATTCCGGGTGTCCCTCCCTGTCCTTTATCGTACCTTGGTCAATAATTTTATGAAAGTCGGGCAGAACAATGCGAATATTCTCGGGATTTAGCCGGAAATAAGTGTACTTTCCTTTCGGGAGAACATGGGAGAAGCAAGAATACCACACATCTGTGCCGTAGAACTTATTTAACCGCTCTCCGGTGAAAGAACACATCACATTGCCTTGCTTGTCACTTGCGTTATCCCAGAGTGTCTTAAACATCTCTATTTGGCTCTCAAATCCAAAACCGGAATAACACTCAGAAGATTTTAATGGATATTGAGTAACCTTTGGACCTCTAATTTTTGCCTTTCTGTTCTCTCTCTGTCGTGCCTGTGACTTCAGATACTTCTCATCTGACCTCCGCCACTGATGTCTCTGACAATAACCGTGGCTAAAAATCGGACTGAAACATTCGGGAACTATACATTTTTTCATACGATACTTGTTTCTGATTTCTTAAAGTGCCAATCCCTTTCCTGTGGAGGCACCCACTTAACATTGATAAATGCAAAGAAGTTTTCTTCCGTATCGAATACCGGAGGCAGTGTCGGATTAGCCTTGTACTCTGGCTTTATCTTCCATGTGGATTTATGAATACATTCAGACTTTTTGCGCAATCCCTCGTCCGTTCCCGCCCACCCAGCACGATTCCAGTTCATTGCTAATTGAGTGTGTGCAAAATCTGCACTACCTGTTCGTATTGCCAATATTCTACCCCAATCACGGATATTTGTGATATAAAGTTCCAATTGCAATTGGGAGTCAGGATAGATAAATCTCTTTAATCTCGAGCCATTAACAGTTAATCCAGGATAACCAAAGGGAAACGCCAAACCCATTGAAAATTCATCTTTTGGGATAATAACAATCTCAACATCTCCTACATCTTTACACTCTCTTCTTACACTTCCTGCTACGTTCATCTTGGAACAATAAGGACTTAGATAAGTCATAAATCTCTCTGCGATGATTCGTGCTTTTATAAGTGGCATCCGTGGAAAGTCTTTCATTAATTTATCGGTTTTATATAGTCTCTACGATACCTCCACGTACGATTGTCTCTTCCAAATCCACCCATGCGTCTCTCGCTCCAATCACACTTGATCAATCTTCCCTCTTTAGTAAGACAAGTGATAGTCCTGCGCACAGAATTAAGCATGAGGCATCCACGAAAATAATTATACACTTCCAATGGTGTGTAATTGTGATCATAGTGGTTCTTAAAGAACCGGAGAATATACCCTCTCTGCACCTTGGCTGAGTCACGGGCTTCAATGAGTTGTTCATCTGGTAAGGGAACGGTGTCATAATATAATAGTTCTCGTTCCCTTCCACTTAATGTTTCTTGATCTTTTCTTTTGCTAAACCAATTCATGTTGTTTGAGATTTAATCTTTATAATTTATTTAATTCTGTAAAATCAAGCCATATACAAACCATCTCTTCATTCATATATAAATTATTATCGTACACATGACGATGTTCTCTCTGCAATCGAGTCAATATAATTTTAAGTATCCTTCTTTGCGCATCCTTTGAGGGATAATCATCACAAACTCTACATAATTTTCCATTAAATAAGTCTTGAATAACCTTATCTACAATACGTGTTGTATTTCCACATCTCCTTTTAGGAAACAATACAACGTCAGCAATAGCTACTGTCCTGTTTTTATGCGGTAGTGAGTTTGTCGTTTTCATGATTTAGTCTTTAATTATAGAATTACGTTTTATAAATTCAAGTCTATTAAAAAGATCATCATTAAGATAAAAACAAAGACAATTTCCGTAAACTACAACTGCCAATTCCCAAGTTGGAAATGTATCTTTCCCTTTGATGTTAAGTTTTTTTCGTATTCTAATTATACCGATACGATCTATTGTATCTGGAATTACAGGAGGAATAAATACACAATCCCCAAGGCGACAATCAATGGAATTTCCCTTAATATATCTGCGCCCAAGAAAGTTTAACGAAATTCCAAAAAAATCAGGTGCCCTCTTTTTTATTTGATTTAATATAAAGAAGGCAAGTATCATTACTCCTTTGTAGAAAAGCTCTATTATCCTTTTCATGGTTTTAACCTTTAATACAAGCGATTCCTATGTTCTCTGCAAAATACTTCTCCTCTCCTTCTCCTTTTCCCTTCCATCCCGAGCATTTGAATTGTACGTTGACCCAATCACCTGTTTTTATGTCCTTTAAACAGTCCATATAACCGTTTTTAAAGGTAAAAGGGGCGGGGCGTGAGTAGCTATTCTCGAATACCTCAAGTACTAATGTTCGATATGAGAATTTTTCTGATACCTGTTTTGGCATTGAGATATAAAGAACTTTGCCGTCTAGGTCGTGTTCATTTTTCTGAGTGTTGTGTGACATAATTAGATTATATTTAATGGATGATTTGTCTTATGTGTGATTACAAAATTATTGTATGCGCGGGCGGCTTGTTCTGGGATTGAGTAATATCCCAATCTATAGGTAATGTTATTCCACCTGATTTGCGATCTCCACGGCTTTTTTAGATTCTTCTTTTTATTAAATACGATTCCTCTATAACCTGTTTTATTATCCGATCTCAATAATCGCTTATTCTCTGCACTTACATTGGTGTTTATCCACCTGCAATTACCAGG